>JBGGMZ010000553.1:0-45388 GCA_041287745.1 Chthoniobacter sp. | reverse complement strand
TCCCGCGCCTGCGCGCCGCCTGCACCGACCTCTGCTGGCTGCTCACCCGTGGCTACGCCGATAAATCCGCCGGCACCCTCGTCGGCGATCGCTACGCTCTCACCGAGCGCCAGCGCATCGCCGTCCGCCGATGCGCCTGCTCCGACGAACAACTCCAGGACCGCCAACGCCGCCAGATCACCGACCCCGCTCAGCTCGCCGGCACAGCCCTCGAGATCGATGGCTACAACGTCCTCACCACCATCGAAGCCGCCCTCGCCGGCGGCGTCATCCTCGTAGGTCGCGATGGCTCTTCCCGCGACATGGCCAGCATGCACGGCAACTTCAAGAAGGTCGCCGAGACACCGAAAGCGATCACGCTCATCGGGCAAACCCTCACCCGCTACCACCTGCAGCACGCCCTCTGGTATCTCGACGCCCCCGTTTCCAACAGCGCCCGCCTGAAACAACTCCTCCTCGAAATCGCCGCCGAGCATCGTTGGCCCTGGCAAGTCGAACTCGTCCCCGACCCCGACCGCATCCTCGCTGTCTCCTCCGCCATCATCGCGTCGGCCGACAGCGCCATCCTCGACCGCGCCCCGCGCTGGCTCAACCTCGCCAGCGAAGTGGTGAAAGAGCATCTTCCCAACCTTACCCATACACTCTCGTTACCAAAGTAAGGCTTTGGCAACGCAAGCATGGGCGAAACTCTTTTTCGGTGGCGGGCGGTGGGCATTTTTTTTGCGGACACTCGTGCAGCGGAAACCGGGCTCTCCAGACCGCTGGGCGGACAGGAATGTCCGCGCTCCGTTGAAAGGCGCTCCATTTTCCTCCCACGCTGTCCGCGTGGCGGCGTAGATTGCCGGCGCGACCGATCTACTTCAGGCTGCCGAAACCGCCATGAACACGATGAAACTCTTCTTCGGACTCACCTTCGCCACCGCACTGGCCACGGGTTTGATGGCCGGTGTCTTCTTTGCCTTCTCCAGCTTCGTGATGAAAGCGCTCGGACGTCTGCCCGCAGCGGAGGGGATTAGCGCCATGCAGAGCATCAACATGCTCGCCGAGCGGTCGATCTTCCTGGTCGCCTTTCTCGGCACGGCGGTGGCGTGTCTCGCGCTCGCGGTCGCTTCGTTTTGGCGGCTCAGTTCACACTCGGGCTGGCTGATGGTGGCGGGCGCGGCAATTTACCTGCTCGGCTGCGTTGCCGTGACCATGATCTGCAACGTGCCGATGAACAACTCTCTCGCGACCATGCCTGCGGCGGATCCGGCGACCACGACTTACTGGACGACGACGTATCTGCCGCAATGGACGTTCTGGAATCACGTCCGCACCGTGGCGTGCCTGCTTTCCAGTGGCCTGCTCACGTGGGCGCTGCGTTGTCCGTAGCGGCGCCGTCGCAGCCGGGCTCAGTGAGCCCGGAGGTGTTGGGAAAGCGGAACAGGCGAGGCTATTTCTTCTTCGCCTTGGCGGAACGCGGCAGAAGCGCATCCGGGGTAACTTTTATAACCAGATCCGTCACCGCATGCAGGCCGGTCTGGACGCCGTCCTTGACGGATTGCATGAGGCCGCTGGAGTTTTTCTTCGCGGCTTTCGTGCGGGGAGCGGCTTTTTTGGTCGGACGCTTGGCGGCCACTTTCGCGCTGGGCTTGGCGGTCACTTTTTTCGCCACAGCTTTTGTCTTCGCCGCGACTTTGCTGGCGGTGGGCTTGGCGGTGCGGGTCGACTTGGTCTTTTTGGTTGGGGAGGCCATATGAAGTGTATGATTCAGAGTCACCACTGAATCGAGTGGCGCGCTTCGGTGGATGCAAGGTGCTGCCGTCTGTGTTCCTTTTTCAAACTCCCTCCAGCAATGCTTTATCCATGGGGCTTAACAACCGTGGCCACTTGGACGCGCGATTTAGTAGGCAGACACAAAGTTTGCCAACTCGCAATGAATGGAGTGAGGCCAACCCACGTCACCTAATATATGAAAAGATTCGCCCTTCTCTCACTCATCCTCGGCGCGATGTTCTTCATCCCAACGGGAGCTTTCGCCAAGGACAAGCATCACAAACATGACCGGCACGACCGTCACGATTGGTCGAGCGATCGCTATCGCGGCAACGACCGTGACTACTGGGAAAACCAGCGGCAGATCGAACGCGACCGCCTGAACAACGGCTACAACCGCGACGGCAGCCCGCGCTACCAATACTCCCCGAGGTATTATTACCGCCGGTAAGGTCGGGATCTCAATCCATTCGGTAGTGGTGGTCAACGACCGCCAGAATTGCGGCTCCAGCGGCTCAGCCCGACTGGAGCCGCGTTTCTATTGAGGCCATCAGCGCCGAGGAAACGGCGCTTTACAAGAACGATGGACGGAGCGCGCCACGTGCGGCATAGAAGCGCGCTCCCTTCCCATGCAGCCTACGACGGTTACTCCTTTTTCGCCTTCCGACTATCCGCGCATTCGGATGGTGCAGAGTTTTGAGGCATTGGTCGCAACGCCCTTCGCCGACGGTGTGAATGCGCTCTGCTGGCCGCGTGCATTGCGGGGTGACTTCGGTGACGTGGTGGCACACCTCGGCGCCGGAGAAGGGATCGTGACGCTCGATGACGAACGTCTGCAGGGCCTATCGGTAAGCGAGCGTGGGCGGATGGCGATCGAGCAAATGATCGCCGATCAAGAGCGGTTGCGAAACCTCGAGCGCGAGCCGGTCCTCAATTGCATCTACGGCTATCCACGCGATGAGGAGTCCGGGCCGGTGGCCACGGATGTCTTTTCCTTTCACGTCGACAGCGCACCGGTGGAGGCGGATACCTGGCTGTGCACTTACTACGGCCCGTCTAGCGAGGGCCTGCTCAACGAGGAAGCGCGACGGCGGGTGGAGATGCCGGAAACGCGGGCGGAATTGCTGCGGCTCTTCAATGGCGAGGATGACGATTCCTTTCGCGAGTGGCTCAGTGAAAATTGCTACGACCTGCACTACGCGCCGCTGCCGCACGCCCGTCCTTATTCTTTCGGCCTGGGCAATATCTGGCGCATCGCCGTCGACTGGCCCGGCAGCCCGGTGCCGCCGTGTATCCACCGCGCGCCGGAACATTCCGCAGGAGATGCGCCGCGGCTGCTGTTGATTAGCTGATCAAACAAAACGGCCGCCCCGCGCGACAGCGTGCTCCAAAAAACTCTGTCATCCCGAGCGATGCGGAGCGAGGGACCTCCAATCTTTTGGGGGCGGAGACGGTGCGGAGCTTCGATAGGTAATTCCAACCATCTCCGCCCCCCCCCAGATATCAGAAGTCCCTCGCTCCGCATCGCTCGGGATGACAGTTTTTTGGAAAGCGCTATCGCGCTGTGCGCTTCCTCTAACTTCGCTGGATTGCATCCTCGCCACTCTTTGTGCACTCTCCGCCCATTCATGAGCCAGACGCGTCGGGGATTCATTCGCACGTCCGTATCCGCGGGAGCCGCGCTTTTCGCCGAGGCGCTGGGCGCCCAGCCGAAGCACGCCGCATCGACGCCCGCACCCGCGTCCTCACCTCCGCTGCCTCGGCAAACCGAGGATGTGATCTTCCTCAAACCCACCGACGCCGCCTACGCCGCGGCGCGGCAGCCCTACAACGCGGGCATCCTGCTGCGGCCGAATATCATCGCCACCTGCGCGACGGAAGCGGGCGTGCAGAAAGCGCTGGAGCGGGCACGCTCGGAGAAGTGGCCGGTGGCAGTGAAATCCGGCGGACATTCCTTCGAAGGCTTTTCGCTGAACGACGACGGGCTGGTGGTGAATGTCTCGCCGATGAACAACCTGCATCTCGATGCCAAGAGCGGCCTGCTCACCGCGGGCGCGGGCTGCCGGCTGCGCGACGTGAATCAATATCTGCTGCCGCAGGGGCGCTTTCTGCCCTCGGGCTCGTGCGCCACCGTCGGGCTGGCGGGGCTCACCCTCGGCGGTGGCTACGGCATGTTTGCCCGCAAGCACGGGCTCACCTGCGATCACCTGCGCAGCTTCCGCATGGTGGATGGCACGGGCGCAGCACGCAATTCGGCGGACGATCCCGAATTGCTCTGGGCGGCGCGTGGTGGCGGCAATGGGCACTTTGGCGTCGTGACGGAACTCACGCTGGAGACCCGCCCGGTGCCGCGCGCATTTACCTCGTGGAAATTCCGCGCTTATCACCTCGACGAAGCGAAGACGACCACGCTGCTCGCAGCGTGGTTCGAAGCGACGGCGGCCTTGCCGGATGATGCCTTTTCCGCGTGGGTCATGAATGGCAGCCAGGTGACCGTGCTGCTCACCACCGTGGGCTCGGCGGACAATAAGGGCGTCGCCGCATTTCGCCGGCAAGTCGGTGCGCTCTGCAGCAAGAATACCGCTGCCCCGGTGGTGCCGCTGACCACATCGGTTCACTGGTATTACGGCGGGGCAGGACCGGAATTTTTCAAAAACACCAGCGCGGGCTTTTACCGCGGCATGGATGACATTCGCGCAGCGCTGCCGGGTATTTTCTTCGAGGTGCTCACCAAGCCAGGGCTCGTCTTCCAGATCAATACGATGGGCGGCGCCATCGCACGCGGTGAAGATGGCGCCTATCCGCATCGCGCATTTTCTTATCTCGGCGAAGCGCAGGCCTACTGGGACAGCCCCTTCCGCGCCTCCACTCTGCGGGCAGCGATCGGACGCATCCGCGATCACATCGCGAAGGCCGGGATCACGGGCCATTACGCAAACTATCCCGACCTCGCTTTCGAAGACTGGTCCACGGCTTACTACGGTGCGGAGAATTACCGGCGTCTGCAGGCGCTAAAAAAGCGCTACGACCCGGATAATCACATCCGCCACCCGCAGAGCGTGCGGCTGCCGGCGTGACGATGCAGTTCCGATTCCTGGAGTGAGGTCATTGCGCAATAGCTGGGCCACATGCTGGCATCTGCCGGTCATCCTCGTCGTCGCCTTTTTTCTGCGGCTGGCCTACCTCGAATGGGCGGGAGCGTACGCTCTCGGCTCGCAGGTGAATGACAGCGTGGAGGCGTATGAGGTTGCCGTGAACTATCTCGCGAATGACGAGCGAGCGCATTACATCGGGCAACCCAATTGCAACTTGCACTCGAAGCTACCCGGGCCGGCCTGGGCACTGTTTTGCGTCGCCGGGCTCAAGCTCGGCGGTGGCATGCACGGGATCGTGCTGGCCACCATCCTCGTTAACATCCTGGCGCTCGCGCTGACCTGGTACCTCACTCGCAACTTATTCGACCCAGCGAGCGCTACATTCGCCGCGCTCTGGATGGCGGTGTCGCCGTGGACGGTTTTTTATTCGTCCATTATTTTCAATCCCTCGCTTATGCCGCTCTTCGGTGTGCTGATCTTCCTCGCGCTGTTTCGCTGTCTCGCGAAGGAGAAGTCGCGGGCGGTTTTCTTCCTGCCCCTCCTGGTTCTCCTCGGGCTGCAGGTTCATTTGTCACTACTCACGCTCATCCCTCCCCTCGTCGCGCTGGCATGGCTGCGGCAAATGCGTCCTGCCTGGAGCTGGCTTTGCGCCGGGGTGATTGCCGGACTGTTGTGTTACCTGCCCTACGTCGCAGGAGAGTCGCGTCATCATTGGGCAAACACCCACGGGATGCTGACTGGGAGCGCAGGCGGCTATTCCGCCACGGCGCTCCGCGTTTTCAGTTCACCTTTTAGCTTCTTCATCAACTACTGGGCGCCGAGTTCTACTTACACACCCGATGAATATCGCGCGCTGGCGCAGCAGACCTTCGGTGGCCCCGCTGGGCTCGTGCTAACCAACGCCATTTCCATCCTTTGCTGCGGCTTTGTCGCGATCGCCACTGGGGGATTGATCTGGACGGCTCTCCGCGGAGTTCGCGTTCCCATCCGCGCGGCCTTCTCGCGCTCACCGGGCATCCTTTCCGCAGCCTTCCTGATACTGGCTTATCTCTTCATGAACCTGATCAGCGGGAAAGCCTTTCATGCGCGCTATTGCCTCCTCATCCTTCCACTGCTTTTCGCCCTGGCCGGTATGGCTACGGTGTATCTCCTCGAGGACGCACACTACCGGAAAATTTTCCTACCCGTCCTGGTCATCACCATGGCTTCGAACCTTTGGTTCGTGCCGAGATTGTGCTGGTTTGAGCGTCAGCGCATCGAGGCGGGCCCGCGCTTCATCCCGGGCATTCAAAAGCTCGCGGCCATTTATCTCCAAGTGCAGAGCAACGCCGGCAACGGCACCGAGATGGAAATCGATGACGAGCAGTACCTCGCGTCGCTCTGGCAGGAGGACCCTCTCTATGTCAGCGGATTGATTCGCCGCTATTTCCGCGCCCACACCCTCGAATTGCGCGCCGCCGGCAAACAGTTCACAGGGCGGAAAGTTTACAACCTGCGAGCGGCAAACCAGGTGAACCCTGCCGATCCCGCAGTGGCCTTTTACGGGAATGGGATCGCGCTGGTGCGGGCGGAGGGAACCACGCAGTGAACGACCTCTTTTTCGTCCGCCAAATGAGGTCCTCTCAAAGCGCTTTCGCTCTAAGGAAGCGTTACATCAGACGATAACTTCGCGCAGCATTGCTTCCTTCGACGATCTGCCCTTTCCTTACTTTCCATTCTGCCCTCCATGAAACCACTTCCCACCCTCCCTTCCGGTATTTCTCGCCGCCACCTCCTCCGGCAAGTTTTCGCCTACAGTGCAGCGGCCGCTCTGGCTGGACGGCTGCCAGCTTTCAGCGCGCCGGCCGCGGAAGAAGGGCTGCATTTTCTGATGCTCGGTGACTTCGGCAATTCGAAGAAGTATCGCCTTCTTAAACCCGGCAGCACGCCGAGCGCGAAGGACGGCGACCCCAATGCGCCGAGCATGCAAGACAAGGTGGCGGCCGCGATGAAAGGCTACGTCCAATCGCGGAATATCAAGACGGAGGGACTCTTCCTGCTAGGCGACAATTTCTACGGCACCATGCCCGGCGGGGTCGCTTCGCCGCGCTGGAAAGAGGGCTTTGAGGACATGTATCCCGCGGATGTTTTCCCGGGGCCGTGCTGGGCCATGCTCGGCAACCACGATTACGACGAGGAGAGTTTTCAAAAGGTGGCGGCACAGCTTTCCTACGCCGACGCCCATCCCGGCACACGCTGGACGATGCCTTCGAAATGGTTTCGCGTGGACTGGCCGGAAAAGGACCCTCTGGTGACCTGCCTCGTGCTGGATAGCAATTACCAGAATCACCTCGCCTATCTCACGCCGGAGGAGAAGGCCAAACAGGCGGCGTGGATGAAGAGCGAACTGGAAAAGCCGCGTGCTGCGTGGACGGTCGCCTTCGGGCATCACCCGCTCTACAGCAATGGTCCTCACGGTGATTCCGCGGCGTTGATCGCCGAATGGGGACCAATCTTCCAGAAGTATGGCGTCGCGGCTTATTTCTGCGGCCACGATCACGATTTACAGCATTTGGAATTCGAGGGCGTGAACACCTCCTTTGTCGTCTCGGGAGGCGGCGGCGCTTCGATCACCAAAATCAAGACGCCAGACCGCAAGATCTACTCGGAGATGACCAATGGCTTCTCGCACCTCGTGGTGACCAAGGAAAAGCTCATCGTCCGGCACCTCAGTCCCGAGCAGAAGCAGTTGCACGCTTTTAGTCGCGACCTCGCAGGCAAGGTCGAGATCCTGACGTAACGGGAAATCGCAGGCGGACGGGAGGCTGCTTCCTGCACTTACACCGCCGCCCATTGCCAGCGTCGCAGCTCAGTCGCATTCCAACTTCATGCCCTCTCCCATCCTCCCTATTGCCTCAAGGCTTCAACGCAGCCTGACCGCTGTCGCCCTGGCCGTCGTCCTCGCTGCAGCCTCCACGGGCATTCCGCAGCCGACGATCGCCGCGGAGACGGCGGAGGTCGCGCCGGACAACAAAGGCACGTGGCATGGGTTTGATCGCTACGACTTCGTGATGGATGAGGAGACGCTCGCCATCACGCCGATGAAGGCGCCGGAGGGCGAAGGCGATGGCATCAAGGAACCGAAGAAGGGCCAGCGGCGCTGCGTACTCGTGGTGCCAAAGGAACCTGCACCCGGACATCCGTGGTCGTGGCAGGGGTGTTATTGGAATCACGAACCGCAGGCGGAGATCGAACTGCTGAAGCACGGCTTCTGCATCGCCTACACTTCCGCCAATGCCAATCTCAAGCCGGGCAAGGAATGGGACGCATGGTATGCGTGGCTCACGGAAAAACGCGGGCTTTCCCCGAAGCCTTGCTTCATCGGCATGAGCCGCGGCGGGCAATACTCGTATCTCTGGGCGACCACGCATCCGGACAAGGTCTCGTGCATCTACGCGGACAATCCCGCTTGCGATCGCGAGAGTCTCGGACGCCTCGGCGATCTCGCGGCCAACAACGTCCCGCTTTTCCATGTATGCGGGGATATCGATCCCCTCCTGCCCGATTGTACTGCGGCCATCGAGAGCATCTACCCCGCGCTCGGCGGGCGCATCTCGGTGATGGTAAAGGAAGGCTTCGGCCATCATCCGCACAGCCTGCGAGACCCGAAACCCATTGTGGATTTCATCCTCGCCAGCGTCAGGGAGACGATCGCGCCCGCGCCGGATTACCTGGGAGACAAAGTGCGCACGTCCGTCTTCTACGGTCGCGAGGAGACTTACGCGCATTTTGCGGATGACGGTGCGGACATCACCTACCGCGGGCCTTACTTTTCGGGGAGTTACGATCGCTATCAATTTGCCGTGCCGGGCATGGATCCTTTCGTCACCGTGCTCGCTCCGCAAAAGGCGGCTCCAGGCAAGCCATGGGTCTATCGCGTGGGTGCCGCGACCCGCGGAGACAAGGTCGATCTCGCCTTGCTGGCGCGCGGCTTTCACATCATCACCGGTCCTGTTCCTTACAATGCCAACGCTCCGCAACTCGAGCAATGGAACGCCGTCTATAAACACTTCGTGGAGCACGGCTTCTCGGCGAAACCGGCGATGGAAGGCAGCGGCGCGGCGGCGGGCGAGGCTTACGCCTGGGCGATCGCCAATCCGGAAAATGTGTCCTGCATCTATGCCGAAAACCCGATCCTGCGCAGCCTGATGACAAGCGGCCCGCTGCTCGATCGCCTCGAGCCAGTAGCCAAAGCGGGCGTGCCGCTCTATCACGTGTGCGGCAGCCGCGACCCATGGTTGAACGACAACACGCGCGCCCTGGAAAAGCGCTACCAGGAACTCGGCGGCAAAATTACGGTCGCCGTCGTGGAAGGCGCAGGGCATTCGCTGGCGCCCGCACCCGATTCCCAGGCCGCGGTGGACTTCATCGTCAGCCACGCCGCGAAATGACGTCCTCGCAAAACCCTTTCGCTCTAACCCAGAACGCTTTCGCTCTAAGGAACCATCCCATCGAGCGATAACTTCGCGCTGCGTAGCTTCATTCTGCCATCTGCCATTTCCTTATTTTCCATTCTCCCTCCCGCCCCCCTATGAAACTTCTCCCCCTCATCGCATGCGCCCTCTTCGCGGCTGCGCATCCCCTCCTTCACGCCGCCGGCGAACCCGCTCCGCCGAATGGCTTCCGCGCGATCTTCAACGGCAAGGACCTCACCGGCTGGTATGGCCTGAACCCGCACTCCTCCGCCAAGCTCACCGGCGAGAAAAAAGACGCGAATCTGAAACAGCAGCGCGAGGAATTTCCGCAGCATTGGCGGGTGGAAAATGGCGAACTGGTGAATAGCGGGACGGGACCCTATGCGACGACCGAGGAGGAGTTCGGCGACATCGAGCTCACGATCGAATACAAGACCGTGGCGCACGCCGACAGCGGCGTATATCTGCGCGGCAATCCGCAGGTGCAGATCTGGGACGACACTCAGGTGTGGGACCCGAAGAGCCCCGATCGCAATCCGGATCGTGGCTCTGGCGGACTTTTCAACAACACACCGAAGACGCTCGGCCGCGACCCGCTCATGGTGGCGGACAAACCTTTCGGCCAATGGAATGAGCTGAAGATCCGGCAGATCGGCGCCCGCACGTGGGTCACGCTCAATAATCGCGCCGTGGTGGAAGGCGCGCCGATGGAAAACTATTGGGACAAGAGCCAGCCTTTCCCTGCGAAAGGCCCGATCATGCTGCAGACGCATGGCGGCGAGATTCGCTGGCGCAATCTTTTCGTGCGCGAAATCGGCGCGGAAGAAGGGAAGAAATTCCTCGCGGCGAATCCGCAATTGCCAAACCCCACTGTCTACGACCTCTCCTACGGTCCGCATCGCAAGCAAGTGCTGCACTTCTGGAAGGCGGAGTCGGACAAACCGACGCCGGTGCTCTTTTTCATCCACGGTGGCGGCTGGATGGGCGGCGGACGCATGAGCGGTCTCAACGGCCTGCTACCGGCGATGCTCAAGGCGGGCATCTCGGTGGTATCGGTCGAGTACCGTTTCATCCCCGAGGCCACGGCCGATGGCGAAGTACCACCGGTGAATGGGCCGCTGCACGATGCCGCGCGTGCGCTCCAGCTGGTCCGCAGCAAAGCCGCGGAGTGGAATATCGACAAGGAGCGCATCGGCGCGAGCGGTGGCTCGGCCGGCGCATGCACTTCGCTCTGGCTGGCCTTCCATCCCGACATGGCCGATCCGAAAAGCGCAGACCCCATCGCCCACGAATCCACGCGCCTATGGTGCGCTGCAGTGAGCGCGCCGCAGACGACCCTGGACCCGCAGCAGATGAAGGACTGGACTCCCAATAGCAGCTACGGCGGACACGCTTTCTTTTTCAACGGCGACCCGGCGAAGAAGCTTTCGCAATTCGACGCCTTCCTCGCGGGACGCGAGACGATCCTCCCGTGGATCGCAGAGTATTCGCCCTACGCACTGGTGTCGTCGGACGATCCACCCGTCTACATGACTTTCGGTGCAGCGCCGGCCATCGGGCAGCCGCAGAAGGATCCTACGCACACCGCAAATTTCGGGCTCAAACTGCAAGAGCACTGCAAGGAATTCGGCGTGCCCTGCGAGCTTTTCTACCCCGGCGCGCCGGACGTGAAACACGCCACCGTGCAGGATTACCTACTCGAAAAGCTGAAGGCGCCGTCAGCCAAGTAATCGCTGCGTAGAGCGCGCGGCTAGTTTGCTTTCCACGTCTTGCTCCAGAGGACGTAGATCTCGTGAATGGCGCGGCGCTCCAGCGGCGTCCATTCCGCGGTGCGTTCGTCGAGCGTCTTGAATTCGCCGAAACGCGGATCGCGCTCCACGGCGAGTTGGTAGTTTTCGAGAGCGAGCTTCGTCTGGCCCGTGCCCCAGTAGCCCAGTACGAGTGAGTAGTAGTCGTAGTGCCCCCGATACCCGCTGACCTTCACCGACGTCTCAAAGGCATGAACGGCGTCGTCATAGTCACCCAGGTTGAAGTAGGCCCATCCGACGCGGTTTTGCATCGGCGCATTATCCTTCAGCACGAGGGCTTTTTTCAGGTCCGCGCGGGCTTCGTCCTTTCGTCCCAGTAACGCGAGGGTATAGGCGCGATTTACATAGGCCTGCGAATCCTCCGCATTCATCTCGATCTGCTTATTCAGGATTTCCAGCTTCGGCGTGGTATCGACTGGAGAGAGCGGCTTTGGTTCCGCGGCGCCCATGGCGGACAGACAAAAGCTGAGACACAGCGGCAGGCAAAGAAGACGCGGGGAGAACTTCATTGCGCGATGGTACAGGAGGATCAGGGGGATGGGAAGGTTGAGCGATCCATTACCACTTCGCATCACCCGACGCCGCACGCCCCCTTATTTCACCTTCCGCTTTTCCAGCGCGGTGGCGATTGATTTCGTTACCGATTCCGTCAGCAACGCAACGCCCGGCGGCTTCCAGTGAAACATATCGCCCGCGGCCATCGGCAGGTGTTCCGCCATGAGGCCCGCGAGATCATCGATCTCCACATTTTCCGACTTCATCACGGCAAGCGCCATACGGTTGTGCTCCTCGATCGTCGGCTGAATGTCCGGGTTCAATTTTTCCGGCTCACCCTTCACCGTCACGGGAGTGATCGTCGCCCAGATGAGCGTGGCTTGCGGCGCACCAGCGCGCAGGTTTTCCACAAGTTGTTTGGTCAGCGGTTCATACTGCCCTTCCGGGATGCGACCTTTCTGCCAGCCGTGCAGCCCGAGATTGAAATGAACGACTGCGTACTTCTGCCAACCGAGGATGGCCGCAATGGTCTTCGGCAGTGATTTGTCCGCCTGCGTGGTGGGCGTGATCCAGGCATCGATGTTCGCCTTGCCGGCCAGCGCCTTCCGGACCGGCTCGAGATAGCTATTCGTGATGGAGTCACCGATGAGCAGCACGCGCGGCAGGCTCGGGTCCGTGACCGTGGCCTCGCGAAGGCTCCAGCTTCCGCCCTTCGGTGGCAGGTTCGGGTCGGATTCTTTGCCCTGCGGAATGGCGGGCGCCTGGGCGTAGAGCGAAGCGGTCACAAGCAGCGACAGGAGACAAAGGGGGAAACGGAAGTACGACATGACGCCCATAGCTGAATGAAAACTCCGCGAAACACAATCACCCACCTATCTCATCCAGCGCCCGCGCAGTTGAAGAATCCGAACATGGGTGACATGCGCTTTCGGAATCGATATGCAACGGGCATCGCATGAGTGAACCCGCTCTGAAAGTCCGCGTCCGCATCATGAGCGGAGATGACATCGCCTTTGGCCCCGGCAAAGCGGAGCTCCTGGAATCCCTGCTCACCACCGGCAGTCTCAATCGCACCGCAACTCAGATGAAGATGTCTTACGTCAAAGCGCTCGCGCTGACGAAGACGATGAACACGCAATTTTCCGGCCCACTGGTGGAGTTGGCCCGCGGCGGGCGCCAGGGCGGCGGCACGCAAGTGACCGAGCTGGGGCGCAAGGTGCTGGCGGAGTATCAGACCATGGCCGAGGCGACTGAAAAGGCGGCGCGGCCCTCGTGGCAACGCCTGCGGAAGCTCCTGCGGGCGGAGTGATAGCCGGGCGGTCAGACCTTAGGCCCTCCTCTTCCGCTCTCACGAGAACCGGGGAGGCTCAATGGCCGACAAAGTTCTTCAGACGAAATATAAAGACAGCACCAGAGGGCGCCAAGCCCGACGATATGCCGAATTCAAAGGTAGATTGAGATAGATACTCGGAAGAAATGAAGAACTCCCTCACCTCTATCTTCTGATCCGTCCTCACCATTTCTACCGGGATCTCCGCCACAACCTTCTTTCCACGTTTTATCACCAATAACGCAGAAGTGCCATCGGGCATTTTCGCCTGATCCTTCGTATCTATCGTGACCTTAAACGATACAAGGCCAACCTTTCCACGCGGCACAATCGTAAACTTATATCCCTGAGACTCTAGATTCTGCGGCGTTACCTCGTCCTCCAGGATCACGCCAGAGGATACGCAGGATAGCAGAGCCGTGAGGACAATAGAAAGTAGGGGGGCTCTCATCGCATCCATTTACGGGCCAGAGGCGGGAATACCAAGCAGCTTTACACAGCGGGCAACAACATGCTTCCACCTGCAAGAGCACTTTTGGAAATCCTCCTGGAAGGCAACCCCGCCCGCGACACAGTTTTCCAACTGCCCAATCGCCTCGCAGTCAATTCCCCTCCTCGCCCGGCACGCGGATTGGATAGTAGAGCGGAATCCCGCCCGCTTCCTTTTTGCCGTAGTTGAGGATGAACTTCTGCCCCGCATCGCCGGTCATCCAATCCGCCAACACTCGCGCGCCAGCGGCATTGATCTTCGGAAATTTCTGCGGGTTGGCTTCGACGACGACGTACGGACGGCGCATCTCGGGGTCTCCTTGCACGAGCACTTCCATCTTTCCCAGCGCCATCTTGCCATTGGTCACCGGAATGCGGCCGACTACCACGTAGGCCTGTTTCTTCTCGGCGAAACTGACGATCCCTTCTGGGGTGGGACTTTCATCTTTCAGCACCCAGTCGCCTTCCGGTTTGATCCCCGCGCGCTGCCAGAGCTTGTGCGTGAGCTCGCGGCTGCCCGGCCCGTAGAAATCGACGAACGGCGCATGCGCAGCGGCAATCTTCTTCAGCGCCTCCGCACCATCCTTCATCCCGCGGATGCCCGCTGGATCGCTCGCCGGCCCCACGATGGTGTGCTCGTTGCGCGCCCACGGGCGCATGTTCACGCCGTAACCATCCGCCAGGAGATCCACCGTTTTGTCCGCACCACCGTGCATCGTCAACAGATCGACCTCCCCTTGCTTGAAGGGCGCGGAGATCACGTCCTTCGGGCCGGTGATGACGAGCTGGATCTTCCAACCCGTATCCGCCTCAAATTGCGCCGTCAACTTGTCCCACATGCCGGTCATCGTCATCCCGCCGATCACAGCGACACGGATCGGCGGACGATCCTCGGCAGACACGCGAAGTGGTGAAACTATCCCTCCGATGAAAGCGAGGCTACAGGTGAGAAAAGCACGTCGAAGAAAGAGCATGGGATGTGGAATGTTGATCGTTTCGAAGTCTGTCCGGCTAATACTTTCCCGCCTGCGCGTCACTCGCTGTTCCGGTGAGCCAGCGCACGTCGTCGCGCTGCGGGTCACCTTTCCCCACGCCGAGATACACAGCAGAGAAAGCAGCGACATGGCCATCGAGAAACAAGATATTGCCCTGCTTGCGATACGGCGCCACGCATCCATACGGCTGCATGGAGGGATACGTGCTGGCATACTGCCCGGGCGCTTCAGCCATGAAGACTGTCACAGCCAGCCGCTCGATCTGGCTGAGCTTGGTCGCCGCCGGCAGATTCCAAGGCGAGAGATTCATGTTCATGGCGTAGCTGAGAAAAGCGGTCGCGCCTGGGTCCTTCGCCCCCGGGCGAACGAAAACCGAGTTATCGCCTGGCCTTGGCCGCTGGCCGGCAGCCACGAGGTCGCCGTACGCTTTCAACCCCAAGTAGGGCGGCAACGCATTGAACCAGTCTTCCGGCCGGTCGATCTGCCCCACTGGCTGCACGCCTTGCCCGCGTCGCGGGATGAATCCGTCGTTGTCGTTCGCGTAGGCCGCGAGCGCGACACCCCACTGGCGCAGATTCGATGCGCTACGCGACTGGTCGCGCATCGCGTTCACCGGCCCCAACACCGCCAAAATTAATCCCGCCAATACGGCGATGATCGCAATGACGATCAGCAACTCAATGAGTGTGAACGCTGCCGTGATGAAATGCCCTCTTCGGATGAAGCCAACATCCAACGACTGCGGTGGAGCCTTCACGCGCTCCGTCTCCGACGCCGGAAGAGCATCCCTACACTCATACCGGCCAGCAACAGAACCGCCGTGCCCGGTTCCGGCACACCAACGGCCGTGACGGTGAGCACAGGCCGGCTCGCGGGCGTGGTGAAATTCTGCGAGTTCGCAGTATAAACGATGGCAGAATCCGCGGGCAGTGCGAGCAGGCTCACGGCGTTACCGGCAGTAGCATCGGCGACGAAAGAGCCGTTCAGGCCGAGGGTATAGATGTTGTTGCCGCTGGTGCCGCCGGGAAAGTTATACGTGCCGAGCGATTGATCCGCCCCACTGCGGAAGCCAGGAAGCGTGGCGTAGGTCACGCCGCCGTTGGTAGAGGCGGCCATGGGCGTGCCGTTCCCCTCAGTCCATGAATCGTCCTGCATCCAGTTGAGCGTAAACGCCCCTGCCGCCGCCGGGCTGTTGAAAATCGGATTGCCCGGATTGGCACTGGTGAGTTGGAGAGTGACCGATTGAATCGACCACTGGCCGACGCCGAAAGTTAAGTCGAAGGAGGATTTCGCCGAGGAAAAATTGAACTGAAGCAGTGAGTCGAATTCGCCCTTGGGCAACCCCGCCGCATTCACGAGCAGCGCTCCGGCGGCCCCATAGTTGGAAGTGGAGTTTGCCGAGGAAACGAATGTGTCCTGCGTGGGACTGAGCGTAAACGTCGCCGCCGAGGCGAAGGACGGAACAAGAGCCACGATGGCGACAGCGGAAAGGAAAGGACGGGCAACGCGCATACGTTATATACGAGCGTATATAACGATCCCGCAAAAACCGGGTCAACCCAAATTGCCCGAGCGCGCATACAGGCCGCAGCCCGGCGTCGACGCGACCCGCGTTTCCGTTTAATCATCCGCCGCATGGCCACCCCAGATGCCTTTTCTTCCTCCGACATCCTCGAGCGCAGCCGTGCGGACTGGAACCATGAGTCCCGCACCGGCGCGAACCAATGGACCATCCCCGTGGACCACGACACGATCGAGCGGGCGCGGGCCGGCGATTGGTCGATCGTCCTCACCCCCAATATACCCGTGCCGCGCGAGTGGTTCGGCGAACTGCGCGGGCGCGACGTGCTCTGCCTGGCCTCGGGCGGCGGGCAGCAATCTCCGATACTCGCGGCCACGGGCGCGCGCGTCACCAGCTTCGATCTCTCCGACGAGCAACTGGCCAAGGACCAGCTCGTGGCCAAGCGCGAGGGTCTTCCGATGACCTGCCTACGCGGCAATATGGCCGATCTCTCACCCCTCGGCGACGCGAGCTTCGATCTCATCTTTCACCCCGTCTCGAATGTCTTCGCCGAGGATGTCCGCCCGGTGTGGCGCGAATGCTTTCGCGTCCTGCGCCCGGGCGGCGTGCTGCTCGCCGGGTTCATCAACCCCATGTTCTTTCTCTTTGACCAGGAGAGCCTGCGCACGGGCGGCCCCTTGCTCGTGAAATACCCGCTTCCCTACTCCGATCCCACCTGCCCGGATCCGGAAGCCAAAGAACGCTGGCTCAAGAGCGGGCTGGCCGCCGAATTCAGCCACTCACTCGAAACTCAGATCGGCGGCCAGCTCGCCGCCGGCTTTATGCTCACGGGATTGTACGAAGATCGATGGTCCGACGAGTTGACACCGATCAATCGCTACACCCCGACGTTTCTCGCCACCCGCGCGCTGAAGCCGCGGTGAAAGGGCCACACCTTTCGAGCGCGCCATTGTCGCCATTCGGCGACAGCGCAAGGTCCACGGAGGCACCCGCTTACTTGCCTTCTCCCTTTGTCCTACGGATGTTATAAGATGTGCGTTCGGGCGCGGGGTTTGCTTAATGGGAACCGCACCGGATTCCATCCGGCACCATGAACCTGCCTTCCTTCCATTTTTTCGTCCAGCGGCTCGTGCTGCATTTCCGTCACGTCCTGTGGGCGGCGGCCCTTCTGGTTGCGGCAAATGCCGCCTCCGGCGCGAGCCACAGGCACAGCCACGAGAAGGCCCCCGCGGCCAGGGCTTCTGCCACGCGGCTCACGGACGAAGATCGTCAGCTTTTCGCCTGGTTCGACCAGCTCGGCGTGGAGGATTTTAGCCACGGGCAGCTGGTTCGCGTCCGCATCACCGCATCGACCCGGGGCAACAAATACGAGCCGGACGAACCGCGCGGGTTCTTGCTTTGGCAGCGAGGAACGCAGTGCCGCGTCCTGCTCAACGATCTCACCGTGGTGAGCCTCGATCGAAAAGATTCGCGGTCGCGCAAGGATGGCGCGCCGGACTGGCATCCGGTGTCTCCTGATGCGGAGGTGACCTCCCTCCTGCGCGTATTGGCGAAAAGCACGCCGGCCCTCGAGTACGAGGATCTCCACCACGTTTACATGGATCGTATGGACTTGCGGGCCCAAGGCTTCGTGCTGGCGCGCTTTTGCGCCGCACGGGGACGCGAGGATCTCGCCCTGCGACTGCTGCGCACGATCGGGCCACTGTGGGAACAGCAACAGCACCTCACGATGGATGAGGCGCTCCAGCGCCAGATCGGCCGGGCGCTCGATTGGCGGGCGACGCTGGCCAGCGCCGATCGCGCCGTAGACCGTCGCGCGCTGGCGGCGATGTTTCAAAGTATCGTCGACCACTGCCCGAAAAGCTTCCTGCCAGAGGAACAAGCGGCTACGGCCGCGCTGCTTCTCAAGATGGCCGCAGAGGAGGACGCACATGCCAAGGTCAGCGCTGAGGAATTTGCGAAGCTGTCGCCCGAAGCACAGGCGCGCGAACTGGTCTTCCAATTGCGCGACGACTACACCGTCGAGCTCGATGCCTGGACGCGCCCCTGGCCATCCACCCTACCGCAGGGCAACGGCGCAGTGCACAAGCTCGCCGCGCTCGGCCACGCCGCAGTCCCTCTGCTTCTGGAAGCGATCGAGGACGACCGCCCCACGCGCGACGTGGTGCGAGGGCTGGCCGCGCGAGCCCGCAGCATCCGCGAACTCGCCGTCGACGCACTCGATGAGATCGCCGGCGTGCGGCTGTGGGAGCTGGTCCCCCGCACGGACACGATGACCGAGTCGGCCAGTTGGCGTGAGCTTTCCTCGGTGGCCTCGGAGTGGTGGAAGATCGTGCAGGACAAGGGCGAGGAAGCGTGGCTCTGCGCGGCGGTGAAGTCGGGCGGCCCCGGCGCCGCGGCCTGTCTCGATGCGCTGAACAAACGCTACCCGAAAGATGCCGCCAAGCTGACTCTGCTCGCCATTCCCAAAACCGACGACCCAGCCGCTCGCGCGGAGATGCTCATGCGCTTGCGCGACACGGAGACACCGGAGGTAAACGACTTTCTCCTCTCGGAAGTGATCGGCGGCCCTACGCTGGGCAACCGCGTCGCCGCCGCCTACCTGCTGAATCAACGGCATCGCGGCGAAGGCGCCCTGGCGATGATCGATGAAGCGTCCAAACTTCCGCAGTCGCTCCAGTTCGACCCGCTACTGCTGTCTGCGGCGGCGCCGAATCCCGATACGTTCCGCGTTTCCGAAGATCCAGAGTGCGGCGCACAGTTGCTGATGTTCCTGCTCTTCTCGGATTCGCCGGATGCGATTCAGGCGCTGCAAGGTCTCCTGCCGAAGTGCGAAGCGCAGACCCGCTTCATGATCCTCAACCAATGCGGATCGCGCCTGAACACGCTCTCCGCTTTTAAGAATACGCCGGCCAGCACGGCCACACTGCAGGCACTCGAGACGCTTCTCGCCTCCGCGCTGCAGGACGAAACGCCGCTGAAAGGCACGACCTACTACAAAGTGAAATTGATCAACATGGCGGATTTTGCCGCCGTGCAGCTCAACCACCACTGGCCCGCGAAATACCGGTATTCCATACACTCGCCCGCCGATGTCCGCGTAAGGCAGCTCGCCGCCTTGCGAGCTAAAGCCAACGTGCTCGAGCCACTGGCGGAACAAGCGGAATCCGCGAGACCCTCGGGGAAACATCGGAAACGGAAGCACTGATACCGGACCGGCCGGAAGGAAGAGTGGCCGCGAAGAATCGCAAAAATCGCGAACAGGTTCGAGGTTGGATGTTCGGCGTTGGATGTTCTAAACTTTTCCCCTGCATGAAATATCCCCTCCTTCCGCTCCTCGCGCTCGCTATCGGGCTCGCGCCGTTTTCCTCTTCCGCCAAGACCCCGGACGGCAAACAGAAGCTCGTGCTCGTCGCGGGCAAGCCGTCACACCCGCCGCGCATGCATGAGTTCAACGCCGGCGTACAGCTTCTCACCAAGTGCCTCGCGCAGGGCGCTCCGGACTTGAAAGTGGAATACGTTCTCAACGGCTGGCCAGCGGACGAAAGCGTCTTCGACGGTGCAGATGCGGTGGTCTTCTACATGGACGGCGGCGGGAAGCACGAGACAGTGCAGGATGGCGGCAAGCGCCTGGCGAAAATCGACGAGTGGACGAAGAAAGGCGTGGGCATCGGCTGCATGCACTACGGCGTCGAGGTCGTCGCCGACCAAGCCGGGGAGCAGTTCAAGCGCTGGATCGGCGGCCACTACGAAAACATGTATTCGTGCAACCCGATGTGGGAGCCGAATTTCACCAGCTTCCCCGCGCACCCCATCACCAGCGGCGTGAAGCCATTTCAGATCAAGGACGAGTGGTACTTCAACATGCGCTTCACGGATGGCTTCACCGCCGATGGCCCTGCGGAAAAGGATGGCACGAAATTCACGCCGATCCTCGTGGCCAAGCCGAGCGACGAAGTGCGCAACGGCCCCTACGTTGCCCCGAAGGGCCCCTACCCGCACATCCAGGCCGCGAGCGGCCGCGCTGAGGACATGATGTGGGCCGTGGAACGACCCGATGGCGGCCGCGGCTTCGGCTTAACCGGCGCGCACTATCATGACAACTGGAACAACGATAACTTCCGCAAGACGGTGCTGAATGCGCTGGTGTGGGTGGCCAAGGGCGAGGTGCCTGCGAATGGCATCGAATCACACATCACACAGCAAGACCTGGACGCGAATCTCGATCCCAAGCCGCCGAAAAAGTAAGCGGCGCGTGCGGCGGCATTCACGGCGACGCAATTAGCGAAGCGCTCCAAAAAACAACGTCATCCTGAGCGTTGCGGAGCGAAGGACCTCCAATATCCGGGGGCGGAGATGGTGGGAAGTGGGCGCGTGGTCACACGCCATTGGTTCGAAGCTCCGCACCACCGCTGCCCACGGAAGCGTGAGATCCTTCGCCCGCTCCGCTTTCGCTCAGGATGACATTTTGAGAGGAGCGCCTAGTGCCCCGCCTTGCGCTGGTGAATCATCAGCTTGTTCCCCGCAGGATCGAGGACCAGCGCCATACGGCACACCGGAGTATCGAAGGGCTCCATGACAAACTTCGCGCCCGCTTTCTTCAGCGCAGCGACGGCAGTGTCGAAATCATCGGTCTCCAGCGCGCAGCAGATGCCGTGTTCCCAGCCATCGGCCTTGCCAATGCCAAAGGTGTGGGAGCCGAGTTCGTATTCGACCCAACCCTTGCCCTCGCCCATGGGGAGGACCATCCCTGGCTTGAGGCCGAGGACGTTTTCATAAAACGCGCGCGAGGCGTCGAGATCGGTGGCGGGATAGCTGGTAAAGGCAACTTCAGTGAAGGTCATGGTAGTGGTTTGGTTAGGAGTTGAGACAACAACCGCAGCCTCCTTCCATCCACTGACAGCGTTATGTCAGGAGCGTTTGCGCACCTGGACTTTTCCATCCCCGTGATGGGCCAGCGCCACCTTCGCCTGCTTCACGACCTCCTCCCGCAGCAGCGCTGGCGCGATCACCCGCACGACCGTGCCAAAACTCAGCAGCCAGCGCGCAACGTGCGCCGTCTCCTGCGGCGAATGCGTGAACACCATACGCACGCTTTCCCCGCAGACATGCTCTTCCAAAATGGCCGGCCCCCAATAGCGCCGTACCGTTTCCAGCAGCAGCGCCTGCACTTCGATCTCCGCCTTTTGGCGCGGGTCGGACGTCCAGGTCTGCGCAATATATCCTTCGAGGTCGAAATCCGGACGCGGCGGCGCAGGCTCGTTACTCACCTCGACGGCGTGAATCCGATCCACTCGAAAATCGCGCACGTCTTCTCGCAAGCGGCACCAGCCGATGAGATGCCATTGATCGAGATAAAACACGAGCCCGAGCGGCTCGACTTCGCGCAGCGTTGTTTCCTCACGCCGGGCCGCGTGATAACGCAACCGCACCACCCGGGCATCCGCCAGCGCGAGCTGCAATTGACTGAGCGACACCGGCCCGACGCCCGGCTTGCGTCCGCTGATCTGCATCGACTCGCGCAGCCGATGCACGCGCCGCTGCAGATCCGCCGGCAACACGACATTCACTTTTCCGAGCGCGGAACGAATCGCCGATCGCGTGGTGTCATCCGTCATGCGCTCGGCGAGCAACCCGCCGGTGACCAAGGCGAGCGCTTCGTCGGGCGAAAACATCACGGGCGGCAGATGATATCCCCGCATGAGCGTGTAGCCCACGCCGGCTTCGCCGAGGATAGGCACGCCCGCCTCTCCCAGCGCCGCCAGATCACGATAGACGGTCCGCTCCGTGATCTCGAAATGTTCCGCCATCTGCGCCGCGGTGCACACGCGCCGCGATTGCAAATACATCACGAGAGCGACGAGTCGGTCGGTGCGATTCATGAGAGGCTGGGAGGATGATTTTGCCGCTGGGCTGGCTCAATCCCACCAAAAATACCAGTGCGTGGAGCACTCCAGGATCGCCGCCAGCGTAGCGATGTTTCCGACGCCTTGCTCCACGATGTCGCTGCAATAGAGGTACTGCTCACGGGCGAGTTTGAGCGCTGCTTTGCGGTCGGCCGGCGGCCGCGTGATCTCGCACTCGATCACGTCGCCGGTGAGCGCATACATCTCCAGTCCGTAACGCTCCGACCAGCGGCGCAAGATCGCCACGTGCTCCTCTGGCGGCGGGCATGCATTCCAATTTCCGAACTGCAGGTACGCGGGAATCTCGTAGGCATTCACCGTCGGGATTTTGGCAAAATAAACCGTCTCCTTCGGCTTGCGTGAGAGCACGTCACGGTGAGCACCGAATTCCTGCGCCTCCACTGGTTGACTCGGCCATTCCCCCACCTGGATCCGGCGGTCTTTCGCCTCCCCCGGTTCACGATACTCCTGCGCGTCGCCGTACCATCGCCGGAAAATGCGAGTGGCCTTTTGCGATCTGGCGCTATCGAGCAGCGTCTCGACAGGGGTCTTGTTGTAGGAAAAACCATCCGCCACGCGCTGCACTTCCTTTGCGTCTCCGAGCAGGACAGCCGAGCATCCTTCCTTCCTCCATTCGGTCTGCAAGGTGCGCCACTGGCGCACCGCGACCGCGCCAGGCACAGCCTGCAGAGGATAGGGAAACTCCGGCATCGGCACTGACGATTTCTCAGGGGGCCGTGCATCGCGCGACCCCAACAGGCGTTTAAAGAAACTCATAAGTCGAAGGTGAGGAGAAAGATTTTAAACTGGCCACACTTTCCCACTGCGCTGCGTATCCAGTCGATAATCCGAATAGCATCGCGCGAACAGCTCGCGGCCGAGTTGCTCGGCCGCCTGGATCGGGTCACCGGGATCGCGCGACACTTCGCTGCGGCTGTTGCCGATGCCTCGCACGACGCCCACGAAATCGGAATGGGTGTAGCGCGCGTATTCCTGGATCTGGTGAATGATGCCGAGCGACGCGCCGGGATACGTTTCCTCCGAGGCGAGCACGAGGCCGAGGCGTTTGCGCGACATGCGCTCGATGACGTTGGCCGAGTCCGGATACGACGCGGCGTAGTAGCAAAACGTGCGGTCGAAGAAGGCCTTCACCTGCGCGGAGAGGCCATACCAATAAACTGGCGAGCAGATGACGACGCCTTCGGCAGGCAGGAAGTCATCGAAGAAGAGCGAACGAAAACGATCATCGATGGAGCACTCGCCATCGGACCGGCGGCACGTGCGACAATCGCGCAGGAAGCTGGTGATGTAGTCGTCGATGAAACGCAGCGTGACTGTGGTGCCCTCTTGCTCCGCGCCTCGCCGCACGGCGGCGGCGAGAGCGGCGGAATTGCCCGCACGACGAGGGCTACCCACGAGCACGAGCATCTTGCGCGATTCGCTCATACCTACGGCCGCGCCGTGTGCTCCTGGAAAAATTTCGTGATCAGCACCGTGGCGGCGTGCGGCACCGCGTGGCCTCCGGCGTGCACGAAGGCCACCACGGGTGCGCCATTAGGAGCTTCGTAGCGCATCGCGCGTGGATCGCCCCATGCGTGACCTTCGCCGGTGCAACCATTGATCCGCCGCAGCGTGGCGATGTTCTCATGCTGCTCGGGATAAGAGACGTGCTTATCCTGCTCACCAGCCACGATGAACACCGGCTTGGGCGTAGCTACAGGGACCGGCGTGCGTAGCGCCGCGGCGCACGGAGCGAACGCGGCAAAGACTTTCTCCCGCTTCGCCCAGAGGATGTAATCGAAGAATCCGCCATTGGAAAAGCCGGCGGCGTAAATGCGCTGGTCATCGACGCGGAACTTCGAGCGCACCGTGCGGAGCATCGCGTCGAAGAGCTTGAGGTCGCGGTCGTTGAACTCGCCGGGTTCATGCTGCCAGCCGCGGCGCTCGCCGAGCGGATCCGTCGACGAGGCTCGTGGGAGACCCTGCGTAAAGACGACGATCGCCTCCGGCCATAGTGTCTGGAAAGGGAATTGCTCCGTGGCGAACCACGCATTGTCGCCGTGCCCGTGAAAGACGAAGATCAGCGGGGCCTTCGTATGCTTGTCCTGCACCGAGGGCGGATAGACGATAGCCGCACGCTTTTCGCCCTCGATATGCCAGCCGATAATCTGCGGTTCCACAGCGCGAGCAGCTGGGAGCCCGACAACGGCCAGGACCAAAAGAAGAGTCAAAAAGCGCAGTCGGTGCATGCCGCCCAAAATGGGAAAATGATACGCCAGAAGCAAACCGGAATGGCTTCGTTTCTCGGCGGACATGAAAAAGTGCGCGCGCGTTGCCTTCAGTCGACAATATCCGGCGATCATCGCTCCCGTGGTGGCACGGCAGCGGCTTGACGAATGAGCCGCCACTGGTAGCGTCCCTCAGCACCAGACCTGCGCTCCCCCGGCTGAATCCCCCAAAGATTTTCCACGGCGCTTGATTGGCCTCACTGTTCCCCATTTGCCATGAGTGATTCCACCGTCGCCCCTACCCCAGTACCCTCCACCCCCAAAATCTCCCAAGTTTCCGAAGCCGTCATCCGCATCGCGGGTAATTCCCAGGACGGCATCCAGGCCATCGGCGGCTTCCTCGCCCGCCTCGCCGGCCGCAGCGAGCAGGAAGTGATGACCTTCATGACGATCCCGTCCACGATCTCGGGCGGGCCGTCTATCTTCCAGGTCCGCATCGGCTCGGGCGAAGTGCTGAGCGCCGGCGATGAAGCCGACGTCCTGCTCTGCTTCTACGATCACAGCTATGCGAACCACATCAGCTCACTGAAGCGCGGCGGCATCGTCCTCTACGACTCGGATCACGTGAAGCCGAGCGAGGAATTGCTCGGCTCGTACCACCACGTGGGTGTGCCCATTTCTTCGCTCACGGTCGAGGCGATCGGCGGCACGGGCCGCGACAAGGGCAAGAACATCTACGCCCTCGGTCTCCTCGCGCGCATGTTCGATCTGAATGTGTCGAAGCTGACCAAGCTCATCGAAGAACGCTTCGGCGGCAAAGATCCGACCATCGTGGAAAACGCGCTGGCCTGCTTCAACTCCGGTTACGGCCACCAAGTGCAGGGCCTGATCGAGTCCTTCCAGTTTCACCCGGGCGAGAATGCCGGGCAGTCGCAGGTGGTGATGAGCGGCAACGAAGCGCTGGCCTACGGGCTTATCGCCGCCGGCGTGCGTTTCGGTGCGGGCTATCCCATCACTCCGTGGAGCGACATTATGGAGCTGCTCCGCCGCGAGTTGCCGAAATACGGCGGCTCTTTCGTGCAGACCGAGGATGAAATCGCCGCGATCTCCATGGCCATCGGCGCCAGCTACGGCGGCCGCGTCGCAGTGACCGGCTCCAGCGGTCCGGGCATCTCGCTCAAGACCGAAGCACTCGGCTGGGCGAGCATGGCGGAGATGCCGGTCGTGGTCATCGACGTGCAACGCGGCGGCCCCAGCACGGGCATGCCGACCAATGTCGAGCAGAGTGACCTGAACATTGCAATCAATGGCGGCCACGGCGACAGCCCTCGCGTGGTGCTCGCGCCTTCCAGCGTGGAGGACTGCTTCTACACCGCGATCGAGGCGGTGAACATCGCGCGCAAATATTCGACGCCCGTGATCCTCCTCACCGACCAAGGCATTGCCTCGCGCATCGAGGCGTTCCCTCTGCCGGATCTCGAGAAGGTCTGCCAGGATATTGCACCCGACCTGACTCCAGTCATGGATCACAAGCCCTACGATCTCACGACGGAAGATGGCATCACGCGCCACGTGGCGCCCGGCACGCGGATCGCCAGCGGCAAGTATCCGGTCGTGACCGGCCTGGAGCACGATGAACTCGGTCACCCGACCGGCTCCGGCAAGGTGCACATGCAGATGAATGCCAAGCGCCGCAACAAGCTGCGCAAACTCGCCGAAGAGCTGCCGGCACCGCAGGTCTACGGCGCCAGCGAAGGTCACGTGCTGCTCGTCGGCTGGGGCTCGAGCAAGGGCCCGATCGAGGAGGCAGTGAAGCAGGCGCGCAAGCACGGCGAAGCCCTCTCCGGCCTGCACCTCAAACATCTCAATCCCCTGCCGAATGGACTGGAGAAAATCTTCAGCGGCTTCACCCACGTCATCGTCGTTGAACTGAACGATGAGGGCCTCTACGGCTACGGCCAGCTCGCCACGATCCTGCGCGCCCGCTACTGCGACCCGCGTATCCGCGCCGTGACCAAGACGGATGGTCTCACCTGGAAGGTGAAAGAAATCCTCCAGCGCACTCTCACTCTCACCAAGTAACCATCACTCTTAATCCTAATCCTAATCTTAATCTTACTCTCCCAACCGATCCGTTCCGGTCTCTGATCGGGATTAAGATTAAGATTAAGATTAAGAACCTCCCCCTTACCGAATGAGCACTCTCACTCTCTCCCGCACCACCGTCGCTCCCGGCGTTGTCCCTGACATCGCGGACTCTGACCGCAAAGGACTGACCAAGAAAGACACCGCCGCCGATCACCCGACTTGGTGCCCCGGTTGCGGCGACTTCTCCGTCCTTGCGCTCTATTACAAGCTCATCGAGAAGCGCAAGGTCTGGCACGAGAAGATCTGCACCGTCGCTGGCATTGGCTGCTCGTCGCGCTTCCCGTATTTCGTCCAAGCGCACGGCGCGCACTTCATCCATGGCCGCGCGCTGGCCTTCTCCAGCGGTGTCTCGCTCTCGCGCCCAGACCTGCATGTATTCGTCTTCGGTGGCGACGGCGACGCCTTCTCCATCGGCGGCAATCATTTCAACCACACTGCGCGCAAGAATGTAAAGATGACCTATGTCGTGATGGACAATCACGTCTACGGCCTGACCAAAAAGCAGACCTCGCCCACCTCGCCGATCGGCTTCAAGTCGAAGACCGACGTATGGGGCTCGACCGACCGTCCGATCAACCCGATGAAGCAGGCCATCGCTGCCGGCGCGACCTTCGTGGCCCGCAGCACGGCGACGAATATTCCCCACCTGCTCAAGTGCATGGAAGCGGCGATGGATCACGACGGCTTCTCGTTCATCGAATGCCTTAGCGAATGCATCGAGTTCTATCCCGGCGCGTTTGACGGCGCGAACCCGCGCAAGGGCGGCGCCTTCCCTGAGATCCCCGCCGAACACGACGTGACCGACGAATATGCCGCCTACAAGCTGGCCGACGCGGAGGGCCCCGGGGTCTTCGGTATCTTCTACCAGGTGAAGCGCCCGACCAAGAACGCGAATGAGGCGAAGCTCATCACCGAGCATCGCAGCAAAGTCGAGGGCCTCGCCGACTGGCAGATTCTGAAGAAGAGCTTCGACCGGATGAAGTAAGTCGGGCGTTCGCGCCCATTACCTTTACTCAGCGCACGCCCGCGGCGCCGAGGCCGAAGATCGAGAAACCATTCCCCGTGCTCTCGGCGTCTTTGGCCTCCAGCAACTTGACGCGCACGCGATGCGGCTTGGTTGCATCCAGCCCATCCGCCACGACGACCGTGGAGCGATAGCCACCCCACGTACCCGGAAACCATCCATCGATCGTCTTCGGTGGGAGATCGTCCACCTGCACCTCGGCTTTGCCCATCGCGCCTCGAATGACATGACTCATGAAAAGCAATGACGTCCCCTTGAGTTCGAATTCGATCGCACTCCCTGGTTGGTCCGCATGCCACCCCGCATCCTTGCCTACTGTTTGCAGCGTCCATCCCTGATTTTTCGGCGGCTTGAGATCGTTCGCTTCCTGAAGTGAAGTGAACTCAAAATCGCCGGAGAATAGGGGGGCAGGCAACGAGCCATCCGAGTTATTCAAAGCACGCTTCTTCCTCGCTAGCTCCAGCAAATGTCCGATGCACGCTGCCGTCAGCTCATGTCCGAAATCATTGGGATGCACTTCGTCTGCAATGAAGTCCTCGATCTTCCACGCGCCCGACTGGCAACCCGGCCAGATGCCATCGCGGAAGCTGACCATCGGCAAGTGGTAGTGCTCGCCGACTTTGGAATGCCAGGCCTGCGCGTTGGTCCCGTTCTTTCGCGTCATGAAAAGCATCATCACTGCAGGCGAAGTGGGCGCCTGCAATATCTGCCGGACGAGCCCTTCCATCGTCACCGCGCTCTGCCGTTCGTCGGATTCGTTGCACGAGTATTCCACAATGACGAAATCGGGATACTTCGAGAGCAAATCGCGCCGCGCGCGGAGAGCTCCGAAATTCGAACCCGTCGCGCCGATGCCCGCATTCAACAGCGTCACCTCCGCTTTCGGAAAATGGTCGCGCCACCATTGCGCCACGAGATTGCCATACCGCTTTTCCGGCGTCGTCGCCTTGGCCCCTTGCGTGATGGAACCCCCGATCACTCCCACGAGGATTCTCTCACCCCGCTCCGCCTTTGCGAAGACACGAGCCAACCTCGCCGTCTCCGCCTTCGCCACCAGGGAACGCTTGAGGATCTCTTTGCGCTGCTCGGAAGAAAGCGATGGAGGGGTCACAGCGGAAGGCGTGGTCTGCGCGAACAATGGCCCGCAAGCGAGAGCGAGAGAAAGAAGAACGAGGGAAACGGATCTCATGGAAACAGAGCGCGAGTGTGCAGAACGCACCCGAAAATCACAGCGAACTTTCCTGCTGAACTTTACGCCGCCGGACTGATAGCCTCCACTCCGGTATGAGTTCCCTCCAGAAGCGTGCAACCGTGGGTATGGTCATCAGCATGGTCTGCCTCGTAGTGGGCATTGCACTTCTTTGCTCCGGACATGATTCCCTCGACCACGCGTTCAACAAGGGTATCGCGGAAATCGAAAAGAACGGCGAAGACTATCTTGCTATCAAGATAGTCGCCGGGAGCCTGCCATTAATCGGGGGAGGTGCGCTGGCCGTACTCGGCTTCTTCCTCCTCATTATCTTCCTCAGTGTGAGGATCAAAAATCCGCTACCCGGCTCCATGTTGACTCTCCGCGGCTGGAAAGGTCCCGATCAAGTCAGCGCCAGCGACCGAGCGCAGGCTAAAGCCTGGCAGGCGATTCAATGGGGATATTTCGCCAGCCAGACTTGGATCCTGCCGTTCTTCTTCGGTTCATATCATGCACTTCTTAGGCCTACATCTTTCACCAATCAGATTCTGCTGCTCTTGATCGTCGTTTGCTCCGTCTTTTATGCGCTGGGCATTCGCCTGTGCCGTCGGCGCGATCCGGCCTCTGTCGCGGCCGCTCCTCGGACTTGGAAAGTAGCTCTGGCTTTCAATTATGGCGGCCTCCTCGGCTTCGTGGGCTCGGTCGGAACTCTCTTCTTTATGAGGTTCCGGGCTTAAAGCGTTTCTCCGCGATCAGGTTCATCTCACCGCCATCGTTGCGCCCTGCGCTCAAGCCCGCTAGTTTCATGAGCTTTTCCACACATTCATGAGCCAGGATTTCCGTCACATTCACTTTATCGGCGTCTGCGGTACCGCGATGGGCGCTGTCGCCGCCGCGATGCGCGAGCAGGGTTACACCGTCACCGGCTCGGATGCCTCGGTGTATCCACCGATGAGCACGTTTCTGGAGAGCAAGGGAATCAAGCTGAGCGAAGGCTACAAGCCGGAGAATCTGCCGGAGAATGCCGATCTCATCGTGGTGGGGAATGCCATCTCCCGCGGCAACCCGGAGATCGAGGCGGTGCTCAACCGCAAGCTCTACTACCTCTCGCTCCCCGAGACGCTGAAGCACTTCTTCCTGCGCGGAAAACACAACCTCGTGGTGACCGGCACGCACGGCAAGACGACCACGACCTCCATGCTCACGTGGATCTTGCAGAGCGCCGGCCTCAACCCCGCCTATATGATCGGCGGCATCGCCAAGAATCTTGGCCAGGGCGCGAGCCTGCATGATTCCAAGCACGTCGTCCTCGAGGGCGATGAATACGACACCGCATTCTTCGATAAGCGCTCGAAATTCCTCCACTACCTGCCGGAGCTCGTGATCGTGAACAACATCGAGTTCGATCACGCGGACATCTTTGACGATCTCGACGCCATCAAGCTGAGCTTCCGCCGCATGCTCAACATCGTGCCGGAAAACGGCATGGTGCTCATCAATGGCGATGATCAGAACTGTATCGACGTGGCTGAGAACTGCCGCGCACAACTCGTGGAAGTCGGCTTTTCGCCGAATGCCTCGCGACACATCAAGGATGTGGCCTACGACGCGCACGGTTCCGCGTTCACGCTGCTCGATACCCGCTTCACCATCCAGCTCGTGGGCGAATACAACGTGCGCAATGCCGCCATGGCGATCAGCGCGGCACACTTCTACGGCATCTCGCTGGACAAGATCGCGAAGGCCATGGCCGCCTTCGAGGGCGTGAAGCGGCGGCAGGAAGTGCGCGGCGAAGTGCGCGGTATCACCCTGATTGATGATTTCGGTCATCATCCCACGGCCATCCGCGAGACTTTGCGAGGATTGCGCCACCAGTATCCCGGCCGCCGCCTGTGGGCGATTTTCGAGCCACGCTCGAATACGACGCGACGCGCGGTCTTCCAGCATGAACTCCCGGCGTCGCTTTCCGAGGCCGATGGCGTGGTGCTCGCCCAGGTCGCCCGCATGGACCAGCTCGCGGAAGACAATCGCCTCGACCCGGCAAAGGTCGTGGCGGACATCGCCGCCGCCGGCAAGCCCGCCTTCTACGAGCCGGATGTCACGGCGATCATCGCCCGACTCAAGCCGCTGGTGAAAGAAAACGACGTCATCGTCATTCTCAGCAACGGCGGATTCGGCGGCATCCACGAACGCTTGCTGAAGGAGCTGTGAGCCATCGGTCCCACGACTATCGCCATCTCGTGGAGCGCTGGCGCACGGTGGCGCGGCGGTCTGGCGTGCCACTGCGCAAGCTCGCGAAGGCGGATGGCCTGGACCATTTCTACCTGCGCACCCCGGCTCTGGGGCCGACGGGTGGCATCTATTTTTCCGCGGGCATTCACGGCGATGAGCCGGCCTCGACCGAGGCGCTGATCACATGGGCGGAGCAGCAAGGGCGCAAGCTGGGCAAATTGCCGCTATTCCTCCTGCCCTGCCTGAACGCCTGGGGCCTCGTGCAGAACATTCGCCTGACCAGCGAGGGCGTGGATCTCAACCGCGCCTTCCATCGCACGGATCTCCCCGTCCTCGAGGCGGTGAAGCGCGTAGTCGCCGGACATCAGTTCGACGCTGCGGTGATGCTCCATGAGGATTACGATGGGCAGGGCATTTACCTTTACGAGGTCCAGCGCGTGCGGCCCTACTGGGGTGAAGATTTGCTCACGGCGGCCCGCCCACATCTCCCGACCGATCCCCGCATCTGGATCGATGGGCGCAAAGCGGCTCAGGGCGTTCATCGGCGACGGGTAGACAAAAAGCGATTCGCCATCATTGGCACCCCGGAGGCGGTGTGGCTGCACTACGAGCATGCCGAGCGCTCGTTCACCGTGGAGACGCCCTCGGAGTTTGCCCTGGAGCAACGCGTGGCCGCGCACATCGCCGTGATCGAGGAAGTGGTGCGGCGGGTCGTGGGGTAATCTTCAGGGCGTGATGCGCTTGAGCACCATCGGCTTGCCCGCGAAAAGCTTCTTCGGGTCGCTGGCTTTCACAAAGGCCGCGAGCTGTTCCGTGGAATCGGTGATCATGATCTCCGGGTATTGGGACTGGTACTTGACGGGCTTGACGGTGCCATGCAATTTGCCGGCATGGATCGCCTCCGCGACGGCCTCCGAATTGATCAGCCACACGCGCAGAGTTCCCCGCCAACCGATTTCATAGCGCGCGAAAGTATAGGTCGTGGCGTGGACGCCGGATTTGCCCAAGTCCTGAAAACTCATGTAGTTCTGATCACCAATGCGGGTGGTCAGCAGGCGATAGGCATGCGTGATTAACCCAGAGTCCACTTCATGGGTGATCTCCAGCATGTCCAGCACATTAGTGTGCTGTATCAGACCATCGACCCGCTTGGCTCGATAGTGGAAATGCATGGTCGAGAGGCTGCTGTCGTCGGGGCGCAGATTGCCGGGCAGGTAAACGCCTTCGAGATCGACATCGATCCTCGAGGTCTGCGGCGTGGAGAGCGGGTTCTTCGACTCAGGCAGGCAGCCGGCGAGCAATAGACTGGCGGCGGCGAGCAGTGTGGGGAGCAGGCGGATGTTCATGAGACGATTACGGAAAACGGATGCAGATGTTACGCACCCTGTTGGAGATTACGTTCGAGGAGGGCCCGGTCTTTCATCTATTTCGCGAGGCACCGTTGTAGCCGGGGTCATTGCCCCCGGGACCGGCCTCACGGAGGCCGGCTACACGGAATGGCTACATCAGTTCCGGGTAATGAGCGCGGGCCACTTCCTCACACTTCGCGAGGATGGCTGAAGCACTGTCGAGGGACTTGATGTCTTCGATCAACTTGAGGCACGCGGCGATATCGAGCGCCTGGACAGCGCGCTTCACGCGCGGTACCAGCGCGGCGCCGGTGCTGAGTTCATCGACCCCCAGGCCAAGCAACAATGGAGTAAGAGCAATATCACCCCCCATTTCGCCACACACACCGACCCACAAATTGTGCGCGTGCGCCGCGTCGACGGTCATGCGAATGAGCCGGATGATGGCCGGGTGCGTCGGCTCGTAGAGATGCGCGATGTGCTCGTTGAGACGATCGACGGCGATCGAATACTGGATGAGATCGTTCGTGCCGATGCTGAAGAAATCCACCTCGCGAGCGAGGATATCGGCGGCAATGGCCGCGCTCGGAATCTCGATCATGGCGCCGACCTCGAGGTCTTCCTTGAAAGGCTTTCCCTCCGCGCGCAGTTCCTGGCGGCACTCCTCGAGGATGGCGTTCGCGCGCCGGAGCTCATCTACGCCGGAGATCATGGGATACATGATCTTCACGTTGCCCACGGCACTGGCGCGCAGCATCGCGCGAAGCTGCACCTTGAAAATGTCCACACGCTCGAGACAGAACCGGATCGCTCGCCAACCGAGAAAAGGATTGAGCTCCTCCGGCATGTGCAGCGCGCTCATGAACTTATCGCCGCCCAGGTCCAGGGTGCGGATGATCACGCTATGCGGCAGCACGCTCTCGGCCACCTTGCGATAGGCCTGGTATTGATCCTCCTCGGTCGGCAGCTCGGATTTGCCGATGTAGAAAAATTCCGTGCGATACAGCCCCACGCCTTCGGCGCCGCTCTGCTTCACCTGCTCGAGATCGTCGGGCAATTCGATATTCGCAGAAAGAATGACGTGCCGTCCATCCAGCGTGGTGGAGACCGTCTCACGCAGTTTCGTGAGCTTCTCCTCGACCTCGGTCTTCTTGACCTCCAGTTCGCCATATTCCCACAGCGTCTGGTCGCTCGGGTTGACGATGATGAGCCCATTATAGCCATCGAGCAGGACGTGGTCGCCTGTCGCCAGTTGCGCGCTGGCATCGTGCAAGCCGACGACCGCCGGGATATTCAGCGAGCGCGCCATGATCGCCGTGTGCGAGGTCTTGCTCCCCACGTCGGTGCCAAAGCCGAGCACGAGATGGCGATTAAGCTGCGCAGTATCCGACGGAGCAAGATTGTGCGCGATGAGGATGTGCGGCGTGGCGATGCTCGCGAGGTCGCGGCTCTCCTTGCCCATGAGGTTGCGGACCACGCGCCGGGTCACGTCGTAAATATCGAGGGCGCGCTCCCGCAGATACGGATCATCGATCTCGCTCAGCGTCTTGGCATAGCGACCGGCCACGTTCTGGAAAACGTGTTCTACATTCGTCTTGTCCCGTGCCAGCGTCCGCAGCACTTCATCAATCAGCGTGCGATCCTCCACCACCAGCAGGTGGGCGTCGAAGATGCCGGCATCCTTGGCGCCGATCGACTCGGCGATGCGATGCTGCATTTCCAGGATTTGCGAGCGCGTGGCGATCAGCGCCGTCTCAAAGCGGGCGATCTCCTCGGGAATCTCCTTTTCCTCGATCCGGCGCAGCGCCGGAGCCTCATCTTCCGGCCGGTAGACGAAAATGGTGCCACGGGCAATGCCGGGAGACACGCCCACGCCGTGAAAGCGTCTTTCCTGCGTGGGGCCTGCGGCGTCACTGCTCATGAGTTGGGGAGGATGAGCGGAAAAGGCGCGCTGCCGTCAATCTTCATCGAACTTGCGACGAATAATTTCTTCGATTTCCGCGAGAGCCTTGTCCCCATCAGCACCCTCGCAGGTGACCATCAATTTCGAACCCTGCCCAGCCGCGAGCATCATGAGGCCCATGATGCTTTTGCCGTTCACTTTCTCGCCATCCTTCTCGACCCAGACTTCGCATTTGAAGCGGCTCGCCGTCTTCACAAACATCGCGGAGGGGCGGGCATGCAAGCCAAGCCGGTTGACGATGGTCAGTTCTTTGGCGGATTTGGGCTGGGAGGCGGGATCGGGTTTACGGCTCAATAGGCCCATTATTGCTCTTTCTTCTTTTGCATGAGGTTCAGCAGACGTTGATTGAATTCCACCGCGCTGTTCTGGCCCATACTCTTGAGTTTCTGGTCCAGCGCAGCCACTTCCACGAGGCGGGCCAGGTCGCGGCCCGTTCTCACAGGAATGGTGACATGTGGGACCAGGATTTCGAGCAGCTCGTAAAACTCCTGATCCAGTCCAATTCTATCGACGTCTTCCAGCTCCTGCCAATCCTTTAGTGTCACGATCAAATCGAGCCGCTTTTCGTGCCGGACCGATCCGATGCCGAAGATGGACATGACATTGATGACCCCCAAACCGCGAATTTCCATGTGGTGCCGGGTCAAATCCGGCGAGGTACCGACCAATTCGCGCCCTTCCAACGCTCGAAAGCGGGTCATGTCATCGCTCACCAGACTGTGCCCACGCTCGATGAGCCCCAGCACGCACTCGCTCTTGCCGATACCACTGGAGCCACGGATGAGGGTACCGACACCCATGATGTCCATCATGCTGCCGTATTCACTCTTGGTCGGGGCAAAATCGAATTCCAGGGCCAGCGTCGCCGCATTGATGAACTTCATCGTGACCATCGGCGTGCGAAATAGCGCCACTCCGGCTGCTTCCGCCTCCTCGACCAAGGCCGTCGGAGGCTTGGCGCTACGCGAGACGATGATGCAGGGTATGTGCCTGGAGCAGACAGCCTTGCATCGCGCCCGAGCTTCCTCTTCCGGCAGGCTTTTCAAGTAGGAAAGCTCCGCGCTGCCCAGCACTTGGATCCGGCGGTCCGCAAAATAGCTAAAGAACCCGGAGAGCGCGAGACCGGGCCGATTGATTGTGGGCTCCCGGATTCGCCGGTCGAAACCGACGGTCTCACCAATGAGCTTCATCTGAAGCGACTCTGAATGGCGGGTGTAAAACTCACCGACCGTCAGGCTGGGATGTTTGGCCTCTGGGGAACTCATCGATGGCTCACTCTAGTCTCCAGCGAAAAGCCGCCGAAAGCTGAAAATGCAAGGAAGAGGTCTTTTCCCTCGCTATGCGCCGGGATGAGCAATGGGGATCACGGAAAGATTGGTCGCTCGTTTACTCGATTCGCGGTGCCCTCACTGAACCCGAATCCCTCTCTTCCAGAAAAGCCTCGAATGTCGATGCACGTCACTGTATCGACGGGCATGCACGGCCTTTGTGATGGCTTGATCTCCTCTGTGCTGTTGGCATCCGCGATGGGCGCCCTCCTGCAATGGCGATTTTATCGGCGGACGAGAAACTGGTGGCCGCCCCATCTGAGCACTATCGACAGTGCCATTCTGCAGTGCTCGCTGGCGGCGGTGCTGGCCTGGCCATTGCTGCCCGTTCTTGCCCTGGCCGTATTTCTCGCGTTTATCGGCGCTCCTTTTCTGAGTTGGACGGTGACCATTCTCGGAACGGCTGCGTTTCTCGTCATCACGGTCCTGGACCTGGATTCCTACGCGATCTGCGGATTCCACCTGGTTAATTACCGAAGTTTTATCACGCTGGACACTCCGGGAAGGTGGATCGGGGGATATCGTCGGCTGACGCCGATGGTGTATCGCAGTGCCCTGGCGGGCTTGGTGCAAGCTGCACTGAGCGTTGCGCTCGCTCTTTTCCAGTCGATGCTGCCGCCCGCCGTTTTGCCTGTATCCATCGTGGCACTGATCCTCATCCTGATCAGCCCAGCGATGCTCTTCCTCCTCGATCGCCCCACGATCGGCAAGCGTTTATTTGACATGACATTCCATCGGCCATGGCTGACATGGCGCGGCCTCGCAGCAGATACCAATTCCGGCCAGCTTCATGAGTTACGCCGCTTCGCCGAGGAGCGTTCGAAACTATTCCGATTTGTAGCAGAAACGAAAAGTCCGGCGTTGCAGTCTCCACCGACTCCCGCGCCCCCTTCCCTATTACTATTAGTGATCGATAGCTGGCGTGCCGACACACTGTGTCCGGAAAGGATGCCTAAACTTTTTGCCAGGAGCCGGCATGGGCTGTGCGCAGAGCGCCACTATAGCAATGGCAACGCCACTCACACCGGCATGTTTTCCCTGCTGTATGGAAGATTGCCTCTCTTGATGAAGTCCACCTTCCGAGTGAAAAGCCCTCCCGCATTGGTCTCCAGCTTAAGGGCTCAGGGGTACAGCACCCATGTGCGCGCATTGCAGACGAACTGGTTTGGCCTCGATCAGATTTTTGCCGCAGAGCACTACGACGAAATCGAAAATATCGCCTCCGAGGACGACTTCGCCAAAGGCGACCTACAAACGCTGTCGTTCATCAAGCAGCGATTAACCAGCCCAGCTAATCCTGTTTTTGTCCTAGGCCACCTGCTCGCACCGCATTTTCCCTATTATTTACCGTCTTCGCTGGCGGCAAAAAGCCGCTTAAACGAGGACTGGAACTTCAGTGGATTCCAAACCACCCATCTTCATTCTCCGGGCCACCAAATGTGGCGCGACCGCTATCATGAATCGCTTCGTTGGCTCGACGAAGAGATCGATCACTTGTTGGACAGACTGGACTTGACCCGCACGCTGGTCGCCATCACCGGCGACCATGGTGAATCGCACGGCGAAGACGGGACATGGCTCCACGCCTCGCGTCTATCGGAGGTCCAGACAAGGACTCCCCTGCTCATTTTTGGCGCCGGGGTTCCCACCACACGCATAACATCGTTGAGCAGTGCCGTCGACGTGGCACCGACGTTGATGCAATTGCTCGGACAGAACGAACCCCTCCACCACTGGCAAGGTGGCTCGCTTTTGAATGCGCACCCGGACCCTGCAGTGCACGTCTGTGATTTTGCACAAAGGGGAGGCTGCCTCATCCAGAGTGCCTCGGAGGACCGTCTGAAGCTCGTCTATGGCACACAGCAAACGCGCTGGTCAATTTCTGGATTTATGGACGAACAGGGCGACTTGCAGCCGGAAGACTGGACGCCGCGCGACCCCGTCCAATCGTGGAAGGCCCTGATAGAAAGGGAATTCTCTGCACTGGAACGTCTCCACCCGGAGACTGTGAAGTAATTCCGCAGTCTCTCCGGCCATGGGGCTGGCTCGTATCTATTCGGATTTCACGAATCCAGCCGATCGACTGAGAGAGATACTCGCCGGAAGCTCCATAAAGCTGGCGCTCTCAAATAAATTGCCCGCCATCAAGCTCATCGTGAGCAATGAGGCGCGCCAATCGCGATGAATCGCCAGGAACCGACCGCGCCGCCAAAATGAAGTCTTCAAGGCAGGCCGGATCCTCACCAACCAACGCTCCGATCGTCCGTACCAAAATGCCTTTCTGGCCAGCTGATACAGGCTGGTGTTTTCCACGGGTGTGTGAACAACGCGAATCTCCGGAACACACTGAAACTGCTGGCCAGTGTGATCCATGAGCCGCAGGCAAAAATCGATATCTTCGCCGCCCACCCTGCCGGGGATATCTTCGCGAAAGCCGTCCACCTGCCGGAATAGATCGCGACGCACGATCAGATTTGCCGTCGGATACCAGTTCAGGCGCGGTTGCGTTGCGGAATACTCGAAGTACCGGTCGAAGCCCGCCTGCAGCCAGGCGTTGTCGAGAATATGACTGGATTGCGCCCTGCGAACTCCACCCGCCAAACCAGCCAGGTCAGGCCTTTCCAACAAGGCGATATTGGCAAAAAGAGCGGCCACATAAGTCATCTCGGGCTCACAATCATCATCAAGAAAGGCGAGGATTTCGCCGGCAGCCTCCCTGGCGGCGGCGTTTCGTGCCTGCGGCGCGCCAGACGGCGAAGCGATACATTTTGCCATCGTCCGGGCTTCCGGGGGAATCGGGGCGCCGTTGTCGGCCACAATAATCTCAACCGGGTAATTCAGGACCTGACCGCGCAAAGTGCGAAGGCATCGAAGTAGCTGGACGGGCCGATTATATGTCGGGATACAAATACTGAGCCGAGGTATCATTGCGCGAGGTTGGGTTCACCAATTTGTCTCCGCCGCTCCGCTTGCGCGCTATGACGCGACACTGGCATGCTCCGTTTCATCTGGAAATTCGTAGACACTGCCCAGTGTATCCAGAACACATCCGGCGGCGTAGGAAACAAATGCCATCCGGTAGTATTCTATTCCCAGTTTATTGGCGAAGGGCGGAGGAGGACTAAGACAGGTCGCGGCGTAACGCATCCACTCTTTGACCCCATAGCCCGGCACGAGATCTGGCCGATCACGATGGTCCCGGCGATAGCGCGATGACCATGCCCCATGGATGAGTTTCCGGCGCATGATCTGCCGCCTGCTGAACGTGTAATCGTGCAAGACCAGCCCTTTCGGATTGAATACAACCCGTTGCCCCAACCTTCTGATCCGGGTGGCCATGTCCCTGTCTTCAGCCGATTTGTAGGCTGGGTTGAATCCATTGAGGCGGGCCAGTGAATCACTGCGAATGGTCTGATTGTAACCTTGGAGATAGCCGAGATCGTGACCTTCAAAAGCCCGCATCTCCCCCGACAACTCACGCGACAGAGCCGGCCAGTTCACCGACTCGGTCTCCAGTCGAGCGAGTCGTTCGCCGGCGATGGTTTTTTCAAAGACACGGGCAAAGTCAGAGCGCGTTCGCCCCAGCTTGCCCATGTAGGCTATGATGTCCATGTAGGCTTCAAACACACCCACTCTGGATGCCTTCCAGATCCCGAGACTGCCACCAATCGCCCCCACATCGCTTTCCGCATGGGAGAGGGCCTGCTCGAGGTGCTCGATGAAGTCGCCGTCCACGGTGGTATCGAAATCCAGGAAGGTGACCCACTCCGCAGCGGTGCGCTGAAACAGGATGTTCCGCGCGCGGCCGACAGGCACTGAATGCTCCGTCACGCTGAGGTCGATCTTCAGCCGTGAGCCGCATTTTTCGAAAAGCTCGCGTATGCCCTGTTGCTGTCCGCCGGGAATTTCAGAAACTAAAATATGGACCGGATAGCCCCGGTCCCGAAGAGCTCTCTCGAGTGAGCTGAGATGCTCTGGCAGGTAATGCAGGTAGGGGGGATGGCAAATGGAACAGATGGCCAGCGGCGCGAGACTCATAGGCGGCGTATCCCCTTCTCTTGTTGATCTCGAACAAGTCGACCCGGCGCAGGTTCCATAGCCTCATCCTGCTGCCCGATGGATTATCCATACACACTTCATTTCCATAACTGCAAACTTCGCGCGTATTTCTAATTGTCCGGTCTATCGAGAGTCAAGGCCCTTTGGCCTCGCAGCTTCCGGCGTGGAGGCGGATGCACCCGGACTCACCGCTGGCGCTACGACACGCCGGGAATACGTCCCGCTAAGCGTGGGAGAGATACTCCATTACCTCGCGGCACTGCGGATTATCGAGCACAGCGTCACAACAGGCGCTCTCCACGATCTCCCCTACCCCCTCGCGGATGCATACGCAGGCAATCCAGTCGGTGACGCGACGGGCTTGAGACACGTTGTGCGTGACGATGATGATCGTGTGCTTCTCCTTGAGCCGCAGGATGAGTTCCTCAATGGCCTGGGTGGATTTTGGGTCCAGCGCGCTGGTCGGCTCGTCCATGAGGATGATCTCCGACTTCACCGCCAGCGTGCGGGCGAGACAGAGACGCTGCTGCTGGCCGACTGAAAGCGCCGTGGCCGGCTGCCGAAGGCGGTCTTTTACTTCAGTCCAGAGAGCCGCCTCGGTGAGAGCAGACTCCACGAGTTCGGCACGATCGCTCCGCGAGAAACTCCGCAACCGTTTCGCGCCGAAGAGCACATTTTCCTCGATGGTCGCGGGAAAGACGACGGGTTGCTGGAAGAGCATCCCGATCTTTTCGCGGAGCGCATTCACATCCGTCCCAGGCGCGTAAATGGATTGGCCGCGCAGCTGCACATCGCCCCGCACGCTCAGCCCGGGAATCAAGTCAGTCAGCCGGTTCAGCGCCCGCAGCAGCGTGCTCTTGCCCGCGCCGGAGGGGCCGATGAGACCGAAGACCTGCTGAGGCCGCACGGAGAAATTCACGTTGCGAATGAGCGCGCGTCCCTGCGCCCGCACTTCGAGGTCGCGCGTGGCAAGAATGGGCGCGACATCGGTCGCGACGGGAGACGGGCAGCAATCAGACATTGGCTTCTTCGTGGAGTTTGAGGCGGCTGGGCAGGGCGATCACGCTCAGAATCAACACCAAAGCCAGCAGCACGAGCGCGGCGCCCCAGAGCTTCGAGCCCACGCTCGGGTCAAAGGAATCCTGCGCCAGGATGAAAATGTGGTACGGCAGCGAGAGCACCGGGCTTTCCTTGATCCCCTTCGGGAAAGTCGCACCGGCAAAGATGGTGGCGGTAAACATGATCGGCGCCACTTCGCCAGCGGCCCGCGCCAGGCCAAGCAAGGAGCCAGTGACCAATCCACCCCAGGCCTGCGGAAGCAACACCGCCCACACGATCTGCGCGCGATTCAGGCCTAGCGCAGCGGCCGCCTCGACGTATTTCGAGGGGATGGCCTTGAGTCGTTCCGTAAGCGACACAGTCACCGTGGGCAGCATCATGAAGCCGAGTACCAAGCCGCCGCAGAGCCACGATTTACCCCAGCCACACCACTGCACGAAGACGACGAAACCGAAGATGCCGAAGACGATGCTGGGCACACCATTGAGCGTGTAGAGAATGGTGCGGAGCAGCCGACGTGGCCCCTCCCCGCGCAGCCACACGCGCTCGACCAGCGCGAGTCCGATGGCCAGCGGAGCGCACGCCACAAAGGCCGTGGCCAACAGGATCAAGGTGCCGACGAGATTCCAAAAGATGCCGCCCGCGGCACCGACAAGCCGGATCTGCTCGGTGAGAAAATTCCACGTCACGGCCGGACCGCCGCGTTGGGCGATGACCGTCACCAGTCCGATGAGCAACGCCACCGCAACCAGCGCGCAGAGCGCAGTGATCCCCGCGAGAAGCATGTCGAGAGCCTTACGCATCGGATCGTTTGCCAAAGCCGGTGCCGAGAAGAGTCACGGTGCCGGTCATGATGAGGAGAAGGAGAGCAAGACCGACCATTGCGCCCCAGTGCATGGGATCGCCATAGGCGATGTTCGTCTCGGAGCCGCCGAGTTTGCTCGTGATCGTCTGTCCAGAGTCGAGCCACGCGCGCAGGGAAAGGAGATGCGCGGGCAGGTTGTTATCCTGTCGTCCCACCACGAGAAAGACTGCGATCGTCTCGCCCAGTGCGCGTCCCAACGCGAGGAGGAGCGAGGCGCCCAGCCCGCGCTTGGCCTGTGGAATGGCGACGGAGAGAATCGTCTCCGCATGCGTGAGCCCCAGACCACGCGCAGCCCGGCGCTGCGCCGCCGGCACGCCCCGCAGGGCATCATCGCTGAGCGTCACGATCGTGGGCAGGATCATGACGGCGAGCAGCACCCCAGCGGTAAGTAAGGTGTCCCCACTCAATGGCTCGAACCTCGCGAAAGCATCGTAGATCCAGTCGCGCAGCAGCAGGATGCCGAGCAGGCCGTAGACCACCGAGGGGACGCCGGCGAGCATCTCGATGAGCACCTTCACCGCGAGCCGCGCACGTCGCGGCAGATACTCGGCGGTGAAGATCGCCGCGCCAAATCCCAGCGGCGCCGCCAGTACCAGCGCGATCAAGGCAACGACGACCGTACCGTAAATCATCGGCAGCGCGCCGAATTGTTTCTGCCGGAAAAACCACTTCGCTCCGGTAATGTAGTTCCAGCCCTCGTGATGCCACACCGGCAGGCTCTGCCAGATGAAAATACCGGCGAGCAGCGCGATCGCCCCCAGCGCGACAAAGCTGAAAATCCAACTAAACGCCCGCGTCATGGGCGTTACTTACCGAGGTCCTTCAGCCGCATGTAGCCGTGCTTCTTCACGAGATCCTGGCCGCGATCGCTGAGCATGAATTCGACATACGTTTTGGAGACGCCGGTGGGCTCGCCATTCGTCAGCAGGAGCAGCGATCGGCTGAGCGGGTAAGTCTTGTTTGCGATGTTGTCATTGGTGGGTTCGACCACCTTGCCATCATCGCCTTTGATTCCCAGCGCGAAGACTTTCTTTCCATCCGCCCACGACGACGAGAGCTGCGAGAGCGCACCACGAGTGGAGCTCACTTTGTTACGTGTCTCCTCATTCCCACCCACCTCGGGGAAGCTCACCTGCGGCGCTGCCTTGGGACTGCCGTAGGCCCAGTGGGCGAAGACCTCCCAAGTCCCGCGACCGGGCTCCTTGTTGAAGAACGCGATGCGGATCGATTTATTCGCCCCCACATCCTTCCAGTTGGTGACCTTGCTCTCGTAGATGTCCTGGATCTGCTGCTTGTTCAGCGCACGTACGCCGCTGTCCCACACGTCCTTCGAGACAATGATGGCTACGGCATCCTCACCGATCTGGATTTCGTTGAAATTGATCTTCGGGAACTTCGCACGGTCGTCGTCGCTCACATGCTTCGAGAGCATGCCGATCTGCACGAGCCCGTCGCCGAGCATGGAGATGCCGCCCGAGCTGCCGCCCTGGGTATCGACCTGGATGTCCATCTTCTGCTCGGCGCGCAGGATTTCCGCAGCCTCAGCCGCGGGGAGATTTACCGTGGTGGAGCCATTGATCTTGAGCGTCTCGGCGAAGAGCGCAGACGTAGCGAGCAGGAGGGCCAGGAGGGAGGGGAGGATTTTCATTCTATGGCGATCAGATGGCGAACGCTGAAAGGCGGGATATGTATATATGCCCCGATTGGCAAATACATTTGTACGCCAATGCCGGGTTCTCGACCGGGATGCAGCGCTCAAAGTTGACGAATCCATCTCCTCGCGTCGAAACTCGGACCATCGATCGGTCTCAGCAAGCCACTCCGCAGTCCAAGCCATGTCATCCCCGCAACGCCTCATTCCCCTGCACCGCGCCCGGCACACGCTCTATACCCTGCTCTTCGGTTCCGCCGTGTGCACCGGCATGCTGCTGGTGCGCTTCGCCTGTACGGGCAAGCTCCACTTCACCGGCTTCTTTGGCAATCTGCTGTTGGCCTGGATTCCCATGCTATTGGCCCTGTTCATCTGGCGTATTCCGAACGAAGGACGCCGCCGCGGCTGGTTCTGGAGCGCGCTGGTTCTGTGGGTCCTCTTCTACCCCAATGCCTTCTACATCACGACCGATCTCATTCATTTCAAGAAGTTCGGCAGCGACGGCATGTTCCGCTGGTTCGACCTGCTCATGACCACCAGCTTTGCCGCCGGCGGCATGTTCCTCGGCTGCCTTTCGCTCTATCTCATGCACCTCTTCGTGCGCCAGCGCTACGGCTGGAAGCTCGGCTGGGTCTTCGCCGCCGGCATGCTGGCCCTCGGCTCGTTCGGCATCTATCTCGGCCGCGTGTTGCGTCTCAATAGCTGGGATGTCGTAGCGCGCCCCTTCAAGCTGCTGGGCGATATCTTAGCCCTCATCGAGCCGCACAGCGCCAGGGAAGCAGCCGCATTTTCGGTGACCTTTTTCTTTTTCTCCCTGGTGGTCTACAGCTTCGTCGTCTCGATGGCGCGGCTGCATGAGATAGACCTCTCTGCCCAGGACGGCACAGCAGCGCAATGATAGTCCGGCATTGCAATTCCCTTTGAGGAATTACGAGGCCGTCTCGCAGCAGTCCAGTTCCGGGCAGACGGTCGGGCACCACTCCCGAATCTGCGCGGCGATCATGTCTCGCACCTCCACGGTGTGCTGCACGCGCTCCTCCCAACTGCCCGTGAAGCTGCTCGGGTCGGGAAATCCCCAGTGAATGCGTTTCGCCGCGCCGGGAAAGATCGGGCAACGTTCGCCGCTGGTCTCGTCGCAGACGGTGACGACGTAGGCGAAATGCTCCGCGTTCTTGAACTTCTCGAAGACGCTCTTGGCCTGGGCCTGGGAGATATCCACGTCCATGAGCCGCATGGCTTCCACGGCCAGCGGATTCAGCTTTCCGGGCTCCAGCCCAGCGCTTTCGGCTTCGAATTGGTTGCCGCAGAGATGATTGAGAAGGGCCTCGGCCATTTGGCTCCGGGCGCTGTTATGGATGCAGACGAAGAGGACTTTTAGTTTGGTCATGGGAGTTGTCGTTGAAGAAGAGTTCAGCAGCATCCGGAAGTGCCACAGCAGTTGCCTTCTTCCGCAGCGGGAAGGCAGAGTTCCTTGGCGAGGCAATCGGTGTTTTTCGTGGTGAGGTGGAAGGTGAGCGTCTGCCCATCGCTGCTCACCGCTTCCACTGGGAATTGGGAAATCAGCCCGTCCTGGTATTCGATTTCCACATCGAGATCATCGTTGCCGAGAATGGGTTCCGCCTTCGCGATGACCGCCGCAAGTTTGCCGGGCGAGAGCCGATGCTCTGTATCGTCCGCCACCCAAGCCTGTAGAGAGCAGTAGGCGAGGCGGCGCACGGTGCCTCCGCAGTCGATGAAGGCTTTGTCCACCCGGCCGACCTCGGTGATATGCGCATGGGCCTCAATGAGGCCACCGTCTGGAAACGCGAACCGGAGCTCGTCATTTGGGCTGCGTTGCAGGAGAGATTTGAATTCGGATAGTTTCATGGATCGGTTGTTTGAGATACGGGCTGGCAACAGTCGTCGGCACGGACCAGGCAACAGGTGGGCACCGCGATCAGCGCACCCAAAACTGGACCGAGCAGATAAACCCAGAGATGCTCGAGATGGCCGCTGACCAGCGCGGGCGCCAGGGACCGGATCGGATTCATGGACGCCCCACAGATCGGACCGGCAAACATGGCCTCCAGCCCGATGACGGCGCCCACCGCGATACCCGCCGTGATTCCCTTTTCCTTTGCCCCGGTCGAAACGCCCAGGATCACAAACATGAGCATCGCGGTGAGCACGGTTTCCAGAACGAACGATTGCGTCGCCGTGCCGGAGGGCAGCGTGGCTCCCAGCGTGGAGTGGCCTGGAAAGAGGAAGCGCAACAGCGCGCTGGCGGCAAATGCCCCGGCGGCCTGGCTGAGAATGGCCTTGCAGATGCTGTTCAACCCGTAAAGCCCGCCAGACCACAGGATCATCATCACATCGGCCGGAATCCGGTCCGGCGGCAGCAGATGCGAGAATGAGATGGTCGAGACCACGAATTTCGGAACGCCGAGCGGCAGGGCGGCCGCCAC
>JBGGMZ010000552.1:0-8420 GCA_041287745.1 Chthoniobacter sp. | reverse complement strand
AGAAGAGGAGAAAATGGGTGGGTAATCATGAGGGTTCTCGAATTTAGCGACAGCGCCGTCCCCACTGGTAGGGAAACCGCGCCGCCGGGTTCCCACTTTTGGGGGCGTGGAGTAGTGGCGGTGGAGGACCGTGCTCGTAAGCGTTGCCACACAAAACGTCCCGCCGCCTTCCACTTTTCCACACCACATGCGAGGGAACCCGGCGGCGCGGTTTCCCTACCAGTGGGGACGGCGCTCTCGCTAAATTCGAAAGCGGCGCCCGCTGTCACATCGGAAAGTTGATGCTGAGGATGCTCTTCGGGCTCAAGCTCCCTTATCCGTGTTTCATCCGTGTCCATCCGTGGCTAAATATTTCTTTGCGGCTCACGCAGGCCGCAGGCGCGATTGCCAGATCCAGCTCCACGGGATGGCGCCGTAGCTGAGCATCCAGTCGTTGAACTGCTTGAGCGACCAGCCTTCGCGGCCGACGAGCTGCGCGTGCAGGCGCTCTACTTCGAGGCGGCCGAGCAGGTAGCTCATCGGCACGGTGGGTGAGCTGGTGTACCAATTTACGTCGCCCCGGGCACGTGCGGCGGTGAATCCCACGCCATCTTGCAGGCGCTTCGCGGCGGCGGCGTAACTGAGCTTGCCGCTGTGCAGGCCGCAATCGATCACGATGCGATGGGCGCGCCAGAGCGCGTCGTGGATCTGCGTGAGGCGCGCTTCCGGATAATCGACGATGCCGAGGTCGACCGACTGCTTTTCGCACCAGAGCGTCCAGCCTTCGTAGAAGATGGCGTGATGCATGAGCCGGCGGATTTTGCTCGGGTGCCGGTTCTGCACCACGAATTGCAAATGATGCCCCGGATACGCCTCATGCGCACAGGTCAGCGCGAGGCCGAAGTGCTGACGGATTTCCTGTGCGCGCTTCTCGGGTGTCGGCTGGTCGAGGCTGAGATCGTTCACCCAAAAAGTGCCCGTCTGGTCGGAATCAAACGCGCCGGGCTGGAGATAGGCTGCGGTGGGAAACTGGTGTTTCAGGTATTCCGGCACGGGCGTCACACGACACTTTTCCTTGGGCGGGAAAGTGACGAAATCCGCGCGCTCGAATTGTCCGCGGGTCTCGGCGGTCACCCGCGTATATTCTTCCAGTAGCGGCGCCTGTGGTTGCCAGCGTTTTGCGGCGTCCTCCAGGATCGCGGCGACGGATTTGCCCTTCCCAAATTTCTTCGCCTCCGCCTTGAGGTCGGCATTGAGCTTCTCGACCAAGGACAGGCCGAGCGCCTCCGCTTCCTCCACGCTGAGCGAAAAGCCCAGCCGTTCGCGGATGAGGAATTCGAAATTCTCGCGGCCCACGGAAAAGCCATTGGCCGGCCCGGGTGCCTTGGATTCCGCCACGCGAGCGTAGCGTTGCAGCGCCGCGATGGCATTGCGGATGAGCTCTGCGGTCTTCGCCGGCTTGGGCGAGATGGGCGCGAGCTGCTGGCCCACGCTCTCGAAAAAGGACCTCGCCCCATCGCAGCTTTGCCGCGCGAGCTTCGTCCAGAGCGGTACCGGCTTGCGCAAGCAGGCCGCGCCTTGCTCGAGGAAGCAGGGCAACGCTGCGAGTCGCGACTCGATGGCTTCGCGCCCCGCCTTGAGATTGCCCGCGTAGCGGATGACCAGATGGAAAATGGAATCGATCGCCGTGCCGCAGTGCACCTGTGGATTGATCCGCCAGTGCGGGAATTCGCCGTTGAAAAAGCGCTCCGTGCGGAGCATGGCAATCAGCCCGCGGCGATCCAGCCAGTCATCCCCGGTGAAGGCGAAATCCGGCAGCGCCTCCACGGCGCGGAGCGCCATCTCGACCACGGCCTGATACTCCATGTGCGTGGCTGCATCATTCTGGCCGAGCAGAGCCTCATACTCATGCAAGCCCCGCTCGCTGGCCACGTGCGGGAAGAGGCGATGCGTCTCGTCGAGATAATGCGCCGTCAGTGCGCGAAACTGCCGAACCGAGGGGTTCATTCGTCGTTGCTCGAGATCATCTTGTTCATCTCGCGAGCCATATCTCGGATCTTCTTCACCTCATCCTTTTCGATCGGCACGTCCACTGGCTTGGCCACGATGGTCTTTACGGCGGTCAGGTCCTTCTCGATGGTTTGGGCGAGTTTCGTCTTCTTGAAGTTCGGGTTCAGCGTGGCCACGCGGTCGACGAAATAGTCGAGCAGCTCGGGCTGGATGAGCCGGCGAGCCTTTTCAGGTGTATAATCATCGGTTACCGCCGTGCTGGTGATCTCCAGCGCGCGGAGCCAGCCACCGAGGGCGATGAGATGGGCGATTTCTTCGTCCTTCAGTCCCATCAGGGAACTTTCCACCTCCGCCTGGGTGCGCACGAGCTCCTGTTTGATGTCGCCCCACTGGGAGCGGGCGGCCTTTTCCACGATGCTGCGGCTGTGCTTGGTCACGCGATCGCTCACGCCGAGTCCCTTGGCCAGCCGGAGCAGGGCGCGGCCCACGGGCTCGATGCGGCTCTGCTTTTCACTGGCCACGGCCAGGAAGCCATCGGCGATCACCGCCCCAGTGGCCAGGGCCAGCCGGGCGCGATCCTGGGGAACCGTTTCTGGTAAATCCCGCCAGACTTTGTCGAAAGGGAAGGGGCGCAGCGAATCGAGCTCCTGGAGGATGATTTCGATCGAAGGAGCGGTAAAACCATTCACTCCCAGCTCCTCCCGCATCTGCTCGATATCCTCCGCGGAGGGCTTCGGCGCTGCTTGGGAATACGTAATCAAAAGGCCGGCAACGATAAGAAACGGCCAGCGCACAGGTATTTGCATGGGAACCGATGATGCCAAAACGCCGAAGGATTGCAGTAGCTAATTTAAGTAAGCGGAAGCCCTTGCCCCCGCGAGATTTCCCGCTTGACCATCGGAGCCCTCCCGCCATGATTCGGCGCTTGATTCGGCCCGAAACGGCCTAAATTTACTATGCAAGGAAGTTTGGGAAACACAATTTGGACAATTTGCTACTTTATCGTCCTCTCCGGCCTATCTCTTTACGGCCTGCACCGCTACGTCATCGTCTATCTTTTTCTGAAGAACCGCAATAAGCCGCCGCAGCCGAAGGCCACCTTTGACAGGTTGCCGCCGGTGACGGTCCAGCTGCCCATCTTCAATGAGATGTATGTGGTCGAGCGGTTATTGAAATCGGTCGCGGCCCTCGATTACCCGCGGGACCTGCTTCAGGTGCAGGTGCTCGACGATTCGACCGACGAAACGACGGAGATCGCCGCCAAACGCGTGGCCGAGCTCAAGGCTGGCGGTTTGGATATCGAACTGATTCATCGGAAGGACCGCACCGGGTTTAAAGCCGGTGCGCTCGAGGCCGGCATGAAGGATTGCAAGGGGGAGTTCATTCTCATCCTCGATGCAGATTTCGTTCCCACGCCGGATGTCCTGCGCAAGACGATCCATTTCTTCACGGATCCGAAGATCGGCATGATCCAGACCCGCTGGGGCCATCTGAATCGCACGTATTCGCTCCTCACGCGAGTCCAGGCCATGTTCCTCGACGGCCATCTCCTGCTCGAGCAAACCGCCCGCAGTCGTGCTGGACGGTTCTTTAATTTCAACGGCACGGCGGGCCTGTGGCGCCGTACTTGCGTCGCCGATGCCGGCGGCTGGCAGCACGACACGCTCACCGAGGATCTCGACCTCAGCTACCGCGCGCAGCTCAAGGGCTGGCGTTTCATCTTCCTGCCGAACCTCGTCACCCCGGCGGAATTGCCGGTGGACATGAATGGCTTTAAGTCGCAGCAGCATCGCTGGACGAAGGGCTCCATCCAGACCTGCATGAAGCTCCTGCCCGCCGTCTGGAAGGCGAAGCTGCCCTTGCTGATCAAGTTCGAGGCCACCGCGCATCTCACTTCGAACTACGCCTACCTGCTGCTCTTCTTCCTCTGCATCTTGATGCATCCGTCGACGGGGAATGGTACCTACCATCCGTGGCAGGTGTGGCTCGTCGATATCCCGATCTATCTCTCAGCGTCGCTGCCCGCGGCCGTCTTCTACATCTGCGCGCAGCGCGAACTGTATCCGAAGTCCTGGCTCAAGGAGATCATCCTCCTGCCCATGGTGCTGGCGCTCGGTATCGGCCTGGCGATCAACAATGCCCGCGCCGTGCTCGAGGCGCTCTTCGGACATCAGTCCGAGTTCACCCGCACGCCGAAGTACGGCATCGAAACCCTCCGCACGCAGGCGTGGAAGAAAGCGCGCTATACGTCGATCAAGACGGTGCTGCCGTTCATCGAACTGGCCTTCGCGATTTACTTCAGCTACCTGCTCGGCTTCGCCGTGGCTCACGAGCAGTGGCTGAATGCTGCATTCCTCTCGCTCTTCCTCGTGGGCTTCACCTATGTGGCCATTTGCTCGCTGCCCATGCCGAGCCTGCGCTTCTTCGCCCGCGACACCGTCGAACCGCTCCCGGCGTAAAGGCCGGAGGCGGATTTCAACCGCAAAGGGGCAGAGAGCGCAGAGGGCCGCAGAGGCTGTTTTTTTAAACGCAGAGACGCAGAGACGCGGAGAAAAAATAGGAGCTTTCGAAGCAGCTCACAAGGAGCGGCGATTTGGAATCGCCGACCCACCCGCCGCGCGGAGCGCTGTCTTTGGAGCCTGTTATGCACTTTTCGGAGGCGACGTGGCCGGCAACACCGAAGGTGTTGAATCGTCCAGCCCGGGGTTGCGAGGAACGAGCTACCCTGGGTGAAACATCCAATTACGAGCCAACCCTGAAAGGGTTGTATCAAACGCGCGCGGGCAATCGGATTCAACCCTTTCAGGGTTGGCCGCATCTGGAATGAGGACCCAAGGTAGCTCGTCCCTCGCAACCCTGGGCCAAATGATTAAACGCCGTTGGCGTTTCCAACCCGCAAAGCCCTCCCAAAGTTCATAACAGGCTCCAAGGGTGGGCGCTCTGCGCGGCGGGGTGGGTCGGCGATTACAAATCGCCGCTCCTTGGGATCCGCTGCGGAAATCTCTCCTTCTTCTCTGCGCCTCTGCGTCTCTGCCTTTAAATTTTTCCGGTCCCCGGGGCGTCATTTTCTGTAAGAAACACGTGTGGGTAGCGTATTACCCGAATACCTCAATTCATGAAAACACGTGTTTGGTGCTTGTTGTTGGGAACTGCCTGTGGCCTCGCAACGTGGCCGGCAAGGGCGCAGAACGCTCCTGCCGCCTCGGCGAAAGAGAGTGAACAAGCTGCCTCTCAATCACCCGCTGCCGCCGCTGGCGTCCCGGGTTCCTGGTCCGTGGATTTCTGGCCACGCTGGCCCGTGAACAAGGAGGATTTTTCCGACGTCATTTTCGGTGGGTCCACCGATGCGCTGGTCCACGGCTACTATCTCGATCCGCGTTCCATTTCGCCCGATCAACGCTTCGGCGTGCTCGTGCCCCGATTTGGCGTCGTCCGCGAAGGGCCGAATTTCCTCGTGGAAATCCCCGCGCGCCGCGTGGTGGGCGTGTTGGATGGTCCGGGTTTCGCCTTCGGGCCGAAAGCCGATGTCGGCTGGGGCTACCATTGGTCGACCGATAACACGGCCGTGGCCATAGAACTGGCTGGCACCGGCCCCCAAGGCTGGGTGCGGCAGAGTTGGCGACTCGTGGAAGTGCGCGACGGATATGTTGCGAAGCAGACCGACCTGCTGAAGAGCCCGGCGAAAACACCGCCGTGGCTCGACGCGAAAGCGCAGCCTGCGCACGAGCCTTCCGAGCCGCCCGCGAGCGGCAGCGGCCCGCTGGTGCTGGCGCAATCCTCGCCGAACGACACTGCGTGGAGTGTGCAGCGGGATGGCAATGCCGGACCGCTTTTCATGGTGAACGGTGGGGCTCGGGTGGGCTCGCTGCCGCCACTCAAGACGGTGGGCGGAGATGCAAAAGGCGCCGTCCGGGAGGTGAGCAGCAATGAAATGCCCGGCTTGCCGCTATGCTTTTTTTCCACGGATGAGCGGTGGCTCTTCGTCAACCAGATCTCGCGCATTGATCCCGCGACCGGCCGCCAATGGCGCTCGGCGGCACTCTATTGGCGCAATGATGATGCCGAGGACAAGAAGTTGACGTGGAAGGTGCCCTTCAGCGGCACATTCGAAGACATCATCTGGGAAGCATTCATCCGCCGCAATTCGCTCGAGGCAGCGACGGTGGCGCCGCCGGATGCCAACGGCTTCCGCGATCGCAGTATTGAATTCGTCAACTGGAGCTCAAAATCCAGCCGGATCCTGCTCTACCTGCGGGCGCGCAACGCCACAGTCACGGCTCGTGATGTCAAGCCCGCCTACTACCGCGCCTTTTGCTATTTCGACACGGCCAAGCTGGCCTTCGATGCGCCCTTCGAGCTCGATAGCAGCAACGATGAACTGCGCACCCGCTGGAACAGCAGCAACGAGTCGCTGACGCCGAAGAACATCCCACTGCGCGTCGGCGATCCGGGCGGTGGGACGCTCTTTGCTCCTTACGACGAGGTCGACAGCTTTGCCGATGGAGCGTTGAACTCTGGGTACAAGGCGGTGCTCGAGCGCCTGGGCAAGGATGCAGTCGAGGAGACGCGCAAGGTGCAGCGCGCCTGGCTGGCGTATCGCGACACGATCGCCCGGGTACACGTGGTGAATCGTTGGACTTCCTTTCCCGAGTATGTGCTGCACGAGGGGCAGTTCCTGGCGACCCGCCGGCGGGCCGATGTGTTGAGGGATCAGGCGCTCAAGCTGCACAGCGGGTCGAACAGCGTGGTGCGGGAGAAATCGCCCGACGGCAAATTTGGCATTCTCTACACCTATGGGGAGGACAATCTGGAGCAGAGCGGCAATCCGGAGGGCGCCGCGCTGGTGTCGCTGCCGGACCGGAAACAGTTGATCGATTTTTACGAGGAGGGTGTGAACCGCTCGATGAATGCGTCGTGGTCGCCCGATTCGAAATATCTGGCGTATCACAGCGGATCGCGGCGCATCGCCGGATTCACCGTCTACGAGCGGCGGGGAAATACCTTCGAGCCGCTGAAAATGCCCGACTTGGAAGGCTATCAGCCGAAGACGAAGAAGAACGAGCACAGCTACCACTTTGACGGCAGCGACCTGGAACTAAAGCGCTGGCTGGGCGGGAAAAAGATTCGCGCGCAGTATTCCATCCAATTCGACGTTTCCGATGGGAACCGGGACCGCACGGTGGCGGCCGATTTCGATATGATCCTGACCATCGAGAAGACGAAGGTGTTGATTGAGAAATCGACGCGCTCCGATTCGGATCCGAATTGAGGTTTAGCGCCGGGGGCAGGCTGTGAAGTTACGGCCAAGCCGAAGCGGTTATTTTAGAGCACCTGTCAAAAGCAACTGCCGAATGAACGACGCGAATTAGGAAAGCAGGAAAGCAGGAAAGCAGGAAGGACTCGTCTTCTTTTCCTGCCTTCTTGATTTCCTGATTCAACACTTCATTTCGCCGGATTCGGAATCTTCTTTTGGCGGACGCTCTAACCGCAGAGGACGCAGAGACCGCGGAGGGGCGCAAAGAAAGAAGAAGGTTCGAAGCGGCTCCATGAGCGGCGATTTTGTAGTCGCCGACCAGCTTGCGGTGCGCAGCGCCCTTCTTATTTGCAGTCTTCTGCTTCTCCGAGGGAAGTGCGCCACCACTTCGGTGTGAGTACTTTAACGTAGAAAATCGGTCCCCGCGATGGAATGGCGACCGTCCCCCTTGTGGGCGTTGTGCGGTCTTCTTCAAGGCAAGGCGCCTTCCTGCGCCCCTCGTCATCAATTGCATTTTGGGAGGCTTTCGGCGCGAATACGGACGTCTCGGCCGCCCATTTTATTCTCACAGTTGCTGAGATTATATCACCTGTAGGAATTTGCAGGCGCAAAACTGATAAAAGAGGAGTGGAAATCGTCAAATGGCCCCTTCCGCGCCGCCACTTCTCACTGAAAAAGGCGTGCGTCTGGCAAAAACGGACCCGCTTTCATGCGTGGATACACGTCCTGTTTCGCAAGTCCGATAATGTTTTTCGCAACGGGCGGATGACATTCAGCCCAGAGTGGATTACGCGCCTTACAGAGATGTGATGCGCACGGCTCTCTGTAGTGTGTCTCAGTATTGAGAAATACATAGTTCCCCTATCTTGAGGTTGGTACAAGCGGTGCTAAAGGATATTATCATGAAGTCGCACCCGTTCCTTAGTCTACTGGCCCTGCTCGCCATGCTCTGCCTCAGCCGTTTTTCGGCTATGGCTGCGCCGCAGATCATCATCAGCGTGCCGGATCAGCGCCTGGTGGTGATGGAGAACGGGGTGCTTGCCGGTCATTACCCGATTTCCACATCGAAGTTTGGCTTGGGCGACCAGCCCAGCAGCTACGCCACGCCGCTAGGCACGCTGCAGGTGGCCGCGAAGGTCGGCGAGGGCGCGCCCTCGGGCGCGGTCTTCAAGAGCCA
>JBGGMZ010000551.1:0-5112 GCA_041287745.1 Chthoniobacter sp. | reverse complement strand
GCGCTCGACAATGTCTGCCCGCACGCGCTCCGTGGCAGTGGCGGTGAGGGCCATGACCGGCACGTCGGGCAGGGACTCGCGGAGATCGGCGAGCTGACGGTATTCGGGCCGGAAATCGTGGCCCCATTCGCTGATGCAGTGCGCTTCGTCGATCGCGAGCTGCGTCACGTTCCAAGCGCGCAAGTTGTCCACAAAGCCGGGGAGCATGAGGCGCTCCGGTGCAGCGTAGAGCAGGCGGTATTCACCGCGATGCAGCCCGCGAAAACGAGCGCGTGCCTCATCACCGTCGAGCGTGGAGTTCAGGAAGGTAGCGGGCACGCCTGTAGCCGTGAGAGCATCGACCTGATCTTTCATGAGCGCGATGAGGGGCGACACGACGACGGTGAGGCCCTCGCGCAGGAGTGCGGGAAGCTGGAAGCAGAGGGACTTGCCGCCACCCGTCGGCAGCAGGGCGAAGACATCCCGACCGTCGAGGGCATCTGTGATGATCTCCTGCTGCAACGGGCGGAAGGAATCGTATCCAAAGGTTTCCTTCAGAGTGGCGAGCAAAGATCGAGTGGGCATGAACGGGCGGGCAGGAAGAGTGTAGGAGAGGAACCAAGAGTTGGATACGAAGGAACTCATTTTCACGCCGAAAATACGGGTTTCCCTCACACAGTTTTACAAATGTGAAGCTCGGTGTCGCCGATGCACTGTGGACTCGGTGGGGATACCACCTGAAAATGCCCCGAACACCTCGGGATACACTGTAGCTGGCAGGGAAATTCCCTGTGCACATATACCGAATCGTCCCGCGGTCTTAGAGAACAGGCGATGCTTGTATTCGGGGTATGAAGAACAGAATTAAAAAATCGATGGCGGCTACGATGATTCTGTTGGCCGTGGGCGTGTCTTGCTACGCAGGAAGTATCCGGATCGGGGATACTCGGGCCGCTCGGATTGCCAAGGACACACACATTCCCGGCAAGGGCCAGGCGGGCCAGTGTTTGCCTTTCGCCCAAGCGTTGCATCAAAGACTCCAGGCCGCTGGCATCCACTCGCAAGTGGTCGTCTACGGCTACGAGTCCGGCGGAGTGCCGATTCCAATTGACGGCGGCGAGATCACCGCCCAGCCGATCCTCGGTGAGGGCCCGGAGCGGGGATCGCATGCAGTCGTCGTTTACGACGACAGAGGGCGCACCTACGTCATGGACAACCAGTCGTGGACTCCGCAATGGGTGCGCAATGCCACCCCCATGCACATGGCCCAGCAATTCAGCGGCATCAACACCAGCGTGAAGATAGCCCGTGTGCTGCCGGAGCACGCTCCGCTGAAGGGCACCAGCCAACCGGTCAAGGTTACGCGTTTCGCGGCAAATTGAGCGGAGGCAGCCGCCCCGGATCACACCGGAAGGACGACGCACTCCCGGTAGATCGCCCGCACTGGGGAAACGGATGCGGGGTGAGAGAAATCTGCAATCCCGTCCTTGTCGCCCGGCAGCGGCGCTGCTAGCACAGGCACTCCTTTCCTCTCACCATACCCCATGAGCAGCAATATCGAGTCGCACCTCACCGAAAATCGCGTCTTCAAACCGGCCAAGGAATTTTCCAAGAAAGCCCGCATCCAGTCCCTCGCGCAGTACAAGGCGATGTGGGAGGAATCGATCAAGAAGCCGGACAAATTCTGGGCGCGTGAGGCGGCCGAGCTGAAGTGGAGCCAGAAGTGGTCGAAGGTGCTCGAGTGGAAAGAGCCGTTTGCCAAGTGGTTTGTCGGCGGCAAGCTGAACGTCTCCGAGAACTGCCTCGATCGTCATCTCGACGGGCCGCGCAAGAACAAGGCGGCCATCATTTTCGAAGGCGAGCCCGGCGAGCGCCGCGTCATCACCTACCAGCAGTTGCACCGCGATGTCTGTCGCTTTGCCAATGTGCTCAAGCGCAACAAGATCAAGAAAGGTGACCGCGTCATCATTTACATGCCCATGATTCCAGAGGCGGCGGTGGCCATGCTGGCCTGCACCCGCCTGGGCATCGTGCACTCGGTGGTCTTTGGCGGATTCAGCGCAGAGTCGATCAAGGATCGCGTCCAAGACAGCGGCGCCGTGGCCATCATCACCGCGGATGGCGGCTATCGTCGTGGGGCGATTGTGCCGCTCAAGGCGAACGTGGACGCTGCACTGAAGGATGGCGGCCACCCAGTGAAGCGCGTGATCGTCTTCCGCCGTGCAGGCAACGACATTCACATCGAGGAAGGCCGCGACGTGTGGTGGCATCGTGAGATCGAGTATGTCGACGCAAATTGCCCGCCCGTGCAGCTCGATAGCGAGCACCCGCTTTTCATTCTCTATACCAGTGGTTCGACTGGAAAACCCAAGGGCATCCTGCACACGACCGCTGGCTATCTCCTCGGTGCCTACACCACCTGCAAATACGTCTTCGATCTGCGTGATGAGGACGTCTACTGGTGCACCGCCGACATCGGCTGGGTCACCGGCCACAGCTATGTGGTCTACGGACCGCTGGCCATGGGCGCAACGGCCCTCATGTACGAAGGCGCGCCGAACTGGCCGGATAACGGCCGCTTCTGGAAGATCGTCGAAGATTACGGCGTCACGATCATGTACACCGCGCCCACCGCGATCCGCGCCTTCATCAAGTGGGGCGACGAGTGGCCGAAGAAGTACGATCTCAGCTCGCTGCGTCTGCTCGGCACCGTCGGCGAACCCATCAATCCCGAGGCCTGGATGTGGTACCACAATGTCATCGGCGGCGGACGCTGCCCGATCGTCGATACCTGGTGGCAGACGGAGACCGGTGGCCACATGATCACGCCCATCCCCGGTGCCACGCCGACCAAGCCGGGCACGGCTACGCTCCCGTTCTTCGGCGTAGATGCCGCGATCGTGGATGACGATGGCAAGGAAGTTCCCGCCGGCGTGGGTGGCAAGCTCGTCATCCGTAAACCGTGGCCGTCCATGCTGCGCAACATCTGGGGCGACAAGGCGCGTTACAAGAAGACTTACTGGAGTGAATTCAAGGGCATGTATTTCGCCGGCGACGGCGCCCGCCGCGACAAGGATGGCAATTTCTGGATCGTCGGCCGCATCGACGACGTGTTGAACGTCGCCGGGCATCGTCTCGGCACGGCCGAAGTCGAGAGTGCTCTCGTGTCGCACGAAGCGGTCGCAGAGGCCGCGGTCGTCGGTCGCCCGGATGAGATGAAAGGGCAGGGAGTCGTCTGCTTCGTCACTCTCAAGCAAGGGGTAGTCGCAAAACCCGAACTCGCTGCCGCCTTGAAGAAACACGTCCGGACGGTCATTGGCCCGGTGGCCACGCCGGATGAGATTCGCTTTACCGAAGCCCTGCCGAAGACGCGCAGTGGCAAGATCATGCGCCGCCTGCTGAAGGAAATTGCCTCGGGCAAGGCCGTGACCGGCGACACCACCACGCTCGAGGATCTCAGCATCCTCGCCAAGCTCAGCGCCAGCGGGGAATAGGTGAACTTTCTCGCGCCGGGCCTGCGCGAACTGGCTCGTCTTTTCGATCGCTCCACTCGCCGGCTGCGCCTCGTGGCGCAGCGGCGAAAGCTGTCGGATCTCGAGAGCAAGCTCGGCCTGCTCGGCTGGCAACAGGCCGATTACGATTCCAGCACGCAGCAGCATGTAGATCGGCTCACTGAAGTCGAGCGCACCCAGGCGCAGCTGACCAATCAAAGCGCCGAGCTGGGCGTGGCCATGGCGAAGCTGGAGGAACGAAGGACCTTCGAGCGAAAAGCCTATGAGCAAGCTCACGCGGCCCGGGAGTCAACCCGGACGCCGCTGGTCGGACCGGTGCAGGAAGCCGAGCGGGCCTTGGGCGACAAGCAGCGGCACCGCCGGGAAATCGAGGAGCGCATCCAGACGCTCGATCGTGAGATAAAGGCCGACGAGGAAAAATACCGGGTGCTGCTGGCGAAAGGCAGTCAGTCCCTCGGGGAGACAGCGGAAGTGCAGCGCTTGCAAAAGCGGGTGATCGCGATTCCACAGGAGAAGCGCGAATGGCAACAAAAGCTGAGCGTTGCGGAAGGAGAGATCCCATTGATCGAGGGGGAATTGCACCAGCGGCGCGCCTTGCTCTCGGTCGAGACGGACGCGCTGAATACGCTCGAGCAAGATTTCCAGAAAAGCGACGGAGCACTGATCGACGAAATTGCCTCGCGCAAGAGGGAGAAGCAAAAGCTGGAGAAAGAAATCGACGCCCTGGAGAAAGGGAAGACCCAGCCCTATCGTGAAATTGGCAAGGCGCTGGCCGATCAAGGCATCGAGCCGATGAACCAACCCCAAGCCCTCCAGGCCGTAATCGGACAACGCGAGAAGGTGGCAGCCGAGGAAGCATCGCTGGCCAAATCCCTAGAGCAGAGTGCACGAGAGAAGCGGGCGGACGTGTGGACTGCGTGGGTGTTGCTGCTCTGCCTCGCCATCCTGCTTGGGTTCGTGCTCTGGTTCCTCCTGCACCTGCGATAACCATCAACGGGCTTGGCGCAATGCCGCCTTGTGCCGCAACATCATTCCCATCGACATGAGCAACACACCATCTGCGGAACAGGACTCGGACTTTCCCGGCCAGCGCGCTGCAGTCTGCCTCGGGGCGGTGCTGCTCGTCGCGCTCTTCATCGTTCTGGCGCTCACCTGGCGGGACAATGGCCAGCGAGCGCAATTGGAAACCACCGTGGAATACACCGCCGTCGGCGACAGTAGCTACTATCCCATGCCCGCTAATCCACCGGCACCGCCTTATCCCGTCGTGGCCTCGCTCAAGGGGCAGCCGCTCTACCCAGTCGACTACCGCCGCCGTGAATTCGCCGCCGACGATATGACCCGCGCAGGCCTGGATGAAAAAGGAGGCTACCTCCTCTATCGCGGCCCGGAAAAGTCGGAGAAGAAAAAGGACGCGGACGAGATCAAGCGGGGCCCCCTTTACTACCTCAAGATTTCGCCGACGGAATATCTCAAGCTGCGAACGATCAATTCCGATCCGGAGAAGTAGCTCGAGAATCCTCGTCGCAGAGCGTGTCTCGAAAGGAAAGCGGGGAAGGGGACGCTGATTCGGAAGCACGATTCTGTCAAGGCCGGGTGAAACCAGCTGCCTGGCGTATGC
>JBGGMZ010000550.1:0-9357 GCA_041287745.1 Chthoniobacter sp. | reverse complement strand
TTTGCGCTGATGTGGCAATACAGCGATCGGCTGCGACTGCTGTACGAACTTCCCGCTCTGCCGAAATCCGACGAAAAGGATACGGGCAGACTTCGCACCGCCGAGCGTATCATCACCTCCGCGCGGAAAGCCGGGCGCACGGTACTCACCGAGGTGGAGTCGAAGCGCCTGCTCACCGCCTACGGCATTTCCACGGTGGAGACGCGCGTCGCCCGCACCGAGGAGGCCGCGATCCGCCACGCCACGAAGATCGGATATCCGGTGGTGCTGAAGGTCTTCTCCGAAACGATCACCCACAAGACCGATGTCGGCGGCGTGCAACTGAATCTCGCCAACGCCACGGCGGTGCGTCGCGCCTGGCGCGAGATCAAGAGGTCGGTGACAGCGGCAACCAGCGCGAAGGATTTCCTCGGCGCAACGGTGCAACCCATGATCCCGCGCGATGGCGTGGAGCTCATCATCGGCAGCAGTATCGATCCGCAATTTGGGCCCGTGCTGGTCTTCGGCGCGGGAGGCGAGCTCGTGGAGATCATGAAAGACAGGGCGATCGGTTTTCCCCCGCTCACCACTACGCTGGCACATCGTCTCATGGAGCAAACCCGCATCTTTCACGCGCTCGGCGGGGTGCGGGGACGCAAACCGGTCGATCTCGATGCGCTCGCCCAACTGCTCGTTTCCTTTAGCCAGCTGGTCGCCGAGCAGCCGTGGATTGCGGAGGTCGATATCAATCCCCTGCTCGCCAGTGCCGAACGCCTCGTGGCGCTCGATGCCCGGGTCATTTTGCATCCCTCCACCACGGCGGAGCGCGATCTCCCGCGCCTCGCCATCCGGCCTTATCCTGCCGAATACGTCAGCGAGATTCGGCTCGCCAAAGGCTCGCGAGTAACACTTCGCCCGATCCGTCCCGAGGACGAAGCGTTGCTCGTCGATTTTCATGCCACGCTCTCCGAGGAAAGTGTGCGCATGCGCTACTTCGGTCCGCTCTCGCTGGAGGTCCGCACCGACCACCAGCGGCTCGTGCAGGTATGCTTTTCGGATTACGATCGCGAGCTCGCGCTGGTCGCGGTGCATGGCAAAGGCGCGGCCCGCAAAGTTATCGCCGTGGGCCGGCTCAATCGTCTCCACGGCTGCAACGATGCGGAGTTCGCCGTGCTGGTCTCGGATGCGTGGCAGGGCCACGGCATCGGCACCCGCTTGCTCGAGGCGCTCGTGCGCATCGGTCGCGCGGAAAAGATGAGCCGCATCACCGGCACTGTCCTCGCTGGCAATCGCGGCATGCTCGACCTGTGCCGACGGCTGGGCTTCCAACTCACGCGGGAGCCGGGCGACGACGTCGTCACAGCCGACCTTCATTTATAACTAAGGGAAGCGGCTGCCCATCAGGGGTTCACCCGAGAAACATGCCAAGGCCAAGCTGCGGCCTTGCGCACGACGCGCAACTTTGTCACACACAGCCGCCTCTTTGCCTTTTTTGCACGCCACCGCCGCCTCATGACAGAAAGCCCTGCCGCAAACCAGCGCCCGCACCTCACTCTCCGACGCTGTTTCTGGCTCTGTATGCCTGCACTCATCCTCGGGGCCGTTCTGCGTTTCTCTTACCTGGCCGCGGTCCCAGAGGCCTTCTACGGCAGCGACAGCAACTCTTACTTCGTCACGGCGCGGGCGGCGTTTGTGAAGCATCACTTCGAACTCCCGGCGAAGCGCCGCTTCGTCTACCCGCTGCTCCTCGTGGCGGCTCCGCCCATTCCCTTTTGCACCACCGTGCAAGTGGTCGCCTTCGTGCAACACCTGGCCGGTCTGGCGATGATCTTCGGCGTGGGTTGGATCGCTGGGCATTTCGTCCGAAGGCCTAATATCTGGGTGCCTATCATCGCATTTCTCCCGGCGATCTGGCCCCGCATGCTCTACTACGAGCATGAGATGATCTGAGAGACGCTGCTGCTCAGCGTCTTCATCGCCGCGGTGGCCGTGGCGGCCCCACGAGATGCGTTGGCCAGTGATCGCCGCCTCATCTGGTTCTGCCTGCTGGCGCTCCTCATCGTGGCCGTAAAGCCAGCGGGACGCCCCATCTGGCTTGGTCTCATCGTTGCCGCAATCTTCATCACTCAGCGCCCGTTTCGCTGGCCGAAGCTCTGTTTCGCCACCGTGCCCGGCGTCATTCTCCTTACCCTCACTTCCGGCAGCGATTCGCAGGGGCCATGGCTTTTCCTCAGCTCCACGCTCCCGCTCGTCCGCACGGAAGGCGAGCCCTACGCCGCCGAGCGCGCGATGCTGAAACCGGCCATCGAGTCTGCCCGCCAGGACTTGCCGAACTACGCCTTTCGCCAAGGTCCTTACAAAAAGATGCTGTCGAACAATCGCGAGGACAATGCGCTGGGCGAGGACTACATCAAGTTCGTCTCCGATCGCCAGCGCTTCGCCAAAGTCGCGAAGACCCTCGCCCGGGAAGCCGTCATCGCCCATCCCTTTCAATACTTCGGCATGGTCTGCAAAAAGATCGTGAGCGCCGTGGGCGATCAGCACGTGCAGGCGCGCCTCGACCCGAAGCGCTTCTGGCGTGAGCAGGGCGAGAGCAGCAGCGGACGCTGGGAGGAACGGCCGGAAGAGATGCAACTCATCTACGAAATGGACGAACCGGCCTACAACGCCTTCGTCGCGGAACGCTCCACCCGCACGCTCTGGTTTACGAAATACACCGATGAGTTCGACCGTCTCAAATGGCTCGATACGAAAGTCGGCAAAAAGGGCGAATCTCCTCGTACGCACATCAAGACGATGGGCTGGCTCGCGCTCCTCGGTTTTGCTGCCTCGCTTCTTCCCTATCGCTTCCGCCGCGGCACTCTCCTCTGGCTCCCAGCGCTGCTTTATCTCTTCATCATTTACGCCATCGGCGACACCGTGACGCGTTACATTCATCCCGTGGAATGGGCCGGCTTCATCCTCATCGCCATCGGCTTGGACAGCGTCATCGACGGCCTTGTCTGGCTCTACCGTCGAGTGCGTCCGGTGCCCGCAACCGAGGCATCCGCTCCGGAGGCTGCGACCATCGCTGTTTAGCGCCGACGGAAATTTTTCCGTTTCCAATTTCCGTTTTCCATCCTACATCCGGCGCACGCAGCGCCCGATGCTGGTGATTAGCCTGCACCCGGCCATTCGTCATTAGTCACCCGTCATTCGTCATTCTCTCCCCTTTCCCCCTGCACATGGAAAAGACCCTGAAAATCGCCCTCGTCGGCGCCGGCATGTTTGGCGGCGACGTCCATCTCCGCGCCTACGCCGATCTCCAGCGCTTCGGTATCGGCGGACAACTTGCCCGCGTCGGCCTCGACAAATGGACGCGCGATTTTGCCCCGATCAAGATCGACCTCGTCGCCGTCGCGACCCGCTCCGAGAGCTCGGCCAAAAAGGCCCAGGCGAACTTCAAGGAATGGACCGGCTACGAGCCCCGCGCCTTTCACGGTGATGCACCGTGGGACGATATCCTGCGCGAGATTCCCGACCTTGATATTCTGGCCGTGGCCACGCCGGATCATCTTCACACGCAGCCCATCCTCGCTGCTCTGGAGAAAGGCGTGCACGTCATCACGGAAAAGCCGATGTGCCTCAATATCCACGAGGCCGACCAGATCATCGAGGCCGCACGGGCCAAAGGGCTCATCGTCTCAGTGGACATGCACAAGCGCTACGACCCGGATCATCTCCGCGTGCGCGACGACATCCAGAACCGCATCGGCGCGCCGCTCTACGGCACTGCCTATCTGGAGGAACCGCTCGAGGTGGCGACCGGCACATTCAAGTGGGTGGAATCCAGCGACCCCTTCAGCTACGTGGGCCCTCACTGGACCGATCTCATCTACTCCTACTATCACAGCAAGCCGGTCTCCCTCACCGCTATCGGCCAGAAAAAGCGCCTCATCCGCGATGGCATCCTGGCCTATGACGCCGTGCAGGTGCGCGTCGATTTCGCCAATGGGCTGAGCATGAACTTTCATAACAACTGGATCACCCCGTCGTCGTTTGAGGGCCCGGTGAACCAGGGCCACGAGATCGTGGGTGCAGATGGCAAAGTCGAGAGCGACCAGCAGTACCGCGGCTTCCGCTGGTGGAATGCCGGCGACAAATCGCGCACGTCGAACAACCACTTCACTCGCGATGTCGCTCGCCCCGACGGCACCAGTGCATATGTCGGCTACGGAGTCGATAGCCTCACCGTGGGCCTCGCCGCCATCTGCCGCGTGAAATTCCATGGCGAAACCCGGGAGTCCCTCGCCGCGCTCTACCCCACCGCCGAGGAAAGCCGCATCACCTGCGCCATCGTCGACGCCGCCGCCCGCGTGCGCGACCTGAATTTCGAATACCTGCAGCAGGGCAAAGGCGCCACGGTCACCGCACGCTTCGGCGACGACGGCATCTTCATCGTCGACCCCAATCGCGTCGGCGAAGGCCACGACGCTGTATTCCAGCGGATCTACGACCGCGCGGTGTAGGCGCTTGCCGTGGGCGCTGCTCCGGCAGCTCCGCGCTAATTCGCGACCGCGGACGACGTCTCTCGCAGGAACGTCCGCACCGCCTCGTAAAACTCGTCTGTATCCGGCTGCGAATGTCCATGCCCTGTTACGGGATAGAATCGCTTCAAGCCGGTCGCCGCCGCATACAATCGCTCGCCATGCGTGAATGGCACGGTATGATCGTCCGTCCCATGTGCGATGAAGACCGGCGTCTCCGTCACGTGCATTTTGGAAAGATTGCCGAAACGCGACCGGACAAGATAGCAAGCTGGCAACCAGCCATAGTGATACTGCGCGATATCGGGAAACGACGTGAAGGCACCAGATGTCACCAACAACCGACACCGCTGTCGGCTCGCGATCTCAATCGCCATTGCACCGCCCATCGATTGCCCGATGACGACTACATTTCTCGCCGGCACCTTTTTCTCCCGCACGATCCAATCCAAGGCAGCCTGCGTCGCAACATAACAGCTCCGCTCATTCGGCGTCCCTGTGCTGTGACCAAAGCCTGGGTAATCAATCCCCAGGACGCTCCTCTTCAATTCATTGCGCCAATTTCGCAGCGCCTTGCCGCACGTCGATATATTCTGCCCATTGCCGTGCAGGTAGAGGACTGCACCTTTTTCTGGTGTCCAATCCGCGGCCGGCAGCCACCAGCCTTCGATCGTGTTTCCATCCGAAGCGGCAATCCTCTCCACCTCCACCACCGTCTTCGCCGGCGAAGCGAGCCACGGCTTGCGTATCGTCCATCCTGGAAAAGCCAGCCGATCTTCTCCGAGAACCAAAACCAGCAGAGCGATGAGGTAAGCTCCCCCGAGCCACAACAGGATGCGAAGCGAACGCTGCGAACGTTTCGAAGGGCGTCGCGCCACATCTTCCGCAGTCACAACGCGTGATCCTCAAATGCGCTGCGATACTCCCGGGGGCTCATCCCGGTGATGGCGCGGAACTGGCGGTTGAAATTCGCGAGGTTTTCGAAGCCGCACTCCAACGCGATGTCGGCCACTTTGGCACCCGCATCGCGCAGGCGCGTGCAGGCATTGCCGATGCGGAGTTCGTTGATGTATTGGGGTAGCGTCTTGCCGGTCCGGGTCTTGAAAAAACGGCTAAATGCGCCCTCGCTCAGCGCTGCGCAGCGGGCCACGTCCTCGCGCTCGATGACCTGGTCGAGGCGATCGTGAATGTAACGCATGACGCGTTGCATTCGCGGGGTGTCGGAGTCCCGCAGTTCCGGGGAAAAGTTCGCACTGGCGATCGGCTGCAGGTGCTTCGACTCTGCGAGCACCTTGACGATTTCCAGCAGTTTGAGCAACCGCCCGAGGCCTTGCTCGCCAGCGAGGTCGCGCAGGAGCGCTGCGGTGCGGTCTCGCGTCGCACCCGTCACGCAGAGGCCCCGTGCGCTGCGCTGGAACAGCCGTCGTGCGGCTCCCATCTCCGGACTTTGCAAAAAATGATCGCCGAGGAAATCCTCCCGAAACCGCACCACGATCGCGTGGACCGCATCGTTCTTCTTGCGCGGGCTCTCGTCTTGATGCCACACGTGGGGCAGGCTGGCCCCGACGAGCACGAGATCTCCGGGCAGTAGCGGCGCAATGTTGTCTCCTACGATGCGATAGCCCGAGCTCTTCAGCACCAGGGTGAGCTGCACTTCCGGGTGAAAATGCCAGCGCGCCCCGTAGCCGCTCCCGCGCACCACCTCGCAATGAAACGACTCCCGCGAAGATTGCGGCGTCGTCTCGAGGATAGGTTGGCGGGAGGAGATCACAAAAGTATCGGAAAGAGTAACGCACCGAGTAGAGCCCGCAAGTCCGCACTGCTACCGTCTCGTCCATCAGCAATCTGCCATCTGCCATCTGCACTTTGCCATCCCCTACCCCGCACTAAACGCCTCCACCGAACTCAAATCCCGAATACCGGGCCGGCACTTTCATTTTCACCCCTCACCTTCACTTCCCTATGGGCAAAGAATACAGCATCACCCCGATCAACGTCCCCCACGTCGAAACCAAGTATCGCCGCATCGCCTCGCCGGTCCCGCATCCGGATTCTTTGCCCACGCTGGAAAAGCTTCGCCGCTTCGAACCCATGTCGATGCGCGGCATGCCTCCGCTGGTCTGGGACCGAGCCCAGGACATTCAGATCTTTGACAAATACGGCAACCGCTGGCTCGACTGGTCGTCGGGCGTGCTGGTGACCAATGCAGGCCACGCAGCCCCGGAGATCTGCGATGCCATTGTCAAACAGGTCCAAAGCGGCCTGATTCATAGCTACGTGTTCGGCAATGATTCGCGCGCTGCGCTCGTGGAGTGCCTCGCCGGTGTCGCGCCCGAGGGACTGGACAAAGTGTTTCTCCTCACCACTGGCTCGGAAGCCACGGAGTGCGCCATCAAGCTCAGCCGCTCGCACGGTATCAAGGTCGGCGGCAACAAGAAGATCGGCATCATCGGCTGGGAACGCGGCTTCCACGGGCGCACCCTCGGCTCGCAACAAGCGGGCGGCATGGCTGGCCAGAAATCGTGGATCGTCAATGAAGACCCGGCCATCATCACCGCCCCTTTCCCCGATGGATTCTGGCAGACTGACACCAGCTTCGAGAGCTTCCTCGCTGCCGTCGAAGCGCGCGGCATGAAGGCCGAAAACGTGGCCGGCGTCATCATGGAAAGTTACCAGGGCGTGGGCCCTGACTTCGCTCCCGTGGAATTCGTCCGCAAGCTCCGCGAGTGGTGCGACAAGCACCAGATCGTCCTCACCTTCGACGAGGTCCAGGCCGGCTTCGGGCGCACCGGAAAATTCTGGGCCTTTGAGCACTACGGCGTGACGCCTGACATCATTTGCTGCGGCAAGGGCATCAGCAGTTCCCTACCCCTCTCCGCTGTCATCGGTCGTGAGTCCATCATGGATCAATTTGGTCCCGGCGCCATGACCAGCACCCACACCGGCAATCCCGTGTGCTGCGCCGCAGCCCTAGCCAGCGTGCAGAAGATCGTGCGCGAAGACCTCACCGGCAACGCGGCGAAGCTCGAACCGATCCTGCTGGAAGGCCTGCGCAAAATCCAAAAGGCGCACCCCGAGTACATCGGCTATGTGAGCGCCAAAGGCCTCGTCGGCGGCATGCAGACGATGGTGAAGGGCAAGAAGGAGCCGAACCACGATCTCGCGCACAACATCATCGAGCGCTGCTTCCACAAAGGCCTTCTCTTCTTCGCGCCCGTCGGCGCTTGGGGTCAGACGGTCAAGATCGCTCCACCGCTCACGATTCCCCAGGACGCCTTGGAAGAAGGTCTCGCCGTCCTCGTCGAGGCGACCAACGAAGCGGTGGCCGCGCTGTAGCGCGCAAAACCAACGGACGTAAGAGAAGTCGACCTTGTGCCGCCTTGTGTGGCCGTGGATGGCCTTCCTTTTGGCGACTCGCACCTCGTGAAACTCGGATGAAATCCGTCTCGCAACCAGAGTCGGAGAAAACTCCAAGTTCGATTGAGCACGATTCACCACGATTAGGCACGACTGACCGCGACCGCTTCTGGAGCGCGCCACTGAACTCTCTCTCGGGGCGCAAAACAATGAGACCGAGATGGACTCCGCACTGCTGGATTAGCGACCAGGAAATTCGGGCTCGCTAATAAGCGGCGGATTTCCTGCACGCTGCGTGAGGTGGGACGATCAATCGATCATCCGCGAAACTTTCCGCTTTTCACTTTCCGGTTTCGCTCGCACTTTTCCTTATGACCGAAGTTCAGCAGCAGATGATCGATAAAGCATTCGAATTGCTCAGCGAGCATTTCGACCATGTGGTAATCGCCGTCGGCACATACGACGAGGACAAGCAATACACGACTACGGCTTCATACTACGGCGGCGTGGCTCCGGCGATCGGCTTGTGCAAACTCTACGAAAAGCGCTGGACGAAAGAGCACCTCTGGGGTCCGGACGACGAACTGGAGTAGTCGTAACCCATAGGACGATAATACCGATGGGACCTAGATGTCTCATCGGTCGTATTTGTCCTATTGCGCCTGTCTGAGAAACGCAAAAAAACGGCGCAGGCTGCACGAGGCAACCTGCGCCGTAAATTGAGGCTCTGCTCGCTTTAGCGGGAGTAGAGTTCGACGATCAACTGCGCGTTGACGATCGGGGCGATCTCTTCACGCGACGGGATGCGCGAGACTTTGCCACTGAACTGTTCCTTGTCCACCACGAGCCAATCCGGCACCGGGGTGATCTGGGTCAGCTCGATGTGCTTCGCCGCGAGACGGCGGGACTGGGGCTTGTCCTTGACCGTGATCGTGTCGCCGGCTTTTACGTTGAAGGAAGAGACGTCGACCTTGCGGCCATTGACCTGCACGTGGCCGTGCGACACCATCTGCCGGGCGCCGCTGCGCGAATTCGCGAAGCCGAGGCGATAGATAACGTTGTCGAGACGGGTCTCGAGAAGCTGAAGGAGGATCTCACCGGTCACACCGCGACGCGTGGAAGCGATGGTGAAGTAGCGACGGAACTGGCGCTCGAGGACGCCGTATTGATAACGCAGCTTCTGCTTCTCGCCGAGGGCGATCGCGTATTCAGACTGCTTGCGGCGCGAGCCCTTTGGTCCGTGCATGCCGGGACCGTAGTTCTTGCGCTCCAGCGCTTTCGAGGGGCCGAAAAGGGCGACTCCGAAGCGGCGGCTGATTCTTGTTTTGGGGCCAGTATAACGTGCCATAACGAATTGAGGTTAGTAAGTGGAGCCGATCAGACGCGGCGTTGCTTGGGCGGGCGGCAGCCGTTGTGCGGCACCGGGGTGATCTGGGTCAGCTCGATGTGCTTCGCCGCGAGACGGCGGGACTGGGGCTTGTCCTTGACCGTGATC
>JBGGMZ010000549.1:0-6266 GCA_041287745.1 Chthoniobacter sp. | reverse complement strand
GCGCACGGCGCCGTCGGGATTTTTCTTCACCAAGTCGGTGAAGACGGGCGTCAGTGTGGACAGCGGCACCTGGGTGATGATCCTGGCCACGGCTTGCGTGGACTTGGTCTTTTCCCAAGCGTGGCTCTTGCCCGTGACCGGCTCGACGACGGCCTGGATATTCTCGTCCCAGATGCGCTGCACCTGGTCGCGCTGCGCGGACTCGCGCTCGGTCTGGGTGGCGACGAAATTGATCAGTTCGTTGCGCACGCCTTCATCGGGGATTTGTTGCAACTGCTCGACTGGGGGCAGGTAGGTGCGGGCGAGTTCCTTGAATCCACCGGCGATAAGAACGCGTGCAGTCAGCAGGCGCCGGGCTGGGTCGTTGCCGCCGAGAGTGCCCGTGCTTTTTTGTAGGCGATCGACCAACCAGAAGGTTTCGCCGGCGGGCACAGCGACGCCGAGCATTTGCCCGAGCCGCCGCAGATTGTCTCCGGTGAATTCCCCGGGGACGGCATCCGCGAGGCCGAGCACGTCTTCCACCTGCATATTCGGCTTCTGCCGTTCGGTGAGATCGGCGAGCATCTTGTCGTAAATCTTGCGGGCGAAATCCGCCGGCATCTGCGCGAGTTCTTCGCGGACTTGATTCCAGTCGCCGGTGACGAAACGCAAGGCGAAGCGGTCGGTGACGGACATGCTGGCGGGATCGGTCACGCCGAAGCGTTCGAGCGTGCGCAGCCGGTCGCCTGGGTCGCGAGAGAACTTCTGGTTCAGGATGGCTTCGAGCTGTTTGATCCATTTCGGATCCGGGGCGGCAGCGGGGGTGGGGGTAGCCGGCGGTGCCGGTTGTTGGGCGTGCGCGGGAAGCGAGCTGGACAGGGCGGTGACAGCGAGCAGCGTTTGAGCGAAACGATGGAACGGGAAACGCATGAGGTGAAAAATAGGAAGTCTGGGAGTGGGCGAGGAAAAGTTCAGGAGCCGGGCGTATTCAGTTTCTCGAATTCCTGGAAACCGGCACGGCCATCCTTGCCGGGAAGATTTTTGGGCGGGCCCCCAGGCGGCCCTTTGAAGAGCGCGGCGGCGGCCGCTTTGCCTTTCGCCGTCGGGGCGCCGGGCGCTCCCTTCACGAGAAGCGCCGCTTCCAGGTTTTGCTGCCTGGGTACATTGATCCCCTGGACCCCCTGCACCGCGTGAATGCTGCTGACCGCGCCGACGGAACCGCCGCCGACTTGGGTCGCGCTACCGGCCGGCGGCGGTGGCGGCGGTAGCGGAGGGGGTACCGGCGCCACCGGTTGGACCGCTTCGTGGCCTTCCGCTTTCACGCCGTTGACCGTATTGACGCCGTTCACATTCGTAGTGCCTTGCGCCTGGTTCACGACCGCCGCATTCGCGGTCGGCGGTTCCACCTTGCGAACGCTCGGCACGGCTTCTTGCTTCACTCCTGCGACTCCATTGATCTCCGCCGGCGCCACGGGCTTTTCATCCGCCCAGCCCCAGCCAGTTCCGAGAAAGAGCGCCACTAATAGGGGCGCGGAAAGGGGGTAGGTAGTCTTCATCGTTGCGTCGTCTTGAAAAATTCCGCCTGGACGCGTTCCTCGTATTTGGTGAGTGCGCCGGGCTCCTGGTGCTCCGCGAGGAAGCGAAAGATCTGGCGGGTGCGTTCCGCATAGGGCCGCCATTCCTCCTCGGCGGCGCCGTTCGTTTTCAGCAGATAGGTCGCGTAATAGTAGGCCTTGCCCAGCTTTTCGCGCGCTGCACGGGTGATCGGCGCATCTTCGCCGTGGGTCTGGGCCGCCTCGCTCAGCAAGAGCGTCAGGTCGTCGATGGCCCCGGCTACGTCGAGCAATTCCAGACGCGCGCCGGCCTTCGCCAGGCGGATCTGATGCCGCACCAGCGGACGCTCGTCCTTGGGCAGCTCGGCGCTGAGCTTGTCGTATTCCTCGATGATCTGGGCCCAGTCCGGCTCCTTTGCCCGCTCCGCGGTGCGGATCGCCTCGATGTGATGACGTGCCTTTTCGCGGGCGACCTGGTGCTGGCCTTCGTTGAAGTGATAATACAGCGCGGCCACCGGGCAGAGCAGCCAGAGCAGGGTGAAAAACTTTCTCATCGCGACGCGGTGACCTCCTTCGCCCTCCGCAAGGTCGGTGCTTGTTTCGCGTGTTTTCCAGCCTCGCGTTCCGCCTCGCTGACCGTCCAATCGCTGCCAAAATATTCCAGTGCCGGCGGAATCAAAGCATGGACAAAAGCGCCGAGGGCGAGGGCGAGCATGGCGAGTTGCGCCAGCGTCAGTCCCGATTGCGGCAGGCCCATCGGCACGACGAGATCGCCCAGTGCGGAGGTGGCGAGGTGCTTTGTATTCACATCTTCGTAGGTCCCATTCAGCGCCGCCGCGACGTGCTCCAGCGTCTCTCCTTCCTGCCGCGATTGATGCCCGTCGATGTAGGTGCCCTTATGAGGATTCCCCACGCCGAGGACGAAAACCTGTTTCACCGATTTCGGTCGCGGCGCGATCGGCACCAGGTTCACGGAATCGCCATCGGTGAGGATGATCATCCGCACGCTGCCGGCGGGAAAATCTTTTACCTGGTCGACCGTCGCATTGATCGCCTTGCCCAGATCCGTCTGGCCGACCGGCATGCCGTAGGAAAGCGGCAGGCCGTTGAAGACATTGCGGACCAGCTCTGGATCACGCGCTTCCATCACTACCGGCAGGGCTTCGGTATAAAAGCCAATGACGCCGAATTTCAAATTCCCGCTCACCCGTTGCAGGATCGCCTCGACCACGTCGCGAGCCCGGACGGCCCGGGTCTGAGTGCCATCCGGTCCGGCGTCTGGGAGATACATGCTTGGCGAAAGATCCGCGACGAAGACCAAGCGGGTGGCTTCGGCATCCTTCCGGCTCTTGGCCAGCGCGTCATTCAGTTCCAGAGGCCGGAGCGCAATCTGGAAAAGGGTCGCCAGGCCCCAGGCGAAGGCGGTGAGGCTGGACACGCGCAGGGACGGCACCGCCCGGGTCCAAGGGCGGCCCTCGCCGGTCGGTCCAAAAGCCAGACGACGGACAACGCGAATGCGCCGCACGTGTAGCCACTCGGCCAGGCTTACAAACAGGAAGACGGCGCCCGTGAAGATCAACGGAATCATCGGGGACGCGTCATTCGGCGGCCGTGCCGAGCGGCGGAAGCAGACGCGCGAAGCTGGGGGAAAGGCTCGGTTCGTTCAATGGGGGTAAAACCAAGTTACCGGCAGCTTCATTAGGGGCGATGAAAATCGGGTGCGGTGCTAGAATCCTACCCAGGAACTGTCAGGTGCTGCCCAAATCAGCACGTGCGGAGGCGCAGGCAGACTTGCGGGCCGGACTTTCCGGGTGGGCATGCGGAAAGATGTCAACGGCCGCCAAGCGGCGGCACTGACCGGCCAGGGGCGGCCGCACCCCGCGAACCCTTGCTGACGATGTAAGGGCTCCAAGCGTCCGCCAGCTTCGAGCCATCTAAATTGAGATCATGGAGACTTTCCAGTGAACTGGCGGCCGTCTGTATGAAAGAAGAGGAATGAATAAGCGGATCCTCGTTTCCGCGCCCGGCGATTCATCGTGTAGCTCAGCATGCCCAGCGAGAACACCATCAGAGAGTTGATCCCTTTCGACCGACCAAACGCGGAGTCAGTTGGCGACCACAACGCACTAAGAGCGGCACCACCAAGCCGGGATTTTCTACGGTCGCTTTCTACGGTCGCGCGATTTTTCGGCGCAAGGTGGTGAAACCGAGTGCGAAAGCGCGAAAAATTATCCCGCCGAAAAACTGCTCACTATGAGGTGTTTTCAAACGGGTAAAAAACGATGCAAAGGCCTAAAAAATAGCTATTTAGAATTGGAAGACCGCTGCTCTATCCAGTTGAGCTACGGGCACAAATGCGCGCCGATCACTTTGGCGCCTGCGCACGCCCGTATGTCGCGTGTCTTGGGGTTTCGAGCAAGCAGGGAGTGGAGCAGGCAGCGCCCCGTCGTTCATGATTTGTCGACTGCCTCTCGTTCTTCTCTTTCATCGGAAGACGTGTTCGCGCCGATGGAGGAATTTTTTGCGGCAACAGCCGCCGCGCGGAGCGTGGAACGGCTGCAGGAGGCGCGGAGCGATGTCCCCCAGGGAAAGGGTTTGAGGGGAACCGTGGCTTCCCTCTCCTCCCGCACGCCGGAGGGGACGCCGCACGCTTGGGGAGGAGGAAAATCGTCTTTGCGTGATCGTGTCCACGTGTTATCCAACAGTATGCGCGGATGGCGGACGTACGCATATTGCAAGCGACTTACGGCACTAATAGGTAATACTGCCGCAAGTCTCTACTCTATTGCCAAGTTAGACGACGAACCACCCCTTCTGGCGCTTCTGATCTAAATCAAAAGGTTCACCATTCTCATGTTATACAAATCTTTGCTGGGTATGCTCCTTCTTACTCAGACCGCCTCGCTGATGGTGGCGAATGAGCCAACTGCGTTCAAGTATACGAAACGCACCGAGATCAAGGCTTCTGAGTTCGTGCCTGTCGCTTTGGATATCCAAGCCGGAGCTTTGTATTTCACCGTTGACGGGACCAACCTTTTCTACAAACCCGATGCGGAATCGGCTGCGACACGCATTTCGACAATCACTGGGCTGTTGGCGGAGCTTCGGCATGCCAGGTTAGTCGTATTCACTTACTCCGACCAATCCGTCAAAGCTCCCGAGCGCTATCCTGGCGAGATTTTCTTTCCAGCGTATGCACCCGTGAAGGATGGCGCACTTTATAGGCCAGTCGGAGGGTTTTGGCTCCAGTATTGAAATGAATGCCCGACCTAAGGTCGCCTGAGTCGCCAAACAGCACGTTTCCGGAATATGAATCGGTGATGCCCCCAATGCTGATACAGTTGCGTCGAGCTTTGCCGCTTCTCCTCTCGCGTAAAGCTTTCCTCCAAACGTCTATTTTCCTCGCCGCCACGATGGTGGCCGCCCATGGCGCTGAGCTTCAGCTTCCCGACCCGCTCGTGACGCAAAACGGCGAGCACGTGACGACCCCAGCAGACTGGCAGTCGAAGCGGCGTCCGGAGGTGCTCGAGCTTTTTCGCAAGAACGTCTATGGGCGCGCTCCGGTTGGAAGGCCGACTGACTTGAAGTTTGAAATCTTTGACACGGCCAGTAATGCGATGGGTGGCAAGGCGACGCGCAAGCAAATCAAGATCAGTTACGGCGGGCCGGGCGGCGAGGGGGCGATCAATCTCGTGCTCTTCACCCCGAACGCCGCGAAACAACCGGCGCCGTGCTTTCTGCTCATCTGCAATCGGCCGGCGGCGGAAAACATGGATCCGACACGCGCGGTAAAAAGCCCATTCTGGCCAGCCGAGGAAATCGTCGCGCGCGGTTACGCCGCCGCGGCGTTTTTCAATGGCGATGTCGTGCCCGACAAGCACGATGGCTTCAAGAGCGGCGCCTTTGCCATCTACGACCAGTCGCCGCGGCCTGCCGATGCCTGGGGCGCCATCGCTGCGTGGGCCTGGGGCGCGAGTCGCGCGCTCGATTACCTCGTGACCGATCCCGCGATCGACGGCAAGCGCGTGGCGGTGGTCGGACATTCACGCGGCGGCAAGACTGCGCTTTGGGCGGGCGCCGAGGATGAACGGTTTGCGATGGTCGTGAGCAACGATTCCGGCTGCACTGGCGCGGCCCTGGCGCGCGGCAAGCAGGGCGAGCGCATCCGCGATATCAACCGTGGGTTTCCGCATTGGTTCAACGACACCTACAAAACCTTTGCCGATCGCGAAGAGGAACTGCCGCTGGATCAACACATGCTCGACGCGCTCATCGCGCCGCGTCTGCTCTACGTCGCGAGCGCTTCGGAAGATGCGTGGGCGGATCCTAAAAACGAGTTCCTCGCTGCGATCCATGCGGGCCCGGTGTTCGCGTTATTCGGGCTCAAGGGCCTCGCCGATTCGACCATGCCGCAACCGGACGCGCCCATGCACGGCGGCCAAATCGGCTATCATCTCCGCACCGGGAAGCACAACCTCACCGAATACGACTGGGGCTGGTACATGGATTTTGCCGACAAACATCTTGGCCAGCCTGCAGCCCGCCAAAAATAGCGCGAACCCTCCTCGCGGTGGTGGAGACGTCGTGTCAGTCCGATTTTCGAACGGAACTATTCCTGAGAGCGTGGGCTCAAAGTCACCGGGAAAAGAAAGAGCCACGGATAGAGACGGCTGAGCACGGGTGAAGAAAGGCGCTTCTCGCCGTGATCCGTGTCCATCCGGGGCGTGATTCCGA
>JBGGMZ010000548.1:0-3339 GCA_041287745.1 Chthoniobacter sp. | reverse complement strand
GGATATCGACAAAGGCCATGGCGTAAGGCCGGCCCTCCTTGAGTGCGTGCTCCGCCATGGCGAGTCCTTCCTGCCCTTGGAAGGCAGAGTCGATCTCGAACTCGACTGTCGTGAAATCATCCGTCTCGCTACCGAAAAGATCGGCTGCTTCCGCATCCAGATCCGAGTCCGCCTGCGCGGGCACGCCGAGGATCTTGCGCACGTCGTCGTGGATGGCCGCATTGTCGTCGACAATGAGAATGCGCTGGTTGCGCTGGCCAGTCGCAGGAAGGCTCGTAACGTCAGACATCTGCATGAGGATCGATGGGCAATTCTAGCGTGAAGGTGGCGCCCTTGTCCGGGCCATCGCTCTGCGCCACGAGCGAGCCCCCCATTTCCTTGGCCGCCAGGGCCGAGCTGTGCAGGCCGAAGCCGTGGCCATCGCGCTTGGTGGTGAAGCCGTGGGCGAAGATGCGGGCGAGATTCTCCGCGGCGATGCCGACACCATTGTCACACACGGAAATCTGCACCCGCCGCTGGCCATTCACCCCGTGGGTGACGACCTTCACGATCACAGTTTTCTCCCGGCGAGAGGTTTCGCTCACGGCATACTTGGCGTTGCGAATGACGTTGATCAGGATCTGCAGCACCTTGTGCTTGTCCACCAGCACAGGCGGCACATTGGCAAACTCCCGGACAAGCTCGATCTTGTGCCGCTCGAAGGCAGCGCTGTTCAGTTCCAACGCATCCTCCACCAACTCGGCGGCGGAGAGCGGCTCGATGACGCCGGAAATCTTCGCGTAGTTCTGCTGCATGGCCACGATCTCCTTGATGTGCGCGATATTCTTCGCGAGGCCTTCCACTTCGGTCATCACTTCCTTTTGCTCCACTGTCAGCCGCTCCGCGAGCGACTCAATAAAGCTGGGAAGTTTTTTCCCCTTGGGATTCGCGGTCAGGAATTTGGCGAGGTCGCCCGAGTTCGCCTTGAGCGTGGCCGAGACGTTCGAGAGATGCGCGACGCGCGACTTGCTCAGGCGATCGGAGATGAGCATCGCCGAGACGTTCACGCTGTTGAGGACGTTGCCGACATTGTGCAGCACGCCGGTCGCCACCTCCGCCATCCCCGCCTGGCGTGAAACCTCGAGCAGGTTCTTGTGCATCTTGGCCAGCTCTTCCTCGGCGAGCTTGCGCTCGGTAATATCCTGCGTCGTGCCAAACATGCCGGTCACCTTTCCGGCCGTGACAATCACATCTCCGCGCTGGTGCGTGATGCGGCTCTCGCCATCGTTGCGCACAATGCGATGCACGAAACTGAAGGGCTTCTGGTCCGTGAGCGCTTTCTTGAAGGTCGCGTCGCAGAGCGCGCGTTCGTCGGCAGGAATGAACTCCATCGAACGCATGTAGCTGAGTTCATCGTCCTTCGGGTCAAGGCCGTGGATATGGCAGTTCTCCTCGGACCAGATCATTTTGTTGGTCTCGATGTCCCACTCCCAACTGCCGATCTGTGCGATGCGCTGCGCAGCGGCCAGCAGCGCCTCGCTGTGACGCAGCTCTTCCTCCGCACGCCGACGTTCGGCGATCTCGTCTTGCAAGGTGTCATTGGCCTTGCGCAGTGCGGCCGCTTGTTGCGTGAGTGGGCCGCTGATGCTGCGTGTGATAAAGGTGACGAATCCGACCGCGGCGAGCAATGCGCAGCCCGCCACGAGGAGACTGCGCGCCCGGCGGTGCTGGTAGGACTCGATGCGCAGGTGAAGCAAGGTATCCACTTCCTCATCCGCAATGCGCCAGAGATTGAAGCTGGCCGCGCGCGCCTTGGTGCCCGCCTCGAAATACTCTTCTGCGGTCACATCCACTTTGTCCAGGTAGACGAACCGCTTGGTCAGCTTGATGAAGCGTTCCGTCGCTTCGATGTATTCCTCCAAGGCCGGCGGCACACGTTGCTGCAGCGTGGGGCTCACACCATAGAAATTGGGATCTTCCAGGAGCGCGGTCTTCACGCTGCTGACCACGCGATCCAGGTCCGCCTCCTGCAGCAGGTTCGCATAGATGGCGAATTGCTGCCGGTCCTGCGGCGTTACGTAGGGCTGCTCCAGCGCTTTTTCGCCGTCGGCCATCACCGCTGCCATGCGGTCCTGCGTCTGCGGTAGCGCGAGCAGGGTGGTATCCATCAGGTAGTAGCTGTCGAGATCCGGATCGAGGATGAGGTTCGACGTATCCCCCGCGTGGGTGATCATGGTCCGGATTGCGGCGATCAAATCCAGATGTCGCCGTGCGGACTCATCTGCACTGAGCTTCGTGGCCTGATCCCGCAACTGCTGCCAATCCGCACGAACCGTCTGGACACGATAGTTTTCGCGATGGCGTTTCGCCAGGCCTTCGTTGGTGAACTGCAGGTCCACACCGATCTGAGCATCCACGTGCGCCAGTTCATAAAAGGCGGCGTCGATCTGCGCCGCTTTCCGGCTCATCGCTACGCGCGCTCCAGTGTCGCCACTCCCTACACGCTGTGCCAGTTGGCGGTGTTCGGGAATGAGTTCCAGGAGTTCCTCGAGCGGCCGCTGGTATTGATTCCCCTTCGCCTCCATCCGCGCAAAGGTGATGCTGTCGTTGATCGCCGTGATGAAGAGGTAAAGCATCACCGAATCCGGCAGAACGAAGAAGATGCTGATCAGCGCCAGCTTCTGGGAAACCTTGAGATTGGAGAACCACTTTTTCATTCTGCGGTCGTCCTCTTCCGCAAAGGGCGAAAGCATGGCATCCAGCGTCCAGCACCCATCCGTGAGCCTCTACGTAGGCCTACTGTAATGGGAAGGTGGCTGGACATGGCGCGCGGATACTGCACGGACCGTGCCAGAATTACCCAATACTGCTTCCCTGCCCCGCGGCGCCTTATAGTTTCCACAAGACTAGCGCACCAACCACGGGCAATCGCTGGCTAGAAGTACCTATGCTGGTGAAATTTGCGCTCGTTTCTGTGATTTCTTCCCCACCTCGGCCCTCACCCACGTTATCCGCCATTATTGCAGAATAGACTTGTGGGATTTCCTCTGAGCCGCCCGATCGGACTCTACCTTGAGAACTCGTATTGGAAGCGCCATCGCGAGTCTCCAACCACAGCGCACCCCGTTTCCAACAACCTTGCGGTAACAGATCCTAAGTCCGCATTTCGCTTCTGGCCTTGAGGAACTCCGCTAAATATTCGCCAATTTAATGTCCGAACAATGTTTACTCCTCTAGGCTGTGTTTACGAATTCTTTGCGGTGAGGAAAGCGGCGACCAAAGTCACAGCCGCGGTGAAAGTGGCGTGCAGCTTGTCGTAACGGGTGGCGATGCGCCGGAATTGTTTGAGCTTGTTGAAGA
>JBGGMZ010000547.1:0-20428 GCA_041287745.1 Chthoniobacter sp. | reverse complement strand
GCCGACCGTGCGATCGAGGCTCGTAGTGCCGTTGTTCAAGTTGAACGTGGCTGCGGCGGTCAGGTCGAAGGTGCTTGCGTCGACAATATCCCCGGCGACCGTGGCGGGAGTCCCCGATGGGCTCCAGTTCGCGGCGTTGTTCCAGTTTTTGTTGCTCGTGACCTGCCACGTATAAGTTGCGGCTTGCGTCGACCACCCGGGGAGCGCGGCCACGGCCAGCGCCGACACGAGCAGGCGACGTAAAACGCAACGCGCGGTGCGCGGTGCAATAGGAGTGATGTGAGCGTAGGAAAATCGGGGCATAGGCAAAACGACGGGGAACCGCACAGGGCCACGGAGCCTGTGTGCGGAAATGCGAGGTGAAGGGTGATGAGCCGTGCCTGCCGGGGGATTCAGGAGCGGGTCGACCGGGTTGCGATGTAGCATCCCCGGTCCCGAGCGCACCCGAGAGAGGGAAGCGCTCCAACAACGTGCGCATCTTCGGCAATCCGCAGCGGCTGTAAAGTTGAATCTATACGTTTTTAATATATTTTCTTGCAGTACTGTATCGGCTGGCGCATTTTCGCCCCGTCGCGCACCACTGGCGGCCTTCCCTACGAAGGAGGCTCGCGTGCGCTTTTTACCTCGCCGGCCCACCGACACTCGCGGAGCCCACGGCACAACCGACTACCCTGCATGATTTCATCATCCCATCTTCCTTCCGGCGCTGTCCCCACCCGCGCGTCCATCCCTTGGCGGCGGCGAGCCGGCTTCAGCTTGATCGAGCTGATGGCCGTCATGGCCATCATCTCCCTCGCCGCAGGGTTTGTCACTCCGGCGCTCAAGGGCATCGTGAATGGCAGCACGCTGGATTCCGGTGCCTCACGACTGGCTGGCCTGCTGAATCTGGCCCGCAACGAGGCTATCGCCCAGCACACAATCGTCCGATTTGCGGTCGCCACCGCCTGGCCCGATGTGATTGCCGAAGGCAATCTTCGCCGGGTAAGTCTGTGGGCTCTTGATCCAGAAAGCGGCCGCTATCTGCAGATCGGGAAATGGGAAGACCTGCCCGTGGGCGTCGTGCTCGAGAAAGAGATTCCCGACTACGTGCGCACCGCCGCTTATGCGCAGAGCGACGCTTCGACGGTCCGCGGCAGCAGCGTGCTGACGGACGAGATTTCCGCTGACGCCAGCTTCAATACAGAATCCTCGCTTGGCAATATTCCTACTCGTTACATAGAGTTTATGCCCAATGGTTCCGCCCGCATTCCCGGCAGTGCGGATCGCCAGGCCATCTTCGTCGCGACGAATGGATTTGCCGACGCCGGCAATCGCATCACCCACACCGCCCAAGCCAATGGTCATGCGGCAAACTGGGCGCAGCTGAACGTCGACACCCTCACCGGCCGCACTCACATCTACCGTCCATGATTCGAGACCATGCGCACCCCGTTTCTCCCCGAACGTCCCGCGCAGGTTTCACGCTGACGGAGATCGTCCTCACGCTGGGCGTCATCGCCATCGCCTTCGTTGGCCTCCTCGGGCTGCTGCCCGCGGGTCTCGACGCTTCGCGGCAGGCGACGAATTCCACGGTCGTTGCGACCATCCTCGAGGACCTGCACAATCGTCTGCAAGGCCAGCCGCTGAAAACCGGCGCAGCCAGCTTCAGCCCCGCCTTCTTCGACGATCACGGCGTCTTCATTCCTGCGGATGCGCCATTGGAGGTGCAGGCCCGCAAACTGTATCGGGCGGAGGTAAAGATCGGCGCCTGGAATGCTCGCCCGACCAACACCAGCGCGCTTCGGCCTGTGACCATCGCGCTCTCGTGGCCGGTGGATTCACAGAGCGGCACGCCGCTGGGCAAGGGCAACCCGAAAACGGTGGTGACTTATTGCGCGACCACGCTCACCGGCAGCGATTGGGCGGCGATCGATCCCACTTTCGTCCCCAAAATCGAGTATTAAGCCCATGGACTCGTTGATCGTCTTGCGCGACGAGCCTCGTCGCGCGCCTGCCGCGTTCACCCTCGTAGAGCTGCTCGTCTCCCTCGCGTTGCTTACGTTCATCATGCTCATCCTCGTCGGCGTGACGGAAGCGGCCAGCCGCGCATGGCGAGAGGGACAGAGTCGCACCGAGACCTTCCAAAGCGCACGGACCGCGCTGGAGATCCTCACCCGCGAAATCACGCCCGCGGTAGTCGATACGCGCATGCAATTCGTCGTCGCACCCGGTGAGGTGCTGACGCGGGCCGGCGCGAAGAATGTGGCGCCGGACTCTCCTGCCCTGGTCTGGATGGCGCCATTGGGCGACGAGGGCAGCTTAAGTTGCGTAGGCTACTATCTCTCCCGCGACGATGCGCGGCAGTTCTACCGGCTAAAGCGAATCTTTATTCCCGCGCCGACAACTGCGAAGGCGTCGCCCTATTTTCCGCGGATGGTCAGTGCGAGCGATCCGCGGGATCCCGAGTTGCGCACCAGTCCGGTCAACGCCGACTGGTTCACTCGCTCATGGGATACCAATGCCTTCGACGAGGAAAATACCGCAAACAGCCAGGTGGTCGTCTCCTCGGCAGCGGATGGGATCGTCGCCTTTTGGGCGCAACCACTCGACGTACTGGGCCACCCCGTACCTTTGGTTGCGAAGTCCAGCGTGCATCCAAGCTCCGAGCTCTATTACAACTCCGCCGCGTATTTCCAAGTGGCGACGAGCACGCCTTTCGAGAATGGCCGGAGCCTGCTTTACCTCGCCCAGACACCGCAGACGATGAAGGCCAATCGTGTGCCGGCGGCGATCGATTTCACGCTGGTGACGATCGACAGTCGCATCCTCGCGCGGCGCCTGCCCATCCCGCAGCAGACGAATGTTTACGACGCCAACGGCGCACTGGACGTCGAGGCCTCCGTGCAGGCCTTCAACTCACTCTTGCAGAAAAACCGCATCTTCAATGCGCGCACCTTTTCCACGCGCGCCAAGCTCGTCAATGGCAGCTAAAACTTTCTTCTTTCCGCAGCGGCGGGCGCACTCCGGCGTAGCCCTCATCATCACGCTCATCTCGCTCAGCATCCTCGTGGTGCTGCTGGTCGGTTTTGTCGCGAGCATGTCGCTTGAGCAAAAAGCCGCGCACTCTTTTGAAGATACGCAGCGCGCCAAGCTGGTCGCCCAAGGGGCGGTAAGCCACGCAGTCGACATACTCCGCACGAATATCCCCGACCCCGCGCAGCTCTCGGAAACGACAGCTTCTGCTCCGGGCGAAAATTGGGTGGTGAATCCCGGACGGCTCACCGTTTTGAAGTCCAACGCGGCTGCGAAATACATTCCGCTGCATACGGGTGAAGTCACTTCCGCCCCCGCGGCAGGGCAGCCGCGTGATGCGGAGTCTGTGGATCTGAACGCGCCGCTTCCTGGCGATACCGTTCCGGCCATCACGGGGACGGCGGCGGGAGTGGGCGCGGCCCGGCCACCGATGCGCGTAAAATGGGTGAACCTGCTCAGTGACCCGACCACTCCGGCCGGTGCGGACAATCGCCTCGTCGGGCGCTACGCCTTTTGGATCGACGACGAATGCGCCCGGGTGAACTTCAACACGGCGCTTGGTAAGCCGGCACCGACCAGCGGGACGAAATTCGGCGACCAACTGTCCGGCGTCGCTTCCACCAATCCACCGGCGCCCGGGTTCGTCACCCCGCTCTTCGATCGAGGGGACAGCACAGTCACCTATGGCGGCGGCAACCGCGCTTGGGCGCTGGGCCGCCCACAGTCGGTGAATCTCGATTTGCTCTTCGATCAGCCGGGGCAGTTGCTCGCGGACAAGCTGCTCTCCTACACGTTTCTGCACGGCTTCGCGCGTTACCCGCAGGCCATCCTCGATTTCATCAATGTGCCCGACCCGCATGCCTGGCTCGATCAGCATCGTTTCGACCTTACGTTTTATAACCGCAGCCCGGAGTTCAATACCTTCGGCAAGTCGCGCTTCTTCACGAGCTACGTGCCGCTCTCGCTCGAGGGCGGGCCGGCCTACCAGCATCCTTTCGTGTATGATCCCGCGGGCGCCTTCACCGGTGACGCAAACTCATCGGAGATCCTCCATCTCAATTCACTCTTCGGCACCTTTGGCTTCACCAGCACGGTGGCGAATGACGACGACGGGACGACCACAGTCGGTGGCAACGCAATCAATCGCATGCAAGTGGAGATGCTCCTCGGCTACATGCGCCGCACCTGGCCGGGCTATGGCAATGCCAGCTTCTTCTCCAAATATGGCGAAGCCGAGTGCCGGCAGATCGCGCTGAATGCCGTGCTCATGGCGCGCATGGCCACGGCGCAGATCGGCACCGATCTCGCCACTTTCAGCAAGGACTGGAGCGTGCGCTCGACGAGTGTGAACTACGCGCCTGACAGCGACGAATTGCCGGGCAATACGCCCGAGCGCTTCTACTGGCGCTACACAATCAATGGACAGCCCAAGCTGATGCTGCCGCAGATGCCGGGGCCGTACGTCACCGAGGTGCGTCTCTTCGCCAAGGCCGTGCCGGCGAGCAAGACGGCCGCCTCGGGCCCAGGTGACAACAGCGCACCGCCGAAGAATGATCCCAGTGGACTGAGCAACTACGCAAGTCCCGTGTATGTGCAGTACTATTATGAAGTGGAGTATTACATGCACCCGCTCGGGCCGGTCGTGGATATCTCGGAATTTCCGATCCGCATGGATTACCTCGAGCTCACCGCCGCGGGGCCGAAGCCCAATGGCGCTACGCTTTCGCGCAACCAGCAATTCGGTCCCGCCGATCCTTCAGACAATCGTGCGGCGCGTAATTGGAACACCGCTGCAAACATGGCGCGGCTGGTCATCCTGCCCGAACCCGGCACCACGCTCGGCCCCGCTGGCTCGAAATACTCGGGCACCGATGTGCCAAACCGCCGCGTGGTGAGGAGCCCGATCTTCACCGTGGGCCAGCGCACGACGACCGTGCCTCGCGTGACCGACAGCGACTATACCGATTGGGATCCTCAACCCTTCGATGGCGCCAAGGCGGCCACGGCTTCACTCAATCTCAAGTTCCGTCCCGGCATGGGTGTGCTCAGCGCACCCGGACGTCCACGTCAGATGATTCCACTCGGCGAAACCTCCGCCGATACGTTGCAAGCCACCTACAGCGTGAGCCTTCAACCCACCGGCCGGGAACTCGCCGTCTCATGGCAGATCAATGACCCGCGTCTGAGCTGGGACCTCAAGCAATGGACCGCGAATGTCCAGGGGCCCGGCGCTTCATCGGGTATCGGCACACCCGGTGCGGAAAATAAAAAGGCCAACGGAACGCCGCTCGAGCCATCCGAGACTTCGACCGAGCGCAGCAAGTTTCGCTACATCCAACGTGCACCGACGGGGGCAAAGATCGGCTCCTACGCGCTCGATCGCGGCGACGAATACGAGACTGGCGGCCGCACGGCGTCGCCGGGTTACTGGTCGTTCCTGCACACGGGGATTCAGGCCAGCGTGCCATGGCGTACGCTCGATCTCGGCCCCGTGTCCAACTCGAACACTCTGCCGGACTGGCTGCTCCTCGACATCTTCGGTCCGACCTACCCCATGGCTCACGACCAGTGGAAGATTGACTCCACGCTGCCCGACCAATTCTCCACTGCCTCCTACATGAACAGCACGGCCGGACAGGTGAATCTCAACTCGCGCATCTATCCCCAAAACGAATTCTTCCGTCCACCTGCGCGCAAGCAACCGCTCACCGCAGTCTTCAAAAACCTGCGCTCCGACGGCGAGGTCGCGTCGTTCGTCGATAGCATCGACACTTATCAAACCGACACCACCGTCTTCAGCTACATCGGTGAGCTGACCAATGTGTCCGGCTATGCCGGCTCGGGCGCGACGGCTTGGGAAAAGGAATCGCTGCTGCGCAACATGGCCGGGTGCCTCACCACGAAGTCGAATACCTTCGGCGTGTGGGGTGTCGCGCAATCGGTCAAAAAGGCCGCGAAGAATTCTGGCAACGACAAGTTCGAGAAGGGCGACAGCGTCCTCGCAGAGAAACGTTTCTACGCCCTCGTCGAGCGTTACGTATGGCCAGGTCGTGACGGCGTTCCGGGCAATGCCCACCTCACCGGCTCGGGTACATGGGACCGCCTCGCCCAGCAGCGCGGGAATATCTCCACGAGCGATGGCGTCACCGACACGCTCTTCCAGCTCCCCGGGTCGCCACCGCTCTTCCGTACCGCCGGCCAGGCGCGCCTGCAGCTGGACGCGGATGCAGATCACGTTGGCAGTTACCCTCAATTCGACGGCCCAGAACGCGTGAGCATGAATCCCTACACACAGGCCGCTCTGGGCAAAGTCGCGTGGACCAAATCCACCCTCGAAGACGCCTATAATCCACCGCAGGCGGCCATCAAATATCGCGTCGTCTACTTCAAATACCTCGATCAATGACCGCACTTCGCACGCTCCTCATTTTTATCGTCGCCACACCTTTCATGGCACCGGCCGAGCCGCCCTCCGCGGTCTTCCCATACGAGCCCGCCCAGCTGCTCGCGGCGCTGCCCGCAGCGCCGGCGGAATGGAGCACGACGCGCTCGGAAGCAGAAACCACCCTCGGCGATTGGCTGGAGACGAGAGCCACCCGCGTTTACCGCAGGAACCCATCCACCCCCGCCGAAAATGATGCGGTGGCCGCGAGTGCGCCCTTGGAGGTCGAAATCTCCGTGACTGACACAGGAGGGCTTTCCTCCTCACTGGCAGCATTTGCGAATTTCACTCCCGGCCAGAGCGGGCGGGTGGAGAAGAAGCTGATCGGCTCTCTTCCCTCGATCATTTTTGCCGGCGAAGATGGCCGGCAACTCACGCAGGTGCTCGTCTCGGGCCGCTATATCATCGAGCTTGCGGCGAGCCGCTCTTCACAATTTCGTGTCGACGATTGGTTGCGAGCATTTCGTTTCAACGATCTGCCACCCGTTTCCGCCACTCCCCACTCTCGACCAAAGGAATTCCGCCTGACGCATGTGGATGAACTGCACCCGGAAAACAACCGCAGCTATTCCGTGTCTACTACCAATTCGTCGCGAGTGAGCTCTTTTCTGAAATCACTCCCAGTCTCTTCCGGAGATTGAGCGTGTAGAGGGATACTGGCAGCGCTTACGGGATTCGAAAACCCATGTGAAATTCGAGGTTGTGCGTTATCTCGTGCGATCTAGAGATTACGCAGTTCCGCTCCTAAGAGCCTGCGGCGAGGCGTTGGTGTCAGCCTCAGCGATAGGCAACACCCACTTCCAAAAAGTGTACAATGCGATGGAGTTTGCTTCGTGGTATTGCTGGATTTAGTGCTGCGAATCGATCGGCTAAAAAACGAGGTGAGTGTTCATGTCCTTGCACTTGTGAAGCTGAATTTCGTCGGCAGCGTAAACCGTCAGTTTGCCGCCTTGGGTCATTTCATGGACGCCCCAGCCGGAAGGTCGGTACGGTCAAGCCATCAGCGTATTGGAAACTCCAGTCCGCGAGCCGCCACGTTGCGCCATGATCCTGCGATGTGGCCAACTGGCAGGCAGCCAGGTGTGGTTCGGGCTGATGCTCCACCCACATATATAGCACACCGCCGACACTGAGAATGCCGTAACTTTTCCCCTCAAATTGCGCCGGATGTTCCGCGGCGAATCCGCCCCAAACGTTGTGCCCGGCATAAGTCGCAGCGTCGCCTTCGACACGTGCGACGCCAATGGTGACGCGCCCCTTGCTATTGCTGCCGCCAAACCCACCACCATCGCCCCATGCCGTATAAAGGTGCCCATCGTCGGCCCAGGTCGTCGGCCAGTTGTCACCGCCCAACGCGAAGCGCTTATGCGTGGAGAAATCAAACTCCACGTGCTCAATCACCGGACTTGGCGGGTAGGTCGGTCGGTTAATATCGGATCGCGTCGGTTCCGCGGCAGGAGCGCCGATCGGCAGCATGGCCAGCGAGAAGCTGGCAACAAGCGCGAGAACAGCTTTTCCGGGCATCGAAATCATCGCCGGGGGGTTCTGCTTACGCTTCTTTGCCGGCATTCAAGACGAGCACCCAGTCCAGCGCGTCAGGCGACTGAAATTCACCGGGTCTGTCCGGAACGACTGCGAACGGTTTACCCCAGGTGCCGTCACGCGGGTTGAACCAATTTGCCATCAACTCGTGTTTCGCGGCGCCGAGATCCACAGTCACCTTGCCGCCGTGCGGCATATAGACCACGTACTTTTTTCCGGGTTCGGCCAGTGCGACGGCATCACCCTGAATGCCATCGAACGGCTGCAGACGCTCGAAGGGCAGAGCCGTGAAAAAAGTGTAAAGTGAACCCAGTTGATTTGCCGCGCCTTCGTCGCGAACGATGAAGGTGTAGTGGTTTGGTGCGTCGATGCGGTTCCAGGCGTCGCTGTGGCCGATCGTGCCATTGAAGCCGGCGGCAAAATAGCCGCCCGCACAAACGATCCGCCATGAGGAATGCCGCACCTTGTCCGTGGAATGAACCTGCTTTTTTTCCGTGGGATGACCACTCAGGTATTCGTAGCCATTCTCCGAGTTGAGGACCGGTTTACGAAAGGAACGGTCGGCACGCACGCTGGCACAAGGCCCGGAGAATCACCCACCCAACACCCGCGTTCGTCGCTCCAGGTAACTCCGTCGCCCGATTGGCCGGTCTGTTGCGAAAGCACATCGATTTCGTTGCCGTCGCCAAAGAATCCGCCGATGCGCCACGGAGGATCGAATGGCGCACGCGGGCTGGCGCCGCTGGTGCTCGATGAGACTACCGGGTGGACGGTGACAGGATGCCGATACGGGTCGTATTGCTTGACGAATTGTGCCGTGGTCCTGGCCCACTCCACGTCGCTAGGCCGATCCAGGCGATACTTCCCGTCGGGATGAGTCTCGTATTCGTTGGCGAGCGTCCAGAGAAACACATTCGGAAACGCCGCATAGCGGGCCATGAGATACCGCAGCCAGAGACGTTCACGCTCAGGGGTCCAGAGACTCGTATCGGTGAACGGCCGGCGATAGAAACTGAGCAGAATCAACTCGACGTTCATGCCGCTGGATTGGAGTTCGCGGAACACGCGGTCCAATCCACGAAAGAAAACCGGATTGAAGCGATCGAGTTGCGGGCTTTTCGGAGTGCCGCCCCACGCCCAATAGGCTGGATCCGCCGCAGCTCGGGTCTCGCTGTGGCCGACGCTCATGCGCACGAAATTGAAATGCTGGGCGCGGCGGGTTTCCAGATACTCGTGCCGCAGAGTGGGAGTAATCGAGCTATCGTCGTAGAGGCCGTAGCAAGTGTCGCCCATGGGGAAGAATGGCGTCCCATCGGCATAGGCAAAGACGTAGGGATTTTGTGGATGGATGCCGATGAGTCCGTGTCCGCTGGATGGAAGACATTTCAGAGCGCCGTGCTGCAGAATCTCCACGCCCTCGCCGCGCAATACATAGTGCCACTCACCCTCTTCGTTCGGGGCGAATCGCAATCGCCAGACGTCTTCGCCGTCGTAAAATCCCTCTACGGTCATAGTCTTGCCGGACGGTGCGGTAAATTCGCCCGCCAGCCTGGCATCCCGGAAAGGATTCTCGGCCTGACAACGTCCGTGCAGTTCGAACTCATGCATCTCCCAGCGAGGGACCTCCACAGGCGCGACTTGGCTCCCTTCGGAAGACGATTGTGGCACCACCGCGGACGCTGCCGACTGAGGCTTCGGAGATGTTCCCAACCGCTTGTCGGCAAAGTCGAGGAACGCTTTCCAGTCCTCCGGTCGTAATGAATGGCCGCCGGGACGAATGAAAAAGCCCAAGGCTCCATCGATCATCTGTCCATCCGCCGGAAGCGTCGTCGCGCTGAAATCGCCTGCGCCAAGCAATCGATAGACCGGCGCGGCCGCTCTTAGCACCTCGAATTGTCCCGCCGGGTTGATCCACGTGTCTGCACGTCCGTTGCTGAAGAGCACCGGCCGTGGCGCACACAACGCGACGAGACAGTTCTGGTCGAACGGCAGGCGGTCCGGCTGATCGTCGAATTCCTTGAAGCGCGCGTTAAACCAGTGCGGAAACTTCTCGTTGATCTGCCGCACCGTCTCCGGCTTTTTCGCTCCTGCGGGAGTTGGAGGCGCCTCCGGAGCTGCCGGGGCTTTGATCCATGTCCGACTGGGGGCCGAGCCGCCCGAACCGGCTTGATGCGGGATCGCCAGTGCGATGCGTTCGTCAAACGCCGCCGCCACCAGCGCGGCTTTGCCCAGTCGCGAGTGCCCGGTGACCACGATGCGGTGTTGATCGATGTCCGGTGTCGTCACGAGGTAATCCACCGCGCGCTGCAATCCCCAAGCCCAGGCGGCAATCGTCGCACAATCATTGCTCGGATCTGACTTTTTGAAATACGTCTCAATGCCGCGTTCTTCCACCGCATCGGGATCGACATCGCCGTTATAAAATGTGGCGACGGCGTAGCCGCGATCGATGAGGTATTCGAGGTTCCAGATATCCACCCAGGTGCCACGACTGGCGTCGGTGGCCCGATTATTCACGACGCCCACACCACGCTCCGGCATCCAGTTCGTCGAGAGACGCACCGCGGGATCGCGCACCAGCGTGTGGTTGCCGAAATAGTTCAAGCTGAGAACCACGGGCGCCGGCCCCGTTCGATGATTGGGCACGATCAACATCAAGTAGATCGGTGGCAGTTCGGGCGTACCCAGCGTGATGGTCACTTCCTTCAGTGTCGCCTTGCCCCCAAGAGCGCCGGAATCCTCCCGCTCGACTCGGGCCGTCACCGTCTTGGGCGCAGGCGGCAGCGCCCCGTACATATAATGTTGGAACAAGGCGACGAGTTCGGGTCGACGCTCGTTGATCCATTGTTCGCGCGTGGTAACCCGCCGGCCATCGAGCATGACCAGGGGGTCGGGCAGTTCTGATTGGGATCGCAGCTCGGTTGCCTGCGGCAATTCGGCGGCGGTCAGCTCTGGCATCCGCCCCTGGAGTAAAGCTGCGGCCAACAACGATACCGCGAGCACGCTGCGCCCGCGGATGGACGGAACCGAGCGCGGCGACTTCATGGTTTTGAGCCCTTGTTTAGAAATAGAAATGTTCCGAGCTTGGACACCGTGAGAATGTCCACGCGCCCGTCGCCGTTCACATCCGCAGCCGTGACCTGCACGCCGACCCCGGATTTATCGTCGATGAGGTGAGGCACGAAAGTCGCGCCGCCTTTACCATCGCGCACACACTGGAACCAATACAGGACGGGCGGCGCATCCGGCTCGATGTCCTTGGGCGGCGGATGGGCCCACATGCGTTTGCCAACGATGATGTCCAGCAAGCCATCGCCATCGAGATCGGCCAGCGCCAGCGCATGCGGCTGCGAGAAGCAGACGCCGAACTTCGCCTCCTCGCTGCGGTCGCCCATCAGCTTGTGTTCTTTGAAGGTGATTTGGCCGTCGGCTCGCACTTGTTCGAACCACGACAGCCCCCAGCCGTGCGCATTGAGCGCAGTAATGACGTCGGGTAATCCGTCACCATTCACGTCGTAGGCAAACATTTGCGCGCCGCCCTTGTCCTTCGAAAAGACAAACGGATGCGGAATCCATGGCGCATTCTTGTCCGCCGGCTGCTCCCACCAGCCATCGTTCAGGATGAGATCGAGCCGCCCGTCGCCGTTCACGTCGCCGATGCCTGTGCCGTGGTGAAATTGCTCCCAAGGTCCTTTCGCGGTGATCGGCTTGAAATGCCACGGCTGGTCCGGCGCAGACCAATCCGGCTGGATGAGCCCCCACTGGTCTTCCCACAACGCGACGAGCTCCGGTTTGCCGTCGCCATCCACGTCCAGAAACGGCGGCGATTCGCCTTTTACGCGCTCGAAAACGAAATGCTTTTTCCACGGCCCTTCCGCGCCCTTTGGGTTTTCGTACCAGTAGGCTTCGTGCAGATGCACGCGGCCGAGCACCAGAATGTCGGGCCAGCCGTCGCCGTTGAAATCATAGACGTAGCTGAACATCGAATCCGTCGGCGCGGGCTTGGTGGGAAATTCTTTCGCCGGATAGAACTCGTGCTTCTTCGTGAAGTCGGGCCCTTCATACCAATAGGGACCGGCAACGATGTCCATTTTCCCATCGCGGTTGAAGTCGCCGTAACTAATGCCGTCGCAGAAGTATTTGTCGGTCAGAACGCGCTTCTCGAAAGAAATTGGATCCGCGGCACGAGTGCCAATCGGGAAGAGCGCGAGAAAGGCGAGAGCAAGTGGTGCAATGGGGAGGGTTTTCATTTCATTCCGGGGGGAGTGTTCGAGCAGACCTTTCAGGCGAGAATATCGTGGACCACATTTCCAGAAACGTCGGTCAGGCGGTAGTCGCGACCGCCGTGACGATACGTGAGCCGCGTATGATCGAGCCCGAGCAGATGCAGGATCGTTGCGTGGAAGTCGTGAACGTGGACTTTGTTTTCCGCGATGGTGGATGCGATTTCGTCGGTCGCTCCGTAAGCGAGGCCTCCCTTCACGCCACCGCCCGCGAGCCAGGACGAGAAACATGCGCTGTGGTGGCCTCGGCCCTTCGTCCCATCCACACCGGGCGTGCGGCCAAACTCGGTCGTCCAAACAACCAGCGTGTCATCCAGCATGCCACGCGCCTTGAGATCACGGAGAAGCCCCGCGATGGGCTGATCGATCACTTTTGCATGTTGCGCATGCTCGGCCATGTCGGCGTGTTGGTCCCAGTTATGGCTGGAACTGCCGTCCACCAATTCGATGAACCGAACGCCGCGCTCAGCGAGCCGGCGTGCCACGAGGCACTGCCAACCGAAGCCATCCGTTTCGCCGCGCTTCATGCCGTAGAGGGCGTGCGTCTCGTCACTTTCCTTTGCCAGATCGAAGACATCGCTTGCTTCCGTCTGCATGTGAAACGCCGTTTCAAATGTGCGGAGTCGGGCGGCCAGATTGCTATCGTTGGCCCGAGCCTGCAGGTGTCGGCGGTTGAATGCTTCGGCGAGGCCGAGCTCGAGTTCCTGGAGGCCCGCCTGTTGCGTGCGCGGCTCGAGATTGGCGATGGGTTCCTTGCCTGGAATGACCCGCACGCCTTGGTGATATGCTGGCAGGAAGTCGTTGTTGAAGATTTGCAGGCCCGCGTAAGGCATCTGTGGCGCCAGCACGATGAAGGACGGCAGATTCTGATTCATCGTGCCCAATCCGTAGCTCACCCAGGCGCCAATGCCAGGCCGCGCGAAAAAGAATGAGCCCGTATGAATGCCGAGCGTGGCGTTGTAGTGCTCGTTGTCGTCCGATTGCATCGAACGAATGAGGCAGACATCGTCCATGCATTCGCGGAGATGCGGAAACAGGTCGCTGACCTCCGTGCCGCACTGCCCCCCGGGCCGAAACTCCCAGCCTGGCTTGAGTAACACGCGCTGCTGGTTCGAAAGGCCGCCCCCGATACCCACCGTCTTGCCATCCGCGGCAAACAATTTCGGCTTGGGATCGAATGTGTCCATGTGCGACACGCCGCCGTTTGAGAAAATGAAAATGACGCGTTTGGCCTTGGCTGGAAAGTGAGGTGGTTTTGGAGCCAGCGGATCATCCGGCGCTGTCTCGGCGAGCAGTCGCGAAACGAGACCAGGCAGCAGGAGCGAACCTCCGACGAGGCTACGGATGGCGTCGCGGCGATAGATAGGACGTGGATTCATACGGGTCAGTCGAGGTAGACGAATTCGTTCAGGCGAAAGAGCACCCGCACCATGGCCTGCCAGGCCTCGGCATCGAGTTTGTCCGGCGGCGTTCCGGCCGCGCTCAGTTTGGCGCGGACAGTCGCCAGGAATGGCAACGCATCATCGATCTCTTCCGGCCGGGCGGGACGGGAGAGAGTGAGCTGGCAGGCGAGTTGCAGGCGCGCAGCATCGTCGGAACGCTCATTCACGAGACGCTCTGCGAGACAGCGCGATTGTTCGTGGACGAGCGGGTTGTTGAGAAGGTAAAGGGCCTGGAGCGGTGTCGTGCTTGCCGCTCGCTGTGGCGTGCTGGTGGAAGGATCGGCGCCATCGAAGATCGCCAGGTATGGGTGCCGCTGAATGCGCTGGGTCATCAGGTAGACGCTGCGTTTGTTCGTGTCGTAAACGTCTTTGAACGGCTTGTGCTGGGTGAAGGCCCACTCCGTCTGCGGCGGGAATGGATGTGCTCCTCCGGGCGTGAGATCCAGTGAGCCGCCGAGCAGGAGAAGTGTGTCGCGAATGGATTCGGCATCGAGCCGGTTGCGCGGAAAGGCAGCGAGCAACTCATTGTTCACATCCTTGGCCAGGGCATCCGTATCGCGAGTGCTGGAAAGGCGATAGGTATGTGAAAGCATAATGAGCCGGTGCATATCCTTGGTCGACCACCCTTGGGAGACGAAGCGTGCTGCGAGCCAGTCCAGTAATTCCGGATGCGTCGGGGGCTTGCCTTGCTTTCCAAAATCATTCGGCGTGGGAACGATGCCCTTGCCGAAATGATGCAACCAGATGCGGTTCACCATCACCCGTGCGGGGAGCGGATTGTCCTTGTCGAGCAGCCAGTCGGCGAGACGCAACCGGCCGCTCGATTGATCATCACTCGGAAGTGGTGTGCCGCCGAATACGGTCAGGAAATGCCGGCGCACCGTTGCCCCAGGCTTTGCGGGATCCCCCTTTTGTTGAATGGCCGCGTCCTCGCGTTTCGCGGCCTCGGCGACGGCGTAGGCGAGCTCGTAGGGCGGCGGTGTACGGTTGAATTTTTTCGCTGTCTCCTTCGCGTTTTTGAGCTGCGCCTGCAAAGGCTCCTTCGCGGTGTCTTGTGCAGCCTTCAGTTCCTCCTCCAGCTGCTTCACCTTGGCATCGAGTTGCGCTTGTCCTTCGGTTTTCTGTTTTTGAAAGGCGCTGACTTCTTCTGCTGAGGCCAGCGGCGTGAGGTCGCGCTGCGACTGCTCCAGTTCGATACCAGGCCACGGGTAGCGCGTGCTGTGAAAGATGCCGTAGAGCGCGTAGTAGTCCTCGGTCGTAATCGGGTCGAATTTGTGATCGTGACAACGCGAGCAGTTGATGGTGAGACCGAGAAAGGCCCGGCCAAAATTGTCGATGGTGTCTTCTATCGTGAGGTGCTGCGGGTAGTCGGTCACACGCGAGCCAAAGCGCCGGGCATTTGCGATGTAGCCGGTGGCGATGATCCTTTCCTGTGTCTCGGCTTCGTTCGAACCAGGCAGCAGGTCCCCCGCAATCTGCTCGCGCACGAATTCATTGTACGGCAGGTCGCGATTGAACGCACCGATCACCCAGTCTCGGTAGCGGTGCATCTGCGGAATGGGAAAGTCGGAGTTGTCCCCGGCCGTGTCCGCGTAGCGAACGACATCGAGCCAGTGGCGTCCCCAACGCTCTCCGTAATGAGGCGACGCGAGCAGGCGCTCGACGACTTTCTCGAAGGCGTTGGAAGAATCGTCCGCGAGAAAAGCGCCCACTTCCTCCGGCGTCGGTGGAAGGCCGAGGAGATCGTAGGTTGCGCGGCGAATGAGCGCGCGTTTCTCCGCGTCCGGCGCTGGATGCAAACCAGCCTGCTCGATGCGCGCGAGGACAAAGCGGTCAAGATCGTTCACGGGCCATGCCTCGTCCGCAACCACGGGTGGCTGTGGCGAAGCGAGCGCGTGTAATGACCACCATTCGCGCGCCTTGGTCCAGTCAATCGACTTCCTGGCCTTCACCGCGGCGACCGTGTCGTTCGTCCGCGGATCGGGCGCACCCATCTTCACCCACTCCTCCAGCGCGGCGATTTCCTCGGCCGGCAACTTCTTTTTCGGTGGCATGGCGAGATCCTTGTCCCCGTAGCGCACGGCCTGGATCAGCAGACTGGCATCGGAGTCACCCGGCGTGATGGCCGGGCCAGTGTCGCCACCCTTCATCACACCTGCTCGTGAATCGAGCAGGAGCGCTCCCTTGAGCTTCTCTGCCTTCGCGCTGTGGCACTCGTAGCATCGCTCCACGAGCACCGCCCGGATCTTGTTCTCAAAAAATGCGGTTTGTTCGGCTGTCGGCTCGCTCACGAATTCCACGCCCCCAGTCTGCGGCACACTGCCGTCGCCCGCCCAAACTTCGAGGCCCGAGAGATTCGCCGCTCCGCCCTTGGCGGAAATCTTGATCTTCCCACCTTTGCTCTCGCACTTCCATGGGCCGAGCTTCTTCCACATTCCCGCGTTGCCGCTGTTGAATCCTTCGAGCACCGGCCGGTCGTTCACAAACAGATCAAACTGCTCGTTGTGATTGTCTTCCCAGACATACAGAAAGACCTGAAACACACCGGCCGGAATTCCGCTTAATTCCACCTCCACTTTGGGACCGTTCTCCGCCTTGCCGGGGTTCCAGACACTGCTCCGAATCATCTGCGCCCTGGCTGGATCCGTCGGGGGCTTGAGCGGCACCTTTTGGTTTTCAAACGTGGCACCCTTGAAGGTGAAATTGGCCGCGTCTTTACCCTCCCACAATCGGCCGTCGATCGTTAGTGGCGGGCCATTGAGGTTCACAGCGCGGAAAAAGGTTGTATCCGCTGCTCCCAGACGATTCGCACCGTGCGAGAGAACCAGCGCCAGCAAAATGATCCGGGCAACGTTGATGAGAGCAAATACTCGCAGCGAGGCTGACGGTTGCCGGATATGCACTCGCAAACGGCGGGGACGGTTCATTGTTTGCAGGTGATCTTTCATGTTAGTCCAGGATGACCACCCAATCCTGCTCGTCCGGCGGTAGATATTCGAAATGCTCGCGATTCGTCGTCGAGCCGAGCGGCTTGCGCTCTCCTGTACGAGGATCGAACTGAATTATCTTCCACGGCCCGCCCCTGCTATCGAGGGCCAGTCGCACTGGTGCCTTGAGACCGCGCGTATACAGCAAATACTGCCGGCCAGGCTCGGCGAGACACCAATTTGCGATCAGAGGAGTCTTTTCTCCCGCGCGTCTCTCGGAGGTGGCCGCATCCTGGCTTTGCCTCTCGGCTCTTGGAATGGAGCTGGTCAACAATTCGTCGTGCGGCACAAGTTTCCAATAGTCCAACGACGAGAACAGCCGCTTTATGCAGCTGCATTGGTCCACCCACGGCTGATTCTTCGGATCATCGGGTAGGAACGCTGTGGGGTGGCGGTATCCTCCCATATAAGTCGAGCCGAAGCCGGTGACAAAATAGCCCCCGCCCATCGTAATATCCCACGTGGCGTGGCGGATGGTGTCAACGGTCTCGCTGTGTGGCTTGTCCACGATGCCGTCGCCGTTCTGGTCGCGAAGAAAGTAAGCGTATTCTCCGTTGACCACCGGCTTGTCAGACCGTCGCGATTCGAGAATGCGCCCATGAAGGTCCGTGTAGTTTTGCTGGTAATCTCCGAAGCTCATCCAAGCGGCAGCGTTGAATTCGCGCACGCTGCCGTTCCTCGTCATCGGATGAATGCCCATCATGCGACCCTGCGGGTCGGCGGCCCGCAATGAGTCGCCTAGACCAAAGAATTCGCGGCGCAAAACGTCCTCGGTGGATTTGCGGCTTCGTACTTCGCCGTGCCATTCACCCGAAACAAGAAAGTAAACGTCGTAGGCCCCGTAACGGGCGCCAATGTAGCGGGCATAACGTTGGCGAGCTTCCAGATTCGAAAACCGTCCCCACGGAAATTTTTCCTTCCCGCTCTTCTCGCCCCACGCGAGTGCGAGCCCTACCGTAAGACCCTGGGCGTTGGCGAAGGCGAGCCGCGAATCGACCTCCTGCCAGTAAGCCGGATTGATCTGCTCCTTGGAGAGATCGAGCCACGGCGGGCCGCCCGCATTGCCCCATCCGGCTTCGCTAAGCAGCATGGAGTGGACGACGTTGAATCCCTGTGCCGCGCGATTGCGCAAGTAGTGCTCCGCCGTGGCGCGGTTATGTTCCTTCTGGGCGTCGTCTGTGAAGAGCGCCCACGCGGTGTCGCCCATGAACCAAACGTGCTCGCCGTTTTGATACTGGAAGTGCGGTGGTGCACCCACCATCGATTGCAGTCCGCCTCGATTGTTCGAAGTCACGCACTCAAAGGTCCCCATCTGCTGGCTCAACCCGCTGTCCCCGCTTTTAACCAGCCACTTCCAAATGCCGATCCGATCGGGTGCGAACCGAAATTTCCACGTCGTGCCGCCATCCCAGAAGAGGGGCACCGTGCGGACGGTTTGCCCATCCGGTCCGGTCAGGACGCAATCGCCAGATATATCGGTGTAAGGATTGGCTGGGGTGCCGCCGGCCGACATACTCACCTCATACGCCGCGAATCGAGGAACGGAAGACAACGGCCCAGCGGAACATGGATGGAATGCGCCAAGGACGAAAAGTGAAACGCAGCAATAAAAATAGCAGAGTGGGGGAAGCACAGGTAGCGAGCCTCCAACCTGAGGGATATCCTTACGAGAAGCTTGGATTTCCCAATCTTTTCTTTGGACGATCCGATTACCCCAAAGGCGCAAGCAGAATGCGCCACTGCCTCCGATAAGAGGTGGGCGAAACCTCAAAAGCACGCCTGAACAGACGGTCCAGATAACTTTGATCCGAAAATCCAGAGTGCTGGGCTATTTCCGCGACAGTCATTGCGGTTTCGCGGAGCAGTGCGGCGGCATGCTGCAAGCGCGCGTGATTCACATAGTGGACGAAACTGATGCCGGATGACTCGCGGAAGAGGCGGGTAAACCGTGGCACACTGAGGCTGACTCGCCGGGCGGCTTGCTCCAGTGTCATCTTCTCCGTCAAATGCGCTCGCACCCATTCCAACACAGGAGCTAGGCGGCGGGCGCTTTCCTGCTTTCGCCGGAAACGCTCTATCGTGGCGGTATCCGCAGGAAATGCACGAGCGAGCCGATGCAGCACTGGCAGCAGCATCGCTTTGCACCCCGCAGCGCGAAGCGGCGTGGCGGCTTGTCTGTCAAAATAGACCGTCAAGAGCGCTGCCAACCCATCGTACAGATCGCTTGCCTGCGGGCTGTCCGTGCGCACCACGCGCGGCGGGTCTTCCGGGTGAAACGAGAATGGCAAAAGGAAAACGCAATCATGGGTGGGCGACCCCAGGCTGAAGACGAATTCGGAAAGAAAACTGACCACTACGATTCGTGCGGCGAAGCCGGGAAAATCCACGGGGCCGTGCGGCGTCAGGTGATCCATCACGAGTAAATCGCCGGGATTCAATTCGATGCGCCGCTGACCACTTTGCAGAACGACCCGGCCTTCGATTGGTAGAAACAGCTCCAATCGCTCGTGCCAGTTCAAGCCGGGGGTGTATTTTCCCGATCCGATTTCAAACAATCGGATCAGCATGGGCAGCTCGGCTGACAATTGTTCACGATAACGCCCGCGTGTGTCTACCCGATCCGCAAGCACGTGCGGTTCAAAAGACAGGTTATTCGTGACGGCTAAAAGGCGCCGCCAACCAGGAGAGGGCGAACGAGCATCGGCCATGAGTCCTCTTTTAACGATCTGATCGTCTCAAGCAATCACTCTCTTGACGATCGATCCGGTGTCACAAGGGCTGGCGGTGATAGGTCTTCCGATGCTTCAAACTACGAAGCACAACCGGACTGCAGTAATGACACTCGGCGCTGACCAATCTTCAAAGGTAGCGAGCGAACTCTACCGTCTATCTCCTTCTCTGAGCGGTAGATAAAAATACGAGTAAGTCGACGGTAGCCGTCGGTGGGGGGGTGGGGGTTTTTACGGAAAAGTTTGCCCTTTTTCTTTTTGACTGGGCGTTGACATAGGCTTCAAATCACACGTTGAGGCGCCCCCCGACTGTGGTTGTTTGATATTCCCCCGCCTTAAGCAATTCTCCTTATGCCGAGCCCCAAGAACTCTCGCAAAGCCGCGCACATCTCGAAGCATTTTATCAGGCGGCTGTCGTCGTGGATCGTGCTGTCCACCGCTCTCACTCTCGGCGTGGCGAAGCTCGCCTATGCCGGACCCGTTTATTGGGATGGGGATGCCGATCCGAGCAACAACGCCCTTCCCCCCACCACGGGTCTGGGCGGCACCGGCACTTGGGATACGACGAATCTGCGCTGGTGGGACGGCGCCTCCGCCTCCGATCAAGCCTGGGTCAACGCCAACTCCGATACCGCCGTTTTCGCGGGCGCGGCAGGGACGGTGACGCTCGGCACGCCGATCACGGTGGGGAATTTGACGTTCAACACATCGGGCTACACCATCACCGGCTCGGCTCTGACCATGACGGGTGGCGTGATCAGCGTGGACCCGGGCCAGAGCGACACCATCAGCTCGCAAGTGTCGGGCACGGCTGGCCTGACGAAAGTCGGCACTGGCACCCTTTATCTCACCAACTCCGCCAACGACTACACCGGCGCCACGGTCATCGGGTCGGGCACGGTCGTGATCACTACTGCCACCGCCCTCGGCGCGGATACTTCCACGGTCATCGTCAATGGCTTCGGCAGCCGCGGCATTCAGGGAGGAGAAC
>JBGGMZ010000546.1:0-12743 GCA_041287745.1 Chthoniobacter sp. | reverse complement strand
GAAAGTCCATAGGTGAGAAGGACGATGTGCTCGCTGCGGAGGAGCCGCTGGAGATCCGCGTGGAGGGGCGCCCTCTCGCGGTGGTCATGCGCACCCCGGGGCACGACCGCGAGCTGGCCGCCGGATTCCTCCTCACCGAAGGCGTCATTAAATCCATGAAGGACGTCTTCGATATCACGAGTTGCATCGAGACAGGCGCCGCCGGCCCCGGAAACGCCGTGGATGTCGCACTCACGCATCCGGACACTTTCGATTTTGAGAAGCTGACGCGCCACGTGTTCACCTCCTCGAGCTGTGGCATCTGCAGCAAGGCATCGATCGACGCAGTGCTCAAGCGGCGCAAACCGCTGCACGACGACCTGCGGGTGAAAACGAGCGTGCTACTCTCGCTGCCGCAAAGGCTCGCGCGGAAGCAGGAAACCTTCAAGAGTACCGGTGGCCTGCACGCCTGTGCCCTCTTCGATCCCGCCGGCAAACTCCTCGCCCTGCGGGAGGACGTGGGCCGCCATAACGCGCTCGACAAGCTGCTCGGCTGGGCGCTCATCGAGAAACTCACGCCGCTGCACGGGCACATCGCACTTTTGAGCGGGCGCGCGTCTTTTGAGATGATGCAAAAGGCGCACGCGGGCGGTATTCCCATCGTCGCGGCGATCTCGGCGCCCTCCAGCCTGGCCGTGGAGTTTGCCCGGGATGGCGGACAAACGCTCGTGGGATTTCTGCGCGGACGCTCGATGAATGTTTACGCCGGAGCGGAGCGCATCGCGCGATAATTACTGCCCTTCATGATGCCGCGGGAGCGCCCTGTCGCTCCACCGCAGCTCGGCGAATCAGGAGACGATCGTCTTTTCTTCGGACAGCTTGATCACGCGGCCTTCCGGATCGCGGAAGTTGGTGTAAGGCCCGACGGTGGTGACGATGATGCCGCGGCGACGGAGTTCGCCGAGCACGCTGTCACGAGTCTTCATCGAGACATAGAGGTGAAAATAGCTGACCATCTCACCATGCTCGCAACGGCGGACCGTCAGCGGGATGCCACCGAGGTCCATTTCGCAGTAGCGATCGGTGCGCTCGCTGAGGACGCGGGCGTTGAGGATATCCACATAAAAGTCGCGAACTTCCTTCCACCGCTGGGTGAAAATGGTAACGGAATAGCACGAGGGGTTGGCCGCCACCGCGCCGGTGAGATCTTCATCGGTCTCGGGTTCGGCGTCAGCAGGCAGGCTGGTGAGTGAGATCATGGAACTCTATTTAGCAACGGTCATGCCTGACCTATGGTTTCTATTAAAATTATATTTGCTAAGCGCTAATATGTTGTCAGTCGACGTAACGCATTTTTGCGTAATTGACCGTATTTCTCCTCTGTGAGGAGCCTCAATCCGCCCTCCGGCAGCGATTTAGCTCGCTTTGCCCTCTCTGCGCTGAACCGCGCTGACATTCTCAATTTCGCAATCGCACAAAAGTCATGCCTGACGGCGCAATTCCCGCCTTTTCCGGTCATTTTCGGTCCGCAAGAACCTCGCGTTCATACTTCTGGACCGCATCGAGCCACTGCATGCCTGCCGGCACATCCTGACGGCGGCAGTGCTCTTCCCAAACCGCGCCAAAAGGCAGCGCTTTAGACTCTTCCATCAGAGCCAGCCGGGCGGTGAAATCACCGGCCCTCTCCAGTTCTCGCAAGCGGGCGGACGGCTCCAGCAAGGCGATCAGTAGCGCCTTCAGGGCGGCCCGGGCGCCAATCACCCACGCGGCCACGCGATTGATGCTCGCGTCGAAGTAGTCCAGGCCGATGCGGGTGCGGCTGAGAAAGTCGCCCCGCACGAGCTCCTCGAAGATGGCGCGGGTGGGATCATCCAAAAGCACAACATGGTCGCTATCCCAGCGAACACCGCGGCTGACGTGCAAAAGCACGCCCGGCACGAATTGCAGGACACTGGAGATCTTGTCCGCAATATTCTCCGTGGGGTGAAAGTGACCGGCATCCAGGCAAAGATGCTTTTGCCGGGTGATGGCGTAGCCGAGGTAAAATTCGTGCGAGCCTGCGACGAAAGACTCGCTTCCGAGGCCGAAGAGCTTCGACTCCACACAATCGATGCCACAGGCGGGGTCGATGGCTTCGGCGAAGAGGGTATCGAGCGATTGCGCGAGCCGTTCACGCGGCCCGCGCCGATTTACCGGCAGGTCTTTCGATCCATCGGGGATCCAGACATTCGTCACGGCGGCGGTGCCAAGCTGTCGCCCCATTTCCGCGCCGATGCGCCGGCAGGCGATCCCGTGGGCGATCCAAAATTGCCGCACCGCGTCATCGGGGTGCGTCAGCGTGAGGCCACTGTCCGCAAGACGGTGGCCGAAGTAGGTCGGGTTGAAATCGAGCCCCAGCCCGCGAGCCTTGGCCCAATCGATCCACCTTTGGAAATGCGCGACCTCATACGCGTCGCGGTCGACCTTGGCGCCACCGAGTTCGGCATAGCTGGCATGCAGGTTCAGCCGATGGCGGCCGGGTAGAAGCGCCAGCGCCTGATCGAGATCGGCTCGCAATTCCTGCGGCGTTCGCGCCCGGCCGGGATAAGCGCCCGTCACCGCGAGCCCCCCACCCGGCTCGCCCGCGCCGTGCTCGAAGCCGCGCACATCATCGCCCTGCCAGCAGTGCAGCGACAGGGGCGTGCGGGCCAGCGTCTCGAGGGTGGCCTCAGTGTCGGCGCCATGCGCAGCGTAGACCTCCTGCGCGAGGGAATAGGCGGTGGTGCTCATGGGTGGACTGGGCGGACGCAAACCCGAATCCGCCCGCTTGGCAAACTGAATCGCGCGCCTTAACGATTTGCCGCTTTACGCCCCGCCCGCGTGCGGTCTATCCCCGGCAGGATGTCCGGAAAATCCCCCAGCTACCACATTGCCTGCGATCTCGGCGCGGAAAGCGGGCGTGTCATGCTCGCCACTTTCGATGGTCAGCGGCTCTCCCTCGAGGAAGTCCATCGCTTTCCCAATGGCCCCGTGCGCGTGCTCGGCTCGCAACGCTGGGATCTGCTGGGGATCTATCGCGACATCCTCCACGGGCTGCGCCTCGTTGCCGCACGCGGCCTGCAAATCAGTAGTATTGGCGTTGATTCATGGGCGATCGATTACGCGCTCATCCGCGGGCAGGAGCCGCTTCTGCGCACGCCGTATCACTACCGCGACACCCGCCGAGAGGCAGCCTATCGCCAAGCGCGCAATCCGGATTTTGAGCGCCTCGTCTTTGAGGAAACGGGTATCCAGCTCATGCCGATCAATACACTCTACGCATTGCTGGCCGATCAGGCGGAGGATTCTCCCCTACTCGACTCTGCGGAGCGCTTACTGCTCGTGGCAGATTGGATTCACTACCTCCTCTGCGGCCGCGCGGTATGCGAGGCGACCAATGCCAGCACCACCCAGCTCTACGACCCGCGCCGTGGAGCCTGGTCGGAAAAGCTCATCGCTCATTTCCATTTTCCCCGGCGTCTTTTCCCGGAAATCGTGCCACCTGGCACGGTGCTGGGACCGCTCCTGCCGGAAGTAAAAGCGGAGACCGGCCTGGGCTCGGTGCAAGTGATCGCCGGCTGCACCCACGACACCGCCGCCGCCGTAGCCGCGGTACCCGCCCAGGGCGACGATTGGGCTTACCTCAGCTCGGGCACGTGGTCGCTCATCGGCGTGGAATTGCCCTCGCCCTTGATCAATGACGCCGCGCGCACGGCCAATTTCACCAACGAAGTCGGCTACGGTGGCAGCATCCGGTTTTTGAAAAACATCGTCGGTCTGTGGCTGCTGCAGGAGTGCCGGCGCATCTGGACCCGTGAAGGGCACGATTACGACTACGCCACGCTCACCCGGCTTGCCGCCGAGGCACGGCCGCTGCGCTCGCTCATCCAGCCAAATGATCCGCGCTTCCACTGTCCCACCGACATGCCAGCGGAGATCCGCGCCTTTTGCCGCGAGACCGGCCAGCCCGAGCCCGAGACACCCGGCGAGCACGCCCGCTGCATCTTCGATAGCCTCGCTCTCCTCTACGCCGCGAAGCTGGAGGAAATCGAGCGTCTCACCGGACGCAGCGTCCGCGTTCTGCACATCGTGGGCGGCGGATCGAAAAATGAGCTGCTCAATCAGCTCGCCGCGGATGCCATAGGCCGTCCGGTCTTCGCCGGTCCCGTAGAAGCCACCGCGCTCGGCAATGTGCTTTCACAACTCCTCGGGCTGCATCTCCTGCCAGACCTCGAGATCGCCCGTAAGGTGATCCGTGATTCCTTTGCCACCACTCGCTACGAGCCTCGCCTCCACGCCCCGTGGGCCGAGGCCCGCGCCCGGCTCGCCGGGTTGGGCGCGTGATGTCTCGAAGACTATGAAATAAATTGGGGAACCACTCCTATTTATTTCATAGTCTCGAACGTGCGCCGGTGAAGTTTTTCACACCCTGCCTTGACCAAGCAACCGCCGCACCTTCGTAATCAGCCCATGTCTTCCCTTACCACGTCCGACCCCGAGCGGACGATCGAATTTGAATTTGTCCGTGCGACCGAAAATGCCGCGCTGAATGTCATCCACTGGCTGGGTCGCGGTGAGAAGGAAGCGGCGGACGCGGCGGCGTGCGACGCGATCTACGGCGTATTCGATCTCGTGGACATCGCGGGTGAAGTCGTCATCGGTGAAGGCATCAAGGACAACGCTCCCGGCATTTTTCTCGGCGAACAACTCGGCACCTGGCGCGTCGGTTCCCCGCGCTTCGACATCGCCCTCGATCCGGTGGACGGCACGAGCAACACGGCCAACGGCCTGCCCAACGCCATTTCCGTGATGGCCGCCAGCGAGCGCATGGAGGGCGAAGGCCACGCCATGAAAAATCTCCCCACGTTTTACTCCACCAAGATGGCCTACGGTCCGCAAGTGGTGGACGCGATCAAGAAAGGCATGGCGCCGATCTGCATCGACGACCCCATGGAAATCACCCTCAAGCGCCTCGCCGATGCCTTGGGCAAGCGCGTGCCGGAGCTCGTGATCATGACGCTCAATCGTCCGCGCCATGCCGACGTGATCGCACAGGTGCGCAAGTGCGGCGCCGCGCTGCGCCTGATTTCGGATGGCGACATCACCGCCGCCGTCTCGCCGTCGCTCGTCGATTCCGGCGTCGATCTTTACTGGGGCATCGGCGGTTCACCCGAAGGCATCCTCACCGCCGCCGCGCTGAAGGCGCTCGGTGGCGAAATGCTGCTGCGCATGTGGCCGCGTGACGCCGAGGAGCGAGCGGCCACACTCAAGGAAATCAGCGAGGAAGAGCTCGCAAAAGTCTACACCGTGGACGATCTCGTGAACGGGCGCAGCGCCATCTTCTGCGCCACCGGCATCAGCGACAGCCCCCTGCTTCCCGGCGTGCGCTTGATCGGCAAAAAAGCGATCACCCACTCCATCCTCATGCGCGCGAGGAGCCGCACCGTCCGCTACATCCGCGCCGTGCACGATTTGGAAAACAAGACGATCCACCTGCGTAGCGTGCAGCGCGACGCGAGCATCTAACCGTCGAAGTCGCGACAGCGTTTTGGCGCTTGGCTCGAGTCCGCCGGCCTACTCCTTGACCACAAACGGCCGATCGCTCCAGGTCACCGAGATGATCTGCCCGTTTTTGACGATCAAGCGCGTGTAACTCATCTCCGTAAAATAGGTCACCTTCTTGTTCTCCGGGCCGAGGATGATCTGCCAGCCGACGGAGCGCCCCAGCAGGATGTCGTGGACGGCGATTCTGCTTGGTTCGCTCACCGACAGTTCCCCCGGCGCCACGGGCGGATCGTAATGCGAGTTGAACCAGCGCGTGGCGATCTCCTGCGGGTTGGTCGGCTTCGGCCCGTAATCCTCACCCGCCCGGATGGGGGTCGTGTCGTCAGTGCTGCAGGCGAAGAGCAATATCGCCAGGCTCAGCACCACCACAGATCGCAGCGTGAATGCCATACTCAGGGCACCAGCAGCACCGTCAGCTTCTTCGGTCCGTGAGCGCCGAGGACGAGGATGCGCTCGATGTCACCGGTCCGGCTGGGGCCGGTGATGAAGGAGATGAAGCTCGGATAATTGCCTTGGTACTTTTGCGCGAGCAGTTCGTAGGCGGCGGCGAGATCGGTCACCATCTGCTCCTTCGACGCAATCGCGATATGGTGCGGCGGCAGCACGCTCAACGCGCGCCCGCCGGAGCTGCGACCGGTGACACACACCGAACCCGTCTGCGCGACCAGCGTTTCACATTCGGTGAAACCGGCATCGCAGGCCTCCAGCGCTTCCTTTTCGTAACCACCGTCGACGCGGAGCAGCGTGAGTGTCTCGGGCAACCGCTCTGCGATGGCGTCGGTCAGCTTCCCGGCGTGAAGGGCGATGGATTTCCATCCAAATACTGCGGCAAGCCCAGCAATGTGCTTCGCTGCGGCGGCCACGGAAGGGCACTCCAGAAATTCCGTGCGCAACGCTTCCGACTGCTGGGCAAAAAGCGCGATCTGCTCCTTGCGGCTTTTGCCCACCGGCGGCAGCCATTCGCGGAACGGCGCGGTCAGGCCGGCAGGAGCCGGCTTCTCCGGCTTCTCATGATGGAGCGGCGCTTCTTCGCGCAACGCCTCGGTAATGCGGGCGAGGACGGCCTCGCGATCTCCCTTTGGATTCAACGGATTCACTTCTTCGCCCCCTTTCGCGTCTGCCACCAGTCGTGGAACGACTGCGGCGCGGCCTCGGGAAAGTCGCGAGTGTTTGTCCACGACTGCACCGGATCGGCCGGCGTGCCGAGCACAAGCGGGTGCAACATCTGGCCGAGCGGGGCGAGCCGGATAGCCATCTTATAGGCCCATGGCCGTTTCATGAGATGACGAAATCCCCACCAGATGAAACGCTCCCACCAAATCTTCTTTTCCGCGACGGCATTCCGCCGGTTCTGCAGCAGGTGATGGTGGATATCGATCTTCACCGGGCACGCTTCGGTGCAGGCGCCACAAAGCGAGGAGGCACCGCTCAGGTGCTTCCAATCCTGCAACCCGCGAAAATGCGGCGTGATGACGCTGCCGATCGGACCCTGATACGTCGTCCCATAGGCATGGCCGCCGATGTTCTTGAAGATCGGGCAGACGTTCAGGCAGGCGCCGCAGCGGATGCAGTGCAGCGCATCGCGCTGTTCCGGGTCGGCCAGCAGTCGCGTGCGGTGATTGTCGAGCAGCACGACGTGAAACTCCTCCGGTCCGTCGACTTCACCCGGCTGGCGTGGGCCGCCGTACATTGAATTGTAGCAGGTAATCTGCTGGCCCGTGCCGGCCGTGGCCAGCATGGGCAGGAACAGCGAGAGATCGGCCAGGCGTGGCAGGATCTTTTCGATGCCGATCAGCGCGACATGAATCTTCGGCAGCGCCGTGGTGAGTCGCGCGTTGCCTTCATTCTCTGTAATGGAAATCATCCCCGTCTCGGCGACGATGAAATTTCCGCCGGAGATACCCATGTCGGCATTGATGTAATGTTTGCGGAGGAATCGCCGGGCGATCATCGTCAACTCCTCGGGCGAATCAGTCTTGGCCGTACCGAGCTCACGCTCGAAAAGGGCGCTGATCTCGTCGCGCTTCAGATGCATGCACGGGAAGACGAAATGGTAGGGCGGCTCGTGCTTGAGCTGCTGGATGAATTCACCGAGGTCGCTCTCGATGACGTGGTAGCCGTCCTTCTCCAGCGCATCGTTGAGGTGAATCTCCTCGCTGGTCATCGCCTTCGATTTGACGATCGATTTCACCTCCCGCTCGCGGGCGAGATTCAGAATGTATTCGCGGGCCTGAGCGCTGTTACTCGCCCAGAAAACCTTTCCGCCGCGCGCGGTGAATTTCTCCTCAAACTCGCGCAGGTAGTGATCGAGATGATTGATGCCCTCGTACTTGATCGCGGCCGCCGCGTCGCGCGCATGCTGCCAGCTCGTGAAAGCATTCTCCGTCTTGCCGCGGGCGATCTTGTAATTACCGAGCGCCTTGCGTACCGCCGCGCGGCGCGGCTCATCGGCCGTGGTGCGATCGGCGTCGCGCTGAAACTGTTCCTGAGGTTCGGAGAGGCTGATCATTGCTGGGCGAGGACTTCGGCGAGGTGCAGGCTCTTTACCACCCGCGGACTGTTGCGGCTGAGGTAGCCCTGGATTTGCATGAGGCAGCTCGAGTCATTGCTCACCACATACTCTACACCGGTTTCGATGATCGAGTTGCACTTCACCTCCGCCATGGCGGTGGATATCTGCGGATACTTCACGGCAAACATGCCACCGAAGCCGCAGCAGGATTCCGCCTCGCCCATCTCGACCAGTTCGAGACCCTTTACGGCGCGGAGGAGCTCCCGCGGGGCCTGCTTGGTGCCGAGTTCGCGCAGCCCATGGCAGCCATCGTGGAAGGTCACCTTGCCCTCGAAGCGGGCGCCCACATCGCGCACACCCAGCTTGTTGACGAGAAATTCGGAGAACTCGTAGGTCTTGTCCGCGAGTTCTTTGGCCGCCGCTTCCTCCGGGCGTTTATGGAAAAGCTCGCCGTAAAATTTCTTGAACATCGCCCCGCAGGACCCCGAGGCGGAGACAACGACCTCGGCATCGCGGAAGACCTGGAGTTGGCGCGCGGCCACTTCGCGGGCCTCGTCCCAGTAGCCGGAATTGAAGGGCGGCTGCCCGCAACAGGTCTGACCCTCGGGGTAATCGACCTCGTGGCCGAGGCGTTCGAGGATTTGCACGATCGACATCGCCACCTTGGGGTAGAGCGAATCGATAAAACAGGGGATGAAAAGCGTCACGCGCATAGGCGGTCGGGCGGAATGGGCACGTTTTGTAATGCCCGGAAGGGGCGCAAGCTAAGCAAAAAGATTGAGGCAGCGGGAATTTTCGGTTTCTCGCGGGCATTGTTTTCGATTAATCGGCCCTGCAATTCCTCCCATGGCCCCCCTCCTCCAGCTCAACCAAGTCACCAAGTCCTTTGGGGCGGTGCGGGCGTTGCGTGGGGTGTCCTTTGCCCTGCATCCCGGCGAAGTCCACGCGCTACTGGGCGAGAATGGCGCGGGAAAATCGACGCTCATCAAGGTGATCACCGGCGCTCATGCGCCGGATGACGGGGAGATTCAGATCGGCGGGGAAACGGTCGCCCACCTCACCCCGGCAAAAGCCCGGACGTTGGGGATTGCGTGCATTTATCAACAGCCGGCGCTGTTTCCGGACCTGAGCGTGGCGGAAAATATCGCGCTGCGGCTGGAAAAGGCCTCGCCGGCGCATGGGGTGCGCTGGGCGGAGCGGCAGGCGCGGGCGAAGGAACTGCTGCACCGCATCGGCGCGGAGATCGATCCGGCGGGCGAAGTGCGGACGCTTTCCATGCCGGAACAACAGCTCGTGGAGATCGCCTGCGCACTCGGCGCGGGGGCGCGCATCGTAATCATGGATGAGCCCACGGCTTCACTCACCCAGAAGGAGCAGTACCTGCTCTTTGCCGTGGTGCGCGACCTACGCGCGGATGGCGTAGGTGTGATTTATATTTCGCACCGGCTGGAGGAAATCTTTGCCCTCGCGGATCGTGTGACGGTGTTGCGCGACGGCGAATCCGTCGGGACGAATCCAGTGGATGAAATCAACGAAGCAGCGCTGATCAAGATGATGGTCGGACGGGAGGTGACCGCGATCTATCCGCCAGCGGAAAGTAGACCGGGCGACAGCGTGCTCACGCTAAAGAGCGTTGGCTGTGCGGGGAGCGGCGTCCACGGAATCGATCTGAAGCTGCACGCCGGTGAGATCGTGGGCATGGCCGGCCTGGTCGGAGCCGGGCGAACGGAACTGGCGCAGATTCTTTTCGGGCTCACGCCGGCGGATGCCGGTGAAATCCAACTCAGCGGGAAGGCGGTCCAGATTGACGACCCACGGACGGCTGTCGCTCACGGCATTGCTTATGTCCCGGAGGATCGGCGGCGGCATGGCGTAATTCTCGAGATGCCCATCGCCGCCAACGTGACGATGGCGATTCACCAGCAGATCTTTCCCGGCACCTGGCTGCGTTCCACCGCCGAGCGGAAGCTGACGCTCGATTTCATCCGCGACCTTGGCGTGAAAGCCGCAGGTCCACAAGCGCCCGGCGGCAGCCTGAGCGGCGGCAACCAGCAGAAGATCGCGCTGGCTCGCTGGCTGGCCACGAAGCCTCGGGTGCTTATTCTCGACGAACCTACGCAAGGCGTCGACGTGGGCGCAAAGAGTGAGATTTACAAGATCATCCGCCGCCTCGCCGCCGAGGGGCTCGCAGTGCTGATGATTTCCAGCGACCTGCCCGAGGTGATCGGGATGAGTGATCGCATCGTCGTGATGCGGGGCGGGACGATCGTTGGCGAATTCCCGCGCGGCGCCGATGCGCACGAAGTCATGGCTGCGGCCCTCGGCCAGAAACAAAAGGAGGCGGCGTGATGCAGAAGTATTCACGCGAGCTTTCCGTCGCCATCGTCCTCGCCCTGCTCCTGCTGGTGCTGGCCGTGACGGCGCCCGCTTTTTACGAGCCGCAGCCGTTGCTCTCGCGTCTCGCTCGGGAGGCGCCGACGCTGATCGTGGCCTGCGGTATCGCGCTGGTCATGATCGCCCGCCAGATCGATATTTCCATCGGCTCCGTTTTTGCGCTCTGCGGGGTTTGTGCGGGCTTGCTCGCAGGCGAGCACTGGCCGCTGGTGCCGGTCTTTGCGGCTACCGTGCTCATCGGGGCAGCTCTCGGCGCGATAAATGGCGCGCTGGTGGCTGGACTGCAATTGCCGAGTATCGTGGTCACTCTGGCCACGATGGTCATCCTCAAGGAAGGCCTGCGCTGGAAGCAACAGGGCGCGTTCATCAATCTGCCGGATGCGTGGCAGTGGTTCGGACTGAGCCAGCGTGGCGGGCAGTTTGCGCTCATCATTTGCGCGATGGTCCTGCTCATCGCACTGGCGTGGGCGACGAAGCATCTCGCGGGCGGAAGATTCCTCTACGCCGTGGGCTCGAATGCTGAGGCAGCCCGGCTCGCCGGTCTGCGTCCGCGATGGGTCACCCTGGTGGTATTCGTCTTCATGGGGGTGCTCACAGGATGCGCAGCGTTTCTCAATGTTGTGCAATCGCCTCAGGTGGATCCGAAATCAGGCACTGGATTGGAATTGAAAGCCATTGCAGCGGCCGTCGTCGGTGGCGTGGCGGTGTCCGGCGGACGAGGCAATCTCTGGGGCGTTTTCGTCGGCGTCCTCCTCCTCGCCTGCATCAATCCCGCGCTCACTTATCTACACGTCGAAGCCTATTGGGAAAAGGCCATCCAAGGCGCCATCATCCTGCTTGCCGTGATCTTCGATGGATTGCGCAGCCGCAAACCGACCACCTGAGATGTCCACTCCGGCTACCACATCCAATCCTCGCGGAAAAATCGGCGCGCTGCTCTTCCGCCACGAGATGATCCTCCTGCTCGTGCTGGTTGCGGAGTGGTTCTATTTCAACTCGGTCGGGCGGCGCTTCGGCTCCCTTGACAATACCTTCGACCTCATGCGCCATTCGGCGGAGATCGGTCTGCTCGCGCTGGTTATGACGCCGATCATTCTCACCGGTGGCATCGATCTTTCCGTCGGCTCGCTGCTCGGCTTGTGCGCGATTCTCTTCGGGAAACTGTGGCGCGATGCCGGGATGTCACTGCCGCTGGCGGCAGTGTGTACGCTGCTGATCGGCGCACTCGCGGGCGGACTGAATGCTCTCTTGATCGCCCGCCTGCGTTTGCCGGCCTTGATCGTCACTCTCGGGACCTATTCGCTCTTCCGGGGATTGGCGGAAGCGATCACGCGCGGCGTGGATACCTTCACCAATTTCCCCACCAGCTTCCTCGCCCTCGGGCAGGGGCACACCGCCGGGCTGCCGACGCAGGTTTGGTTCTTCCTCGCCGTCGCTGTCGCCATCTGGCTGCTCGTCCACCAGACCACGTTTGGACGTTCGCTGAGAGCGATCGGCTTCGCCCCGGAAGGCGCGCGTTTCGCAGGACTGCCGGTGGAGCGGCGCATCGCACAGGCTTACATTCTCACCGGGGTCGTAGCGGCGCTGGCCGCGATCATCTACACCGCGCGTCTCGGACAGGCGAAGGCCGATGCGGGGACGGGTTACGAGTTGCTGGCCATTACCGCCGTAGTGCTCGGCGGCACGAGCATCTTCGGAGGCATCGGCTCGGTGCATGGCACATTGCTCGGCGTGGCGGCGATCGCCGTCCTCAACAATGGCCTGGTCCATGCCCGCCAGCCGCGCGAGATGGCAGGCATGCTCACGGGCGCGCTTCTCCTCGCCGCTCTCAGCGCCAGCGCGCTGCCAAAGCTGCTCGCCAAGTTTCGTCCTCCGCGTCAATCTGCGTCCCCCTCCTCATGAAACGTTTCCTCTCTCTCGTTCTCTGCGCTTCGGTCGCCATTTTGTCCGCCTGCAACAAGTCGCCCGAAAGCACCTCCGGCCCGGGCCCAGGCGGCAAGAAACTGACCATCGCGCTGATGCCCAAGAGCAAGGGGAACGCTTACTTCATCTCGTGCAAAGCAGGTGCCGAAGAGGCAGCAAAGGAAGCCGGCGCGGAATTGCTCTTCGATGGGCCGACGGAGCCCGATCCCGCGAAGCAGAACGAGATTGTCGAGAACTGGATCACGCTCGGGGTCGATGTCATCGCCGCTGCTTGCGAAAACAAGGAAGGCATTTCCACCGCGCTGAAGAAGGCGAAGGACAAGGGCATCAAGGTGGTCACTTACGATTCCGA
>JBGGMZ010000545.1:0-9471 GCA_041287745.1 Chthoniobacter sp. | reverse complement strand
GAGCGTGGCGGATTCGCCGGTCGTCCCTACAGGGACGATGCCGGTAATGCCGCCGGCGATCTGGCCCTCGACGAGGCGGGTGAAAGCCGCTTCATCGACCCGGTCATTTTCAAAAGGCGTGACGAGCGCCGTATAAGTGCCTGCAAACATAGAGCGTGCGGTTCTAAGCGAGAACGGAATCCTTGGATAGTAAAACCCGCGCCGAGGCAAGGAGGGGCCGGAAGGGCGGGATGAAGAGAACGCGGCATAAGGCGCCCCACAGAGGAGCGCCAGACACTCGCGGCCGACCGGAGGTGCTGGTGGCGGTTACCGGGACTTCGCTTTGGCTTTGTTCGAAGAGCGGCTGCCGTGCACCCACGGTTTGCGCAGAGGGAAGAGCGCTGGGTGACGTTTTCGGCGATAGGAAATCAGCGCATTCGCGGCGTTTGGCGTGCGAATGCCGAAGGCACTGGCGATTTTCGAAATTGAGTCACCGCGCTTCCACGCGGCGGAGAGCGCCTGAAGGCGCGCCTCGCGCTTCACCTTGCGCTGGCGTGCCTCAGTGGCTGCCTTGGCCTCATGCTCGGCCCGGCGACGCCGCTGGAAAATGCGGCGCGGCTCCAGTTCGTGCATGGCCACGATCTGGCGGACACGCTCCCGCGTGATGCCATATTGCTCGGCAATGCGCGGGTGGACGACGCCGTCCTTGTGCATGCGGACGATATCGAGATCGCGCTTGGTGTGCTGCGGCTTGCGACCGCGCTTACCCTTGACTTTTTTTCCGTTCTTTTTCATGGGAACGCCGGGGCGAAATACATACGTGGGTTTGACAACGACCGCACTTTATCAGAAAGCCGCCTGTCCGTCGAAGACAAAATCGGCCGGGCCCGTGAGGGTGACATCACGGTAGACCTTGCCATCCTGGCGGAAGGCGATCTCCAGTGTCTCCCCGCCGCGCACCTTGACCGCGATGGGCGATGCTGCGCCCGTCAGCTCATGGAAAATCAACGCGCAGGCCACCATGCCCGTGCCGCAAGCCAGCGTCTCGTCTTCCACGCCGCGCTCATAGGTGCGGATGGAGATGCTCTGTGGGCCGAGCTGCTGGACGAAATTGGCATTCGTGCCCTTGGGCGCGAAGTGGGTGTGGTAGCGTAGTCCGGCGCCGAAGCGGCGTACGTCCACCTGCTCGAGATCGTCCACGAAGACCACGGCGTGGGGCACGCCGGTATTCACCGAATGCACAGTCAGCACTTCGCCGCCGGAATCGAGCGAGTCGTTGAGCTTGAGCGAATGCGGCTCGCTCATCTGGATGCGCACGTTGTCGCCGATGAATTGCGCCGTGATCTTGCCGGCCAGCGTATCGAAGGAAATGTCGCCGGCCTTGCCGCTCACGCGCTGGGCAAAGCGGCCAAAGCAGCGCGCCCCATTTCCGCACATCTCTGCCTCGCCACCGTCCGCATTGTAGTAGCGCATGCGAAAGTCCGCGCCGCCATTTTGCGCCGGCTCGACCATCAGCACGCCATCGGCCCCGACGCCACGATGGCGATCGCAAAGACGGGCGATCTGGGTCTTGTCCAACGCCAGCTTCCCATCGCGATTATCCAGCATCACGAAGTCATTCCCAGCGCCATTCATCTTGGTAAAAGTCAACATAGGGACGTGCCATTTAGCACCGGTCGGGCAAGGCTGCAATCGAGAGAGTGAAAGACATGCGTTCTTTGAATGGCGCGGATTGTTCCACGAGACGCTGAAAGCGGGATGCGCGGCAGGAAAAATTCGGCCTTCGATTCACCACGATTAGGTGCGATTAACCACGATTGAACGCGATCTACAGAGAGCGGATTGCCAGGTGAGTAGAGTCGATCGCACCGCTTTTGGGCCATTACTATGCTCTCTCCTAAAAATGTTCCACAGGCCCCACTTCCAGACAGAAAGTGTAGCATGCATGTCAATCCCCCGATCGGATGGGTAGTGTCCTAATTTGATTGTTCCACAGAATCAATCTTCCAGAAGGTGGCGATCCCATCTGGACTTGGACGCCTTTTCTATCGCGTCCAAAGCGGAGTTTACCCCCGCCGTTGCGAGTTCAATGTGAAACTCAGGTTTTCCTGATAACGCAGACGCCTCAGTTCTCCAAACGTAGGCCCGCCTCACCTCTGGATGCCCCTCCAAATCAAAGGCCTCAACAGCCCGCGAATACGGCAATCCCTTATCCTTGTATGTGATTGTGGTTGATTCGAAATGCGTCGCCCTGCATCCCAACTCTCTTTCCACGAAAATACGAATGTCGGAAGCCTTCATTGTCTCGCCTTACTGACCAACCAGACGCGCACGGCACCTAACGGTGAATCGGCAGGAGGAACGCCCTTCACGGTCACATATTGCGGCCCTTGGTCACTTTCTACGGCCCATCCATAGGCCACAGCGGGCGGCGGCTCTGCCACGTCGAAAACCTCCACTATTCCCTCCCAGACGGTTTGTCCGCGAAACGTCTCCACCACTGGAACGCTTTCGCGGTGCTTCACTGCTCCTTTAACCGTGGCCTCCACGGTGCGCTGTATGGTGTCCAGTAGATCGCTCATAGGCCAATGAGGTCTGCCACGCTCCAGATGCGGTCTGTAACGTCTCCAGCCATCGCTGGCGTCATTCGCAGGGTCTTGTGGATTCGCACGAAGTTGTAATACGCGAAATGAAGGCTGACCGCAGCTTGGAAGTTCTCGAGCTTCTTACTGAACGCATTCGTCAGCCGAGTGAGGCGGCGCATGTGCATACGCATCGTCAAGTTCTGACGTTCCACATAGGACGTGGATATGAGCGCAGGATCAGGCTGGCCGGACTATAGCGCGATTCACGCTAACCAGCTTGGCGGGGCTGTAGCGGCGCGCTTCGTTCGCGTCTTGCTGGCCGTAAACTTTAAGAATTTGGCCGTAGTCGGCATCGGCACCGAAACCCCGCTCTACGGCGTCTGCGTAGCTCTTAAGGGCGTCCGTGGAGATTTGGACGCGCTGCGTGATGCGGGCCGCAACGTCTTCGCAGAACTGGACGGCGTCATGCTTTCTGCGAGTGGATGAAACGAGATAGGCGGGGACCATGCGCGTTTCGGCGTCAACCGCAACGAACGTCCACACATCACCCTTCCCATCGAGCCGATCACCCGGCTTCACGTGCTTCTGCTTCTTGCCGACGAATCCCCAGATTTCGTCAAACTGGAGCACCTTCGTTTCCAGATTCCGCATCTGACTGTCCATGATTTCGCCGCACCGTGCGCCAACCTTCACCCCAAGACGCATGATTGTATCGCGGTGAATGCCCGTGATGCGCTCGATACTGCGAATGCTGCTTCCCTCAGCGAGGGAGGAAATCACCGCTACCTGCTTTTCGGGAGTGAGGCTGTTGCTCATAAACTTTGGATTTGACTTATTGTGCCACACAAATATCGTAAGGCAACAACTATTTTTGTGGCACAGAAAGAAAAATCTAAAATTGGGAGACCGAAGCTGCCGAAGGGTGAGGCGAAAACGGAGATGATCCGTGCCCGCGTCACTCCTTCGGAATTGAAGGCGATTGAGTCGGCGGCAAGGGCAAAAGGGCTGCCGGTTTCGGACTGGGCGCGGGAGCGATTGCTTTCGGCTTCTTAGTGCTCTTTGGTTTGCGATTTAGCTTATACAGCTTACCGTTCTCATCCATCTGCTTTGACAAATCTCGAAGGAACATTGGAATCACTGTCAGCAGTTCTCTCGTTTCCTCTTCGGTGTAGGTGTCTACCAAGTGGGCTATGTCGTTGCGCCACGCTTTGCTAATAGCCCTAAGATCACCCCATACCTTTTCGAGAAATTTTTCGTGGGTTTGCCAGTGGGCGGGGCGTGCCGCTGGAAGCATCTTGAATTGGGTTCCAAGCTCCCTAAAAACCAAAGTCCAATTGTCGTTTGCAGGGACGAATCCAATGGCTTTCGCGATTGCCTTTAGCCCCGCTTCAGTGGCGCGCGTCAAATGGAACGCGGACGCGGTGTAGCGCTCCACCGCAAAGCATTTCGCCGCTTCCTCAACTTCCAACTGAATCGACTTAAATCTGGCGCAACATTCCGCGCCTAAAATAGACTCTGCGTCCTTGTTATATACCGCTGCGTGGCTTTCTGGAATCCACAGGAAAAACTGGCCTTCCATTTCTCTGCGTATCGTCCCTGCAATGGCGCGTATATAAACTTTTATTTCATCGAATGATTGCCCCTCTTTTATGGATTCGATGGCATCCTTAATCCATTTCGCACTCACCCTCAGGCCAATCTGGTTGACGACCCGCAAAGCCTCTTCCAGCCGGTCCTTGAAAATCGGCACGCTGCTTTCTTCTAGCGTATCCTCGGGGTGATCCTTGTGGAAGGTTTCGACGATCTCCTTAACGTGGCGCAGGTAGTGACCAAGATTAAAGAACTCTTCTGCCCCAAACTTGTTCATATCCCACCAGCTTATCAGCCCGAAGGGGTGTTCGTACCAAGGAGGAAGCTTACTCATGCCGCATCCCTCTCTTGTGGAACAATCCACGTTTGTTTAAACGACGTGTTCAAATTAGGACACCACCATCGGATGGGTGCACCGGGCGCGCAGTCAGGATGCGGAATCTGCCGGGTGCGCGTTCTTACGAGGACGCCGGTGGCGCGGTATTCCGGGTCCGGACGCTGGCGAAACTTGCGCTCAAAGCGCGGGCGCCGCAGGGCGGGTATCCAGCACCGTACGCACCTTTTGAGCGAGGCGGGCAGGGGAGAAGGGTTTCTCGAGGAATGACAATCCTTCGTCGAGCACACCGTGGTGCGCGAGGGCGTCATCCGTGTAGCCGGAGATAAAGAGGACCTGTACGGTCGGCATGCGTTTCATGATTTCCGTGTGGAGTTCCTTGCCGCTCATTTGCGGCATGACTACATCCGTGATCACGAGATCGAAAGGCGGATGGCGCTCGATCAAGGCGAGCGCTTCCACGGCGTTTCCGGCTTCGTGAATGCGGTAGCCGCAACGGGAAAGCACGGCGCTCGCCAGCTTGCGCACCGCGGCATCATCTTCGACCATCAGGATCGATTCGGTGCCGCGAGGCATCTCGTTGGAGGGCTTCGGCGCGGCGGTTTCAATCGTCCGCTCCATCAGGCGTGGCAGGTAGATTTTGAACGTCGTGCCGGAGCCCGGTTCGCTGTAGACGCGGATGTCCCCCTCGCTCTGGCAGACGATCCCGTAGCACGTCGCGAGGCCCAGGCCCGTGCCCTTACCCACGCCCTTGGTGGAAAAGAATGGCTCGAACAGATGCGCCTTCACCTCATCGGTCATGCCCACGCCGGTGTCGCTGATGGCGAGCATGACGTAATCGCCGATCTCGAGCCCGCGATTGCGGAATACCGTCTTCTGATCGAGGAAGACATTGGCCGTTTGAATGGTCAATTTTCCGCCGCGCGGCATCGCGTCGCGCGCGTTGACGACGAGGTTGAGGATGACTTGCTCGATCTGGCCGTGGTCCGCCCGGACCTGGCCAAGGTCGCCCTCGAAGACAGAGCGCAGCTCGATGTCTTCGCCGATCAGGCGCACGAGCATTTTCTCCATGCCACTTACGACCTCGTTGAGGTCGAGCACGCGCGGTTGCAGCACCTGCTTGCGGCTGAAGGCCAGCAACTGGCGGGTGAGCGCGGCAGCGCGTTCTGCGGCCCGCTGGATTTCCTCGGCTTCCCGGCGCAGCGGACTTTTCTCCTCGAGCCGGAGAAGGAGGAACTCGCTGTAGCCGGTGACGACGGTGAGCAGGTTGTTGAAATCATGGGCCACACCGCCGGCCAGGCGGCCCACGGCCTCCATTTTTTGGGCCTGTCGCAGCTGCTCATCGCTGCGACGCAAGGCCTCAGCGGTCTTCCGGGCGGCGGTGATGTCCTGCGCCGTGCCGATCATCCGCACCGGTTTCCCATTTTCATCCGCAATGATTTCGCCGCGGCCATGCAAGATGCGCTCCGTTCCATCGGGAAGGAGGACGCGGTGTTCGCATTCGAAAGGCTTCAGTTCACGCATGGCCTGTTCCATTACAGACCTGGAGCGGGCAACGTCGTCGGGATGCAGGCGGCGGAAACATTTTTCCATGGGCGACCCGACGTCGGCCGCACTTTGCCCATAGAGACGCGCCGTCTCGTCCGACCATGTGACCAGGTCAGCAGCGATATCCCACTCCCAACTTCCGACATGGGCAATTTGCTGCGCCTGAGCGAGCTGCGCCTGGCTGTGTTGCAGACGCGCTTCCGCCTGGCGGCGCTCGGTGTTCTCGCGAGTCAGCTCCGTAGTCCGTTCCGCGACGGCTCGCTCGATATTTTCGTTCAATGCCTCGAGCTTCGCCTGGCGCTCGGCCACGTTGGACATTTCGCTGAGGCTCTTCCGGATGGAAATGAGCAGGAACGCGACTTCAAAAACGACCCAGCCGCCGTGCTCGAGCGAGCGCCACATCGGCGCGGTGAGAACTCCGTAGACCGATTGCGGCCAGAACATCCCGCGCAGAAGGTGATCGAGGTAGACGACGCCCGTCGCGGAGATCAGCACTTTCCAGTCGCGATAAAATGCGAGGATGGCGAGCGAGCCGAAAATATGGAAATGCGTTTCGATGCGCCCACCGGTAAGGTGAATGAGCAAGGCCGACATGCACATCTGGCCGACGGCGATGGCGTGACGCGTCAGGATTTTGCCGGGTTGTGTGACCGCCAGCAGGACCGGTCCGCCGGTGATGGCGCTCCCCAGGAGCAAGGCGGCCCAGACGTGAGGATGAACCGTGCTCTCGGTCCCTGACCAGGAGCGGGGTGAAAGCAGAAACGTCGCGATGACTCCCGCCAGCCACTGCAACGTCATCAATCGCGCGAAGAGCCAATCGGTATGCTCGATGATATTCTGCTGCTGTTCCTGAAACAGTTCGTCGCGCCGCGTGGTAATGTAATTCTCCGTCCCTCGGACAGTCGCGATTACTTGGTGCATGCGGTCACTTGAACGGGGGAGGGCTGGTGTGGATTGAGAAGGGCGCAGCCAAAGACGCGCGACTCCCCGACGGCGGTGGTGTCGTGAGTAGTGAGGAGGGAAAGAATGGCAGATTCTCCGGCGTTATCGCCGGCATGCCCGCGCCCGGCAGTGATGCCTCCGTGAAACAGCAACTTGCAGTGAGGATCATACACCACCACGTAGCCGGAGGTCTCCGCGCCGAAGAGGCGCGCTTTGGCCCCGTCGGTATCCGTGTCTACGATCACGCTTGGAATGGCTTTCGCACTCTCCCACAACGCACCTCCTGCCCAGTCGCCCACATCCTTTTCCGGTTTAAAAAACACCACGTGAGGGGTGACCATCCCCAGACTTCGCGCCAGCAACCGGTTGAGTTCCTCCATGCTGGCCCGTGTGCAGGGACACTTCGGGTGCGCAAACATGAGCAAAGTAGGCCGGGATGGGTCGAGGGCGATGCCCGGCGGGGCTGGCCACTGCGCGGGTGTCTTTCCGATCGAACCGGCATCCTGCTCATAACGGGCCAAGCCGATGAGGCCACCGGCTATGGTGAGCAGCCAAACGAGTGAAAATAGGAAAAATCGTGCACGCCAGGTAGGCATTTACACGTAATAACAAGAAATCCTATAATATCAACGACTATGGGAGGACTTTTGCGTAGGGGAAACCACTGAGTCAGGGCCGCACTTCGCGACGCGCACGGAAGAGAAGGTAGTCGGGACCGGGTCGACTCCGACGAGCTTAGAGCACCTGCCAAGAGTACCTTCCGGATAAACGAGGCGAAACAGGAAAGCAGGAAAGCAGGAAGGATTCGTCTTCCTTTCCTGCGTTCTTGCTTTCCTGATTCAACACCGCCACCCCACCGGGTTCGAAAACTTCTTTTGACAGAGGCTCTAAGGCGGTGGCTCGAAATGGATCGGCACCACGCGATATAGGAGTTCCTTCACTTGCGGCGCGAAAAGACCTTCTACCTTTTGGGTGACGGTGGCATTCGTTTCCGGACCGGCGAGGATGAGCAGAGGGTGCCATTCGGCGGTGGCGACGGCTTCGCGCGATTCGAGGAGGATGGCTTCGGCACTGGACGAAACGGGCGGCCAATGCAGTCCCACCAGGCGGTATTTGTCCTTTCGGGTGGGCTCGTTGACTTGCACGGTCGGTGAGATCGGTGTTTCCGGCCAGATGCTGGTGACCCAAAATGTGCCATAGAGGTCCGTCCAGGAAGCGTTGCCGAACATGAGCGCAGTGCGTGATCGTGGATTCTGGAGCGCCCATGGGAGCAACTGGAGATCGAAGGAAAACTCTCCATTGCGGTTTACAGGCACGATTAACTCTTTCGCGCGGGGAGGCTGGCCTGGCAGGGCCACGGCGACCGGGGTGGGCGGTCGGATGTGGAGCGAAAAATGGGCGGGAAAGCTGTGTTCCGCTCCGGCAACGAGCAGGCGGCAGTGCGCCGTCATGGGGGCGCCCCAAGGCACGAGAAGCTTGTGGGCCATGGGAATATCGTAGCTGGCCTTCGCTTCCTCCCGGCCGCCGCCGCGCGAGTTCAGGACGGTGAGGTGGGGGTGACTGGCAGAGATCTTGGGATCCGTCCGGTAGAAAAACTCCAGTCCGTCGCACACCCCATCGCCATCCTCATCGCCGGGAAACAATCGTGTCGCCGCTTCCGCATAACTCGTTCGCCACCGAGCAAAGGTTTCTTTGCCGAGAAAGCCAATGAGCCACGGCTGGCTCGACCACACGACCCAGCCGAGGCCGGCATAGACGAGAACGCAGAGAAGCACGACAGACACCATGGCCAGGCCGAGCCGGATGAAGAGCGAACGATAGCGCATGAGGGGGGAACGGCTTCGCACCAGCGACTGGCGTGCGGAAAAGGAGAATGCGCTCCGTGGCGTCCGCTCAGCAAGCGGCGTTGCAGACGCCGGAGAGTTCCTCGCACCAGGTGGCCACTTTCGCAGCGATGGCATTGCGTACGTTGCGCGTATGCTCCAGCCGCTCGGCGTGGATGCCCGTAAATTGCGAGGGATCGGGGAAGCCCCAGTGCAGGCGCTGGCCGCTGCCGGGGAAGACAGGGCAGCGCTCGGCGCTCGCCTCGTCGCACACCGTGATCACGTAGTCGTAGCTTTTGCCGGTGCGCAGGATGTCCTGCACAGACTTCGTCGAGTTTCGCGAAATATCGATGCCGTCCTCAGCCATGGCTTCCACGACGATAGGATTGAGCAGGCCGGGTTCGAGCCCTGCGCTTTCCGCTTCGAAGTGCTCGCCGCAATAGCGATTCACGAAGGCCTCCGCCATCTGGCTCCGCGCGCTGTTGTGAATGCAGACGAAAAGAATTTTCGTTTTCATGGCGGACGCGAAGTCTGGCGAGCCTATGGCGCCCAGGCAAGCCTTCCCCGGCAGCTTTTTTCTAACGGGCGGCGCGGCGACGGGATTTCCTTGGTGAATTTTCAGGCGGCTTCACGCAGAGTGAGAGCCCCCTGCGCCGCTGGCGATCACCGT
>JBGGMZ010000544.1:0-9892 GCA_041287745.1 Chthoniobacter sp. | reverse complement strand
CTGGGCACCAAGCCGGAATAATGTTCGTAGGAATGGCAAGAGCTACACCACTCCCATTCTCCACCGTGGCCTCGGAACCCCTCTTTTTCATAGCCGGCACCAAAGCTACGCGGCCTGTTGAACCAGCGATGCAATGTCGGTAATCTGCAAGCAGGACAGAGCCCCTCAACATCGAGCCCGCTCTGAGACGCCGAAAAGATCCGCTGCCACTCGGGGCTCAACTCGATCGGAACTCCCTGCCACTGTCGCTCGCGGCCCACGTATGGTGAAGGCATAATGCAAATCAAAACACCATCGGCTGCCCCTCGGTCATCACCGAAATACGGTCGGCGACGCCGTGCTCCCGGGCGCAGGCCAGGAGGCGGGCGGGCGGTTCGTGGAGCGGTTCGTAGCTGAGGCGGAAGGTGCCGTAGTGCATGGGCACCATCTGCTTCGCGCCGAGGTCGATGAAGGCGCGGACGGCTTCCTCGGGATTCATGTGCACGTCGCGACCGGTGGGAGGGTCGTAGGCGCCGATGGGCAGCAGGGCGACGTCGATCTTGTGGCGCTGGCCGATTTCCTTGAAGCCATCGAAGTAGGCGGTGTCGCCGCAATGGAAAATGGTGCGCCCGCCGGCCTCGATAATGAAGCCGCCGAAGCCGCGATGGGAATCGTGCAACATACGCGCGCCCCAGTGATGGCACGGTGTGAGCGTGATCTTCATCGGGCCGTGCATATAATCCTCCCAATAGTGCAGCTCGTGGACGCTCTTGAACCCGAGGTCGTGGACGAGATTGCCCACTTCGAAGGGCACGACGATCGGTTGATCCGACGCGACCTGCCGCAGCGACCGGCGGTCCAGGTGATCGAAGTGGGCGTGCGTGACCAGCACGACGTCGATGGCCGGCAGATGATGTAGCTGGAGGCCAGGGTGCTTCATGCGCTTGAAGACTTTCAGCCACTTGGCCCAGTTCGGGTCGACGAGCAGATTGTGCTCGCGCGTCTGGATGAGGAAGGAGGCGTGGCCGATCCAAGTGAGGCCGATCTCGCCATCCTTGAGTTCGGGAAACGTGGGCTCAGCGTGCTCGCCGGAGCGCGGCTCGAAAAGCGAGGGGATGAGCACCTCGGTGAGAAAGTTCCGCTTCTGCCAGCCTTGTTTGGGCTTCAGCCCCACCTTGCGAGCGCCCGCGACATGTGCGGGAGGATGCACGCCATTGGCTTTCTCGGATTTCTTGATTTCCGCTTTGGGTTTGCGAAAGGGGTTCGCCACAGGAAAAACTCTAGTCGTCTCACGGCAGGACGCAAAGGTTTCGTGTTCTTGCCAAGCGGGTAGCGTGCCATTTGTAATGCCCTCGTGACCAAAGCCGAACTTCGCCGCGAAATGCGCGCCCGCCTCGCCGCCCTCGGCGCGATGCGTGACGAGAAGTCGCGCGCCCTGGTTGCGACCCTCGCGGAGCACCCTGCGCTGCTCGCTAACGGATATATCGCGCTCTTCTCACCGATTGCGAGCGAACCGGATGTTGAGCGGCTCTGGCAGGTCCTTCCCCGGCGCTTTTGCTACCCCCGTCTCGCGCAGGGTCGGATGGAATTCGTGGAGGTGGAAAAAATCAGCGACCTCACTACGTCGTCGTGGCACCCGCAGATCCGGGAGCATGGCCTGGCGGAGGCGCGGGTCGTGCCGCCGATGGAAATCACGGCCATTATCGTGCCTGGTCTGGCCTTTACCAAAGGGGGCCAGCGGCTTGGCCGCGGCGGCGGCTACTACGATCGCTACCTCGCCTCGCTTCCGCCGACCACGCACAAGATCGGCGTTTGCTTCGCCCTGCAGATCGTCGACACGCTGCCGATCGAGCATCACGACCAGAAAATGGATGTGGTCATCACCGAGGAAGGCCTCGCGAGCGTGAAGCCCCCGCGAAATCCCGGAAAGCCGCGCAAGGTGAGCCCGCGCGACCCGAAATAACCGCGGACGATTACACCGTCCGTACTGGCACGCGCATCTCAAAGCGCGGGATGCGGGTGAAGACTGGCGCGCCAGCCGCTGTCACGCCAAAGTAGGCGCCCTCCGCGACGCTATCGGAACCGATGGTGTGGTAGCTGTTATACGTAAAGTGGTCGCCCGGCTCAAGCCGTGGGAATTCCCCCACGACTCCATCCCCTTCCACCACCATGCATTGTCCGCCGGCATCGGTGACGATCCACTTGCGGCCCTTGATCGTCACGACCGCGGGCGAGTCGTTGCGGATGGTGATGAAGTAAACGAAGGGGTGCGGACGATCCGGCGGCGCCTCGAGCTGCGGCATGTGGACGACGCGATCCACGTTCGCGGAAAGACCGGCAAGTTCGGTAAAGGCGGACATTTTGGGTTTCGAATTCGGGTGTTCTGATTTCTGATAGCGGGGGGCGCTCGATAGCGACCATTCCATCACGTTCCTGTAAACAGCAATCGATATTCCATGTTTCCCGTTGGCCTTACCATTGCCGGCTCCGATAACAGCGCCGGCGCCGGCGCCCAAGCCGATCTCAAGACCATGACCGCGCTCGGGGTCTACGGCGTCACCGCCATCACCTGCGTAGTGGCCGAGGTGCCGGGGAAGGTCAGCGCCATCCAGCCGATCGAGCCGCGGATCGTGGCGGAGCAAATCCGACTGCTCTTCGAGGCCTTTCCCATCGGCGCGCTCAAAACCGGGATGCTGTATTCGTGCGAGATCATCGAAGTGGTGTGCGACACGCTCACCGAATGCTTCGCCAAGCTGCCGAAGCCGCCGCCGATCATCGTTGATCCCGTGATGGTTGCGACGAGCGGGGACCCGCTCTTGAAGCGTGACGCCATCGCCCTTTATCGCGAGCGCCTCTTCCCCATGGCCACGCTCATCACGCCGAATCTCGACGAAGTGCGCACCCTGCTCGGCCGCCCCGTGACGAGCCTCGATGAAATGCGCGCCGCTGGGGGTGAGTTGTCGGCCACGTACGATCGCGCGTTTCTGATGAAGGGCGGCCACCTGCGATTGAATCCGGCGATTGACCTGCTCTGCACACCGGACGGCGCAGCGCAGGAATTTTCCGCACCCTTTATCGAGGGTATCTCCACCCACGGCACCGGCTGCACGTACGCCGCCGCTATCACCGCTGGCCTAGCCAAAGGGCTCGCCCTGCCCGAGGCGGTCGGGGAGGCCAAACGATTCCTCGCCAACGCCGTCGCGCAATTCCTGCGCTGGACCCGTGACGACGGCAGCACCACCGATGCCTTGCATCACTTTGCACCACGCCACTAAGCTCCCGCCCCTCGCTTCATGAAAATCCTCGTCCTCGGCAGTGGCGGGCGCGAACACGCGCTCGTCTGGAAACTTCGTCAATCGCCCCGGGCTCCGGCGCTCTACTGCGCGCCGGGCAATGCCGGCACGGCGCAACTTGCCACGAATGTGCCGATCAAGATCACCGAACAGCAGAAGCTCGTGGACTTTGCGAAGAGCGAGGGCATCGATCTCACTGTGGTCGGGCCGGATGACGCGCTGGCCGCGGGTATCGTGGACCTCTTTCAAAAGAACGGCCTGCGGATCTTCGGTCCCACACAGAGCGGGGCGCGGCTGGAATCCTCCAAGGTTTTCGCCAAGGAATTCATGCAGCGTCACGGCATCCCGACGGCGAAGTCGGGCAGCTTTTCCGACAGCAGCGAGGCGCAACGCTTCTGCCAGCGGGCCAAACATCCGCTGGTGGTGAAGGCCGATGGGCTCGCGCTGGGCAAGGGCGTGATCATCGCGCAGAATTCCTGGGAGTCCGGCCTCGCCGTGCACGAGATCATGGATGCGCGCAAATTTGGCGACGCGGGCAAGCAGGTGCTCATCGAGGAATTCCTCGAGGGCGAGGAATGCTCCATCCATGCGCTGGTCGATGGCAGCAGCTATCTGCTCTTTCCCGCCGCGCAGGATCACAAGCGCGCACTCGATGGTGACCAAGGCCTCAATACCGGCGGGATGGGCACCTTCAGCCCGCCGTCGAAATTGCTCACGCCGGAACTCGAGGAACGCGTCCGGCGCGAGGTGCTCGATCCCTTCATCGCCGGCCTCAAGAAGGACGGTCTCGACTTCCGCGGCATGCTCTTTCCGGGGCTCATGGTCACTGCCGATGGGCCCAAGCTGCTGGAGTTCAACTGCCGCTTCGGCGACCCTGAGACCCAAGTGCTGCTTACGCGTCTCGACAGCGATCTCGTCGAACTGCTGGAGGCGACAATCGATGGCCGGCTGGACAGCGTACAGGCGAAGTGGAAGCCCGAATCCGCTGTGTGCGTGGTTATGGCGTCCGGGGGTTATCCCGGCAGCTATCCCAACGGCAAGGTCATCACCGGCCTGGAAAAATCGCCCGATGGCGTCACCGTCTTCCACGCCGGCACCCGCCAGGAGGGTGGCACGGTCGTTACCGCCGGCGGCCGGGTGCTGGGTGTTACCGCTCTCGCTCCCGATCTCGCCACCGCCCGGCAGCGGGCGTATGCCGCAGTCGATGGCATTGCTTTCGAAGGACATCAGTTCCGACGCGATATTGCAGTCAAGGGCCTGAGCGCCTAGCCTCATTAGTTCCCTATGAAATTCCCCGTGGTTCCCGCCTTGGCCGCTTTGTCGCTTTTGCCTTGCGCCCTGCTCCACGGGCAAGCCGCCGATCCGGCGCCGAAAAGCAAAGCGCCACTCACCACGCGCACCGCGGTGGATGCACTCAGCGATGCGGAACTCGACCAGGTCATCCGCCTGCTGAAGGAAAACTACATCAAACCCGATGCGCTCTCCGAAGCCGAGCAGCGCCGCGCCACCGTGCAGGGGCTCATCGATCGGATCACTCCCGGCGCCACGATCGTCGAGAGCTCCGTGAATGGCGAAGCTGCGACCAGCCCCTTCCGCTCGGAGATTCTCGACAATCGCATCGGCTACGTGCGCGTGGGCGGCATCACCCCGGCCAACGTGGGCGAACTGGACGCCTCCTTGCAAAAATTCACGGACGCGAAACTGCCCGCCGTGGTGGTGGACCTGCGAGCCACTCCCGCTGGCAGCGACTTCGAGCAAACTGCTGAGATCTGCCGCCGCTTTTGCCCAAAGGGCAAAGTGCTCTTTTCGGTGAAGAAGCCGAATATCAAGCAGGAGCAAATTCTCACCTCCAAGGACGAGCCGAAATTCACCGGCATCCTCGTGGCGCTCGTCGATCGCAGCACCGCGGGAAATGCCGAGGTCATCGCCGCCGTGCTGCGCACCCACGTGAATGCGCTCGTCATCGGCCAACAGACACGCGGTGAAGCCGCTGAGTTTTCCGAGTTTCCGCTGAGCAATGGCCGCTTCCTGCGGGTCGCGGTAGCGGAAGTTTCGCTACCAGCGAGTGCGCCGGTCTTTCCCGGCGGAGTGAAGCCGGACCTGGCCGTGGACGTGCCCGTCGACACCACGGAAAAGATCCTGAAACAAGAACTGGAAAAAGGCGTCAGCCAGTTTGTCTTTGAGACTGAACGTCCCCGCTTGAATGAGGCAGCGCTCGTCGCCGGAACAAATCCGGACCTCGACGCCGCTCAGGCAGCGCAGAAAAACCGTGGCGAAAAGCCACCCGCGCAACTGCGCGACGTCGTGCTGCAGCGGGCTGTCGATTTCATCACCACGATCACGATCTACGAACGCAAGCCGGAGGAGCGGAAGCCGGCGAAAAAGTAGGGTAGGCGTTCCCCGGAGCTGAGGGGCGATCGCCAAGACTCGAAGCGACGGCGCGCTTCCAGGCAGTTCCGATTTGGCAGTCTTTTTCGGCAGTCGCTCCAAGGCTGTTTACAGCACAGCGGGAATGCAAATTGGGCGCGCTCGCTTCATAGGAAAAAAGCGCGGCCCGGGATAAACCGGGACCGCGCTTGAAAATATTGCTGGGCCAGAATGGCCGGTGATCGCCGGTGATATTACCGGTCGTCGCCGCCGCCGTAGCCACCACCCCCACCACCATAGCCGCCGCCACCACCGCCGCCGCGATAACCTCCCCCGCCACCACGCCCTCCACCTCCACCGCCGCGGCCGCCGCCACCTCCACCGCCGCGATATCCACCACCACCGCCTCCTCCTCCGCCACCACCACGATATCCGCCGCCTCCGCCCCCACCGCCATACCCACCGCCGCCGCCCGAAGGACGATCCTCACGAGGCCGTGCTTCATTCACGGTTAACGTGCGGCCTTCGAAAGGCTTGCCATGGAGTTGCGTGACTGCAGTTTGCGCGTCGGATTCGCTCGACATAGTGACGAACGCAAAGCCGCGCGATTTACCGGTGAACTTGTCTTGCACGAGGAGTACTTCGGTCACGGGACCGACCTGTGCAAAATAATCCTGGAGTTCCGTCTCGGTCGTATTGAACGAGAGGTTGCCCACGTAGAGTTTGTTGCCCATGTAGTTTAGTCTGTTCGCCTAAGCGCGGTCTTCGGTGACGAGCTTTGAAGTCGTCACTGAACAGGTTCAACTGACAATCTCCGCAACTCCGAGGGCTGTGCTAAGGTGTATTTGCTCCGCAGAGACTAGAGAAATTTCGCTGAATGCAAAGACTTTTTATCACCTCTCAACCGGTGTTCCGCCTGAGGCGATCATCGGTTGATTTTCAGCGCCGCTCACGGAACACTACCCGCGCAGTGAATCGTTTCCTCCTCATCCTCCTCACTCTGGTTTTCGGCTGCAGCCTGCAAGCCGCCGAAAAGAAGCGCTTCGTCCTTTATGCCGTGCTCACCCAGGACACGGCTGTCCAATTGGCCGATGGCGCCCGGTGGATGATGGACAAGGGCGATACCTTTCCGCTCGTCATGTTCAAGGAGCAGCAAAGCAAGGCCGTGCTGCAACTCGCCGGGACCAACTTCACCACCAGTGTCATCAATATCAAAGTCGTGGAGGAAAAAGACGTCACTCCCGAACAGCTCACGACCTATCGCACCAACGTGCAACATTACCTCGAAGGCCAGGCGGCAAAGTGGAAAACGGAGCAGGCGAAATGACCCCAGCACTGAAACTCTATGTCAAGACGTGGTGCCCGTGGTGCGTGCGAGCCCAGCAGTGGCTCGATGACCACGGCTACCGCTACGCGTTGATCGACGTGGAGGCGAAGCGCGCCGACTACGACGAGATGATCCGTCTTTCCGGACAACGCCTCACCCCCACGATGGTCACCGCGGATGGGCTCGTTCTACCAGACTTTGGGCCGGACGAACTTGCAGTTTTCTTAAAAAAGCACAGCATCGACCCCTGATGTTTTCCAACCTGCTGCTGATCTTCGGCGTAGCATTTCTCAGTTACGCTCTCCGCAGCTTCCGCCACCCGTTGCTCCGCAAGCTCGGAGCCTTGGGTGTGCTGGCCACCTCGTTTGTCGCCGGCTGGAAATTGACCGGCTACTGGGGCGTAGGCGTTTTTTGCGCCGCCACGTGGCTGCTCCTGCCCTGGCTGGAGATCCTCACCCGCGTCCGCCGGCTCACCCTGCCGCTGGAAAAGAACCTGCGTCCCAAAACCCCGCCCAATGCGGAAACCTTCCCCGCACTGGATGAAATCACCACGGAGATCGAGGGCGAGCAGTTCGAGCATGTCAGCGACTCAGGCTGGGATTGGGAGGACTACGCGCAATTCTTCCGCCTCTTTTACAAGGCCGCCGAGCGCACGCAGTCGGCGATCTGCCTCATCGACCAGCGCGATGTCGCTTTCTTTTACCTCAGCGTCAGCTCCCGCGCGAAGGACGGCACGATCTGGACGACGTGGAATTATCCCTTCAGCTACAGCCTCAAGCTCGTCCCGCAGTGGCGCGTGAATCGTCTCCGCGGCGACCAAACTTTCCTGCAGATTTACGAGAGCCACCGCCAATTCCTGAACCAAAACCGCGTCCGGCTCGATGACCTCGATGAATTGGACGCCGAGCGGATCCAGGAAGAGATCCAGAAAGACTTGCGCGCGCAGATCAATCACAACATCGCCGCCGGTGTGCTCACGCAAAATGCCGCAGGCGAAATCCGCTACTCCTGGCGGGGAATGATTTTCATCTGGTTCCAGTTCCTGCGCGACCTCGTCCGGCTTTCGTAGTGGCGCGGGTCGGTAGCGGATGGCCGATCTCCACATTCCACCCACCCTCTCTTACCATGACCGTCCGCACTATTCTCATCGCATTCACTCTGCTCGCGACCACGCTGCGACTCTCGGCCAATGACACCGCGCTGAACGAAGGCGGCTACGGCCCCGCGCCAGTCGGCGGCTTGCGTGGCCCGGAAAGCGTGATCCGTATGGAGAGCGAGGAATTGCATATCGTCTTCGGAAAAAAATGGACCGAGGTGCAAGCGAAGTTCGTCTTCCGCAACACAAAGAAGGATTCGCCCGCCGTGCAGATCGTCGGCTTTCCGGACATCGGCGCCGCTCAGATCGAGGCGCGGCGGCGCGACCCGAAAGGCGAGAAGATCTTCGCCATCGAGCAAGAGACGCCACTCTCCGGGGTGCTCCACGGGATGCGCACTTTCGTCAATGGCCAGGAGCGGAAAGCGAAGCTCCGCTACGGCTGGGTGAAGGAGGTCGATGAAATCGACACGCCGGTCGAGAAGCCGGACAAGGACAGCGGTCTCATGGCCTGGCACGCGCTGGAAGTCACCTTCCCACCGGGGCAGGACGTGACCATCGAGCGCCGCTACCGAACCGAAAGCGGCTCGCAGGTTTATGGCATCCATTTCTTTTACTACACCACCGCCACCGGCGGCGTGTGGCAGGGCACCATCGGACGCTTGCAAGCCGATGTGACTTTGAAAGACGGACTGAAAGTCGAAGATCTCGCATGGAAAGGCGGCAAACTCCCCCGCATCCAGAGCTACGAAGGCTCGCTCGTCACCAAACCCGATCGCAAGCGCTGGCAGGTCGTCTCCCCCACCCAGATGCGTCTCGTCTGGGAAAACTTCGAGCCACGCACGGAAAAGGAGCGGCGCGGCTTCTCCATCGTCACCAAGGCCGACGCCGTGCCGCCGAACGAGCAGTAACGCGCAAAGTGGAAGGTGAGAGTGGAAAGGGAATGTCCATCTCTGCTCCATCGCGCACTGTCAGGACAGGCCTTCGGCCTGATCTGACATTACAGTTCCCGAATAAACACATTCGCGAATTCCACTTCGTCGCCGCAGTACTTCAGCCCGATCGGCCCCTCCGCCGGAATTCCGTTGAGCTGCACGCCATCGCTCACGACCTGATCGTTCAACGTCACCTTTACCTTGTCCCCTCTAACCTCGATGAAGAAGCGGTTCCACTTACCGATCGGGGCATCGGCATTCACTTTCGGCGGTATCGCAGCTTGCGGTGTCGCCGGGCCACCGGAACCGACGCCCGGCCCCCCGATGATGATCTGCGAGTTCCAATCCCCACGCAGAGCGATGGCAGTTCCACCCGCTTCGGTGGCGGTCGGCTCCGGCTTTTTCGTCAGCCTCCAATCCACACAGAGCACGAAATCGCGGAAGTGCTTCTCGCTCCACAAGCCGAGGCCATCGCCTTTCACACCCGCCTTGCTGATGAAGTGCGAACCCCGCGCGCTCCAAACCTCGCCGGCTGGACCCGCGACCTTCCAGCCACTCAGATCCTGGCCGGAGAAGAGCGGCTTGAATCCCTCGTAACCATTCGCCGTCTGCTCGGGCGGCGTGTTCGAGGATGGCAGTTCCTTGATCCGCAGATTCTTGAAATGCGCCTCACTGCCCTCGGCTTCGAGACTGAGATAGCCCTTCCGCGGGACGCACTCCTTGCCCACGGTCACTTCCTTCCCGTTCACCGAAAGGCGCAGCTCACCGCGATCCGCGACGAGATGATAGTGGTTCCATTCCGGAGACGGCTTCGTGCGATCTTCGATGGGAAAACTCCGTGCGCCGTTCTTCGAGATGCGGCCAAAGGGAGTCATCGTCGCACCTTGGACCGGAAAGA
>JBGGMZ010000543.1:0-9913 GCA_041287745.1 Chthoniobacter sp. | reverse complement strand
GATCACTCCTTGGTGTTCTTTGCGTCCTTGGCGCGAACACCAAAAAAAACTTGGCCGAGCTGTCGAATTACGAGGATACCGAACGACCAGGATGTAGAACCATTCAAACCAAAGGAGAAATACTACCATGCAATTCATGATGCTGATGATTCCCGCTGTCTATCAGGGCGGCAAAACGGTGGACCCGGGCTTTGTCCCCGATCCGGAAAAGATCGAGGAGATGGGCAAGTTCAATGACGAGCTGGGCAAGGCCCTGAAAATCATTTCCATCAATGGCCTGCATCCACAAAACACCGGTGCGCGCGTTTCCTTCGCCGGGGGCAAACCGAGCGTGACCGACGGCCCCTACATTGAGACCAAGGAGGTGATCGGCGGCTATTGGCTGGTCGAAGCGGAATCAAAAGAAGAGGTCTTGAAATGGGTCCAACGATGCCCCGCAGACCCAGGCGACGTAATCGAAATCCGGCAGGTCTTCGAGCTGGCGGATTTCGCGGTCAAAAGATAAAGAAAGCGAAGTGCGGCAGCCACGGGCCGCGAAGCATTTCTTTCCATTCACGATGAAGTTTTGGCTCTTCAGTCTACTCGCGATGGCTTCGTTCGCACTGGTGCCGGTGCGGGGCCAATCGATGGTCGAGATGAAGCACACTGCGCAGCACGACTTCGAGAAGGCGGACGCGGAACTCAACACCGTCTACAAAGCGGTCCTCGAGCGACTCAGCCCGAAAGGAGTAGCCGCGCTGAAGGAATCCCAGCGCGCGTGGATCATCTTTCGCGACAAGACTGCCGAGGCCTACGGCACGGGCGAAGAGGGCGGTTCGCTCGAAGGATTGATGTATATTCGCTGTCTCGAAGCGACCACTCAGAATCGCACGAAAGAGCTCAAGAAACTGTTTTTGTCCGACCACTATCCCTACTGACGGCTCACGCGGAAGCAATTCAGGCTTCGATGCCCTGGTTGGCGTTCACTCAAGAAACCGGGGGAGATCTTTTGCCCGACTACCTTGTCAGAGTCTCGGTGGTTACAGTGCCGTCCCCCTGGACCATCGCTCTCTTGCCGACCAGCTTGGAGTCATCTTCCACTTTGTAAGCGACAACGCCTAGTCTTGATTCGTAGTAGGAAACGGCAAGGACGTCTCCCTGCAAGACTCCGAGGCCGAAATAAGTTTCCCTCGGAGCAAGCTTCCAGACAACGCGGTAGGTCTGGTTCTGCTTCGCGATAGTCACGGTGCCGGTGTATTTGCCGCCCCTTTGGTTATCACCTTCACACTTATACGTGCCTTCAACATCGGCGGCGCTCGTCGTGATGGACAAAACGAGTGGGAGAACAATGAGAGCGACTGCGCTTTTGAGGGAAGTCTTCATGTAGTAATGCATCGATCCATATTTGCGGTGGTCAATGGCGAAAAGCCTCCCAGCTAAAAGAAGAGGGGCTCGGATGAACCGAATCCCTGATCCATTCATGGCTCTGCGATTGTGGTTTAGAGTTCACCGGCAACGAACAAAAAGTTAGCGAAGCGCTTTAGGGACAAGAGGCCGAAATACACCGCCTGCTCAGTCCTTCCAGTTGAGATATGCCGAGGCTGTTTCAAAAAATAAGGTGAAACAGGATTCGGTGGCAGCAATCAGACGTAGCTCGTTTTCGCACATGGAGTTGGGAATTCTCGAGGCGACGACGGCTACCGACCGCTGGGATTTTTCCGTTTGACGCGACAGCACCTCTCGATTCTATCGGGCGCCCCTATGAAAATTTTCGCGCATCCCAAAATCCTTTCCAATCAGCACGACGAGCGACCGGTGTCGCTCGGTGAGCGACACGGTTACCGCTTCGACGGCGACACGGTTCATCTTCACGCCATGTTCGCGGTCCACACGCCGGATGCGCATTCCCTTTCGTGGGCCTTGCAACTCTGGGCCTGTCCCGCGGCGCCTCTTCCGGGAAGCGAACTCGTCGGCCATCTCGTGGCAGAGGTCACTCTTCCGCCGATCGGGGAAGTCGCTGACGACACGCTCGCCTTTGAAGTCGCTACCCACGCACAAACACCCGCGGGCCGGACGGAATATGTCATGGTTCTCGCGCTCGTAACTGGCGAAGAGGTTCACGATTACCGAGTCTATCCGCGGAGCGAGCGTTTCTACGCCCCCGCCTTGCGCGGCGCAGTGGGCTACCGGATCGACGATGCACGCGTCAGCCTTTCGCTGCAAGCCATCGAGAATCCACGGCCTGCGGATAATCTCAGCGGGACTCTCGCGATCGAATTGTGGGCGCTTCCCACTCGCTACGAAGGCGGTGCATTCAGTGGATTCCCTCTCGCAGGAGCCGCGTTCGACGCACTGCCGGGACAGTGGGAATACCGGTCCCGCACTTTTGATCTCCCGTTCACGACACCACCTGCCGGTGCGTGGCAGATCGTCGCCATGCTACGCGAGTGGACCGCAGCAGGATTCCAGACGCGGGACCACGTCAACTTCGACACACCTTACTTGCAGTCCGCACCCCAAGCCATGCCGACAGCGTCTGCTCCTGCCGTAGCACAAGCTCCGGTCGCTGCGCCGAAGAAAGCCGTGGCGCGCAAAACAACAGCCAAGCCGGTCGCGGCGGATATTGACGGGATCGACTTCGCGAAGATCCTCAAGAGCAATGGCATTTCGATCAACAAGGCGTCCGTGGAAGACCTCGCCCAGGCCAGGGGCATGAACCGCAAACTCGCCGAGGCCATCGTCAAAGCACGTCCGTTTCGCTCGCTCGACGATCTCCTCGAGGTGAAAGGCATCGGCGCCAAACTCCTCGGCAAGATTCGCCCTGGTCTTAAACTGTAATTTGTCACCAGGTTTCGAAAAGGGGTTCCATGGGCGGCATGCGAATGATGCGATCGCAAATACCCAGCAGGGCGCCCTGGGGCGCTCCGCAGCGTTCACATCATTCCTTCACAACCTCGCCCATCATGTTTTTCAGGTCCTGTCCTGTGAGCTTCTGGTAGGCAGCGAAGACCGTCCCGGCGTTGGCGCGGTTCAGCGGGGTCTTGCGGATTTCATCGAGCCACAGCTTGATGAAGTCCGCCCCCCGGCCTGCGCAGGCTTTTTGCATCACGAGCGTGGCGAAATAATAGTAGGCGGGCACGTTCTCAACGTTAGGGCGGCTGCCGTTTTTGATGTCCTCTTCGGTCGGCCAGGCGAGCAGGTCCACCTTGGCCGCCTGTTTCCGTAGTTCGGCAGCGTCGTAACTTTTCGCAAAGGCTTCCGCTCCCTTCCCTGGGCCAAAGCGCCGGTCGACGTCCTGCATGGCCACCCAATTTGCCAGACCGTCGCAGAACCATCGGCGATCCGCGCTTTTGATCACGGTGTTTACGATCGCCCACTCGGTCGTTTCGTGGGCCACCAGGAACCACGCTTGCGCCTGGTCAAAGAGCGGGCCGAGGGCCGCGGTGTTGCGCGATGCCGCTTCGGGAGTTTCCGCCGCTTCACTCATGATACCGAAGATCTTTTCATCGCCTTTCCGAATGGATGCGGCCACTGCCGCGGGATCCTTCAAATTGCCAGGCAGCGATTGGCGCTTGATGACGATCGGATATTCGGGACGCGGAATCGCATCGATCCGCTTCACGATCTTTGCCCGAGCGTCTGACGGGCTGGCTGCCGGAGACGCGGAGGCATCCGATAGGTTCCCTGAAATCAACAAGGGAACCTTCCATGAGACACCCTCGCCATCCGGGGAGAGTGAGAAGTCCGGCAGTTGCCCGCCTTGCTTGAGAAAGCTCACCATGTCTTCCTTGACCCAGATCTGCATCCGATCGCCCGAGACAAACCAACGGGAAAGTTGGGCTCCATCGCTCATCGCGCTCAGGAGCGCGGCAAATTCACGGATGACATTGACATTGGGCTCGATGCCATAGGCTCGCAGGGCGCCGATATCCGCATCGATACCGGCCGCTTCCGCGGTGACCGGGGCGGCAGACCTTTTACTGAATGCCTCCGTCGACGCGCGCGCTTTCGCCAGCAGCTTCGCATACTCCGGCCCGACGATTTCCACCGCAGCCTTAAATTCCGACGGATAGGTGATGGTCAGCCCGCCGAACCTGGCTGACTCCCGATGGGGTGGCGGTGCGGGGGCGGCCGGCGCTTTCGCCGCGGGAGTTTCGCCGGCTTTGGCGACTTCCTCTTTGTGACGCGCCGCCCCTTGGCGCAACTGATCGAGGGCCTCGGCTTTTTTCGCCGCGACGGTGCGCCGAAACAGATCCTTTTCGCCGTAGGCTGCATCCACGGCGGCGCAGAATGAATCCATCGTGAAACCGCCGTCGGGAATCGCTACGCCAGCTTGCTTGAACTTGTGCAGGATCGGCGGCCCGCCGGCGTCCTTCTGGCCGAGCTGCAGCAACGCGAGAGCAATGAGATTGCGGGCAAAAATCCGCTCGCTGACATTCGCGCGGTCGACTTTCTCCAGCGGATCGAGCTTTTCCAGGATGCGGAGAATTTCCGCGGGATCGGACAGATCCCAACCATTGATCGCAAATGGAAGGAGCTTCGGAAACTCCTCGCCCGTCTTCTTCTCGCCATCCTGCTTCAGGACTTGGGCGAACAACAGGATGCGCGCGATTCCCTCCGCGAGGGCGGTCTCCCGCGCGGCGCTGCGCTCAACCACGCTGGCTTCGATTTCCCCGAGGAAGAGATTTTCGTACAGCCATCGCGGCAGCGCGGCGGTGAGTCCAAATCCATTCGTCGCGCTCTCCTTGTGCAGAAATGGTGGGAGTTCCTCGAGAAACTTGCGGCTATATCTGGCAATCTCCTCCGGGGATTCGCCGGCCTTGTAAAAGAGCGGGATGTCGAGCCGCATGGGTTCCGTCAGCCCGTTGAGCTTCAGCATGAGGTCGACGCCGAACAGGGGGACGAGAAAGGGCGGATGCAGGGCAAAGCGGGCTCCGTTCTTTCCGAAGGAAACTTGTGGAAATCGATAGCAGTATCCCTCCTCATTTTCGCCTCCATCGGGGCGCGTCTGGAATGGCGCCAATTCCTCCTGCCGCCACAACTGCAGCTCCGAGAGATCACCCGACCAGGCCCGCGTGGCATTCGCGACCGTACGCATCGTCTGCGATAGCAACGCCCATCGCGCATCGTATTCACTGCCCAACGAGTCGCGCGCCAGAAATGCCGCCACCGGCTTGCGAAACATCTCTTTCATCTCCGCGCCGGAGAGGCATTGCGCGATTTCCTTTGCTTCCGCATCAGCCGCGCGCCGCCGCTCCTCGCGAAATTTTTTCAGCGCCGGCTTCAGCTGCTCGACCACATCCGCATCCCCTTTCGGGAAGACAATGCGCATGCCCTCGAAGTTAATCGTCTGGCGCGGCGATGCCTGAGTCACCGGCGGCGCTCCTGAGGTGTTCTGCGAATGAACAGGAATCGCGACGGTCAGGAACCCAACGGCAAATAGAAGGTGGCAACGCAGACGCAACACGCGAAGGGAATGCGAGATGTTCATGGGGGGCCGCTCGGAATCAGAGCCGAGCCGGACGTTAGAGGAGCGCCGATCCGCCGACAAGTGAGTTCACGGCCGGCGAGCGCGATTGCGCGATGTTCCCAAAGCGTTCCGCTAACTTCGGAAACCAGAGGCGAAAGTCGGAGGGCAGGCGGCTTCTCCCGCCGTCATTTCATCATTCGCTACTTCTCACGGCTGCTGCTCGCCGAGGCCAAACACCCGCACGAGCTGGCTCTTGCCCTTGAGCGTGCGTTCGCCGAAGTCAGTGAACTTCCGCATGAGCTCCGGCATCTGTTCGGCAAAATCGCCGGACATCACCGCACGCTGGTTGAGTTCCTTGGACACACCCTCGAGGCGGAAGACGGTATTCACGGCGTCGCCGATGATCGTCGCATCGCGCTCGGCGGCCACGCCGACGTTGCTGCAGGTGACCTTGCCGTAGTGCAGGGCCACGGCGATCCGGAAGGGCGCGCCGTTTTGCCATTTCCGCGCCTCGGCCAGCGTCTGCATCATCTTCGCCGCGGCGAAAGCTGTGCCGCAATCCGCAGCGCCTTTGCCCGCTGCGCCCCAGTAGGCCAGCATCGCGTCGCCGATGAATTTGTCGATCGTGCCCCCGCTCTGCGCCACGAGGTTGCCCGTCTCGCGGAACCACGCGCCGAGCATCTGTGCCATATCCGCGCTGGGGATCGTCTCAGACATCGTGCTAAAGCCGCGAATGTCGCAGACGAGCAGCGCCACCGGGCGCGACTGCACGACGCTATGGTCGTTGCCGCCCATGGTCCCTACCAGCGTCATGGCGTTGTGCTCGCCCGAGCTTTCGTCGCTCTGCTCGGAGAAAATCAGGATATTGTCGGCAATGCGGATGCGCGCCCCATCCACGAGCGTCACGGGCATGACCACCCGCTCGTCGTTCACATAGGTGCCATTGCGACTGCCGAGGTCGATGAGCTGGTATTGCCAGCCATTGTGACAGCGGATCAGGGCGTGTTGCCGCGACACGAGCGGGCTAAAACTGAGGCACACGGTATTCTCCCGTGTCCGACCAATAGTCGCCGTGTTCCCTATGGGAACGTCAAAGGCGTCGGTCTGGGCTGGTTGGATCGAAAGTTTCGCTCCCATTGGATAGAACGGCAGATTGCTGATTGCACATTGCGGAAGGTCGCGGAAAACTGCAACATTTGACACTGCCTGCACAATAGGCGACGCGAAAATTTTTCATGCCTGAAACTGCTGTCTTCGATCACTACGAAGTTTTTACCCGCGACGATGGCTCGCTTTTTGAGCTCGGTCGTGGCGCCATGGGCATTACCTACAAGGCTTTTGACACCAGCCTGCGGATCCCGGTAGCGCTCAAGGTCATCAATGCGACCTACCTGAATAGTGAGGTCGCCCGGCAGCGTTTTGTCCGCGAGGCGCGCTCCGCCGCCCAGCTTCGCCACCGGCACGTCGCATCCGTCTTTCACCTCGGCACCGAGGGTGACACATGGTTTTACGCCATGGAGTTCATCGATGGTGAAACGCTCGATACCCTCATCAAGCGTCAGGGACCGCTGAATCCCATCCTCGCCCTGAACATCACCGGCCAGGTCGCCCGCGCCCTCAATGCCGCGGCCCAGCACGGCCTCGTCCATCGCGACATCAAGCCGGCGAACCTCATGCTCGTCCACGAAGACGACGAACTCGTGGCCAAGGTCATCGACTTCGGCCTGGCCAAGGCCTCGGTCGCGGGCGATGGCGAAGACGCCGCTACACTCAGCTTGGGCGGCTTTGTCGGCACTCCGCACTTTGCCAGCCCCGAGCAACTCGAGGAAAAGGAGATCGATACCCGTTCGGACATCTATTCACTCGGCGTCACGCTCTGGTACATGCTGGCCGGGCAGGCACCTTTTGCCGGCTCCATGGCACAGGTCATGAGCCAGCATCTCTCGAAGCCACCGCCTTTCGAGAAGCTGGACAAGCTGTCCCCTGCCGTCTCCGAAGTCCTCAAGCTGATGCTGGCCAAGGATCCGGCGGACCGTTACCAGACGCCCGCGGACCTGCGCAAAGGCATCGAGGTCGCCATCGAGAAGATCACCACCGGCGGCGGCGCGGCCGCGCTGGCAGCCGAGGCGGCGGAACAGCAGGAGGACTTCGCCACCATGCTCGAGGACTCCTCCGTGAGCACGGGCGTGGGGAGCTTCGAGACGAACACGACCATCGCCAACCGCTACCGGGTGGCCCAGTCGTGCGGCGAGACGAATGCAGGCAAGGTTTTCCGCGCTTACGACACCGAGCGGAAAACCGAGGTTCGCCTCATCGTCCTGCATGCCGAGGCGCTCGCCGATAGCATGGCGCTCTCTGCACTCGAGCGCGAGGTCGAGAAAGCGGCGGCGATCCAGCACCCGAATATCCTTCGCGTGTATGGTTTCGAAACAGTCGACCGGGGCAGCTTCATCATACTCGAGTGGAACGAAGGCTTTTCCGTGCTGGATCTGCTCAAGGCACGGCGCGAGCTCGATGCGGACGAAGTGGTCAAGCTTCTCCAGCAGGCCGCGGCCGGCGCGGATGAAGCCCTGCGCCTCGGCCTGAACACCTTGGAATTCGGCCTGCACCAGTTGCACCTTCATTTCACCCAACCGGTGGAGAAGGAAAAGCTCTTGCGCGCTCCGTTGAAGACCTGGCCGGAATTTCAACTGAAACTCTATCCGCTGGGAGCGACCCGGGATTTTGCTGCTTCGCAGACTTGGGCCGGTGGCCAGACCAGGGTTGGGCACGGAGAAAAGAGTGCGACCGACGGCGCGGATGTTCGCCCGCAATACGTCCAGGCGCTCGGCGCGGTCACCTACGAACTTCTGGGTGGCACGCTTTCGCCGCTCGCCTTGCGTGGCGGCGGCGGTCCCACCGCCCGCTATACTCCGCTTTCCACACTGTCGGAAGAAGGCAATGAGGTCCTGCGCCAAGCGCTCGATCCAGCACGCTCGTTTCCCTCGGCCCGGCAATTCTGCACTGCCCTGGCCCAACTGAACGGCCTGCAGGTGCGACGCCACGAATCCAAGGCGCCTGCCGCCACACCCACACCGGCCCCCGCTCCTGCGTCCTTGCCTAAAGCGGCTCCGGCACCCGCGGCCGCTCGTGTGCCCGCCACCACTCCGCCTCCTCCGGTACCAGCCAGACCCTTTGTCCCGCCAGCGGCCTCCACGCCTTACACCCAACCGAAGACGGTGCCGATTGCCCTCATCGGCAGTCTTGCGGCTGTCTTCCTGGCCATCATCGCTGCGGCAGCCTTCTTCTTCCTCCATTCCAAGCCCAAGCCGGGCGACGGCGGTGACCCGAAGACCCAAAACACGACCAGCGGCGACACCAACCCGACCCCGTCGGGGGACAAGCCGCCTCTCATCGCGGATAACAACCCTCCCTCCACGCCCGCGCCGGCGACCCCGGCCCCATCCACTCCTCCTCCGCCCCCGTCGCGTGTGGATATGCTGAAAGCCGCGGTCGACAACGCCAACGACCTCGAGGAGCAAAACAATTGGCCGAAATCTCTCGATGCGTGGATGAAGATTGCCAAGGAATACCCGGAATCGCCGGTCGGCAAAAACCATCTCGAGACGATGTGCAACCATCTCCGGGACCGGCCCAGCCCGATCTCATTCGACGAGTTTCAGACCATGCGGGATGGAATCTTTGAATGCGCTCAGTTCAATATCCTCTCTGCCATGCTGCTCATTGGCGACAGCCTGCGCTATCGCGAACCGGAGACAGCCGCTCATTGGTTTTCGATCGCCGGGGAAAAAGGCGATCCCGTGGGCATGGTGCAATATGGCTTGATGCTGAAGAAGGGCTTGGGCGCACCACGGGATCTGGAAAAGGCCTTTGCGCTGTTTCAGGCGGCCAACGAAAAAGGCGACGTCAACGGCAAGTATGAAGTCGCCTCCTGCCTTCTCAACGGCCAAGGGGTGGGTGTGGATGAGAAGAAAGCGACCCAACTTCTGAAGGAAGTGGCCGACAGCGGCGATGCGCGCGGGATGGACTTGCTCGGCTACTGCTACGACCACGGCCTCGGGGTCGAAAAGGATTTCAAGAAGGCCTTCGAGCTCTATAAAAAATCCTCAGACAAGGGGAATTTGGAAGGCTCCGGCAACTTGGGGATTCACTACCTCTACGGCCAGGGAGTGACCGCGAATCCCACCAAAGCTGCGGAGCTTTTCGAAAAAGGAGCCAAGGCGAACAATCCGCTTTGCATGGCGCTCTATGCCACGGTCCTGGATCAGGGTATCGGCGTAAGGCAGAACACGATGCTCGCCATCTCCTACTATAAAAAGGCGGCGGCCGCAGGTATTCCGGAGGCGATCAAGTGGTGCAACGCCCACGACGTGGTGATCCCGCCGCCGCAGGCGCCGTAAGCCCTCTCCCGGCTCATCCGCAAAAGCTCGCATGGGCCGGTCGAAAACCAATTTGAGCATGGTG
>JBGGMZ010000542.1:0-28137 GCA_041287745.1 Chthoniobacter sp. | reverse complement strand
GAACGGTCCCGCACCAACTCGCCCGCTCTCAAAGCATCGCCCTTGCGCTCCACCGCCCGGCCACTAAAATTTGTCAGCCCTATGCCCACGGACTTCATCGACATCACCATCGTCGGCCTCGACCCGACGCAATCATTCCGGCGTTCAGGCGAATTTTGGAACCAAGTGTTCACTCTTTCGGCGGAGGTTCCGCCGGAATGGAGTGGAATCTTCGAGGAGGTCTGGGATGGAGCCCGGTACGCTCCCAAGCGGCACGCCCGCATCGAGGACAACACCCTCGTCACGATCTGCCTGTCCGACGAACTCGAGGGTGAACATATGCAGTTCCTAATTGCTGCGGTAGCCCGAACGAACGACGCCTACCGCGACTCTCTCGCCTAGCCCTCTCCCCCGGCAGCCTGCACACGCCTTTGAGGGAAGCGGAGCGCCTTACTCATCCAGCCACCCATGGTCGCGGGCCGTTTGATCACCGGTCGCCAGGTCAGGAGCTTTTTTGCGGTACGATCAGCACAGGGCGCGTGCTGCGGGTGAGCAGGGCCAGCGTGGTGTCGCCTAGTGCGGCGGTGCGTTTAAATGGACCGCGCGAACCGATGCAGATCAGGTCGACGTCGAGGCGATCTGCCGCATCGCAGATGGCGTGGGCGATATTTGCGTCGCTGACGACTTCCGCCTCGACCTTGAATCCCTGCTCGATGGCGCCTGCAGGAATCATCTCGCGCAGTCTTGGAAGTTGCAGCGTGGTGATTTCGCCCGGCTGTGAGACGTGCAGTAACCACGCGGTGCCGCCAGGTTGCAGCATGGAGAATGCATAGGGCACTGCGCTGCCATCGTGAGTGGACAATCCGGTCGCAACGAGAATGCGGTGCGCCTGCGAAACGCAGGTGCTGTGCACCGAGATGGGACGGCGCGATGGGACACACGCCACATTCATCTGCGCCGCGTGCAGGATGCACCGCGAGACGGAAGGATGCCGCAAACGACGCAACCCCTGCCATTGGTGGGTGCCGATGACGATCAAGTTGGCGCCGGCTTCCGCAGCCATTTCGAGCAGATGGGAGTCCACCCGTCCTTTCGTCGGCAAGACGCGAACGTGGAGGGCGTCCTTCTGAAAAAAGGAGGTCGCCCGCTCTCGCAGTTCGTGCAGCTGCATCTCGCGCATTTCGTCGGGGAGCGGCGTGCGTGTGGGCGCATCCTTGAGCTCGTCCGCACGGCGTTACGCGAGGGCATCCACAAACCCGACGGTGAACTCGCAGGGACCAATCTCGCGCAGGCTGGCCGCCCAGGTCATTGCCATATCGGAGTGGGCGGTGAAATCCGCGCCGACGAAAACGCGCAACGGCTTGCCTCCGCGAGCCCAATCCTCCAGCCGGGCCGATTCCTTCAGCACGAGCGTCGGCACCCATGCGGACTCGGCAATGCTTTCGGAAACGCTGCCCAATATCATACGACCGATTGCACCATGACCATTGCATCCCAGCACGATGCAGCGGACATCGGCGCGTTCCGCCCGGCTGGCCACACCATCCTCCGGCGCGCCGCCGGCCATGATTTCCTTGACCTCCGCACCGGAGCGTCGCACTCGCCCAGCCTCGATGTGCAGCTGTGTTCGCAACGCCGCTTCCAGCGAAGGCCAGTAGGAAGCGGGAATTTCGCCGTGTTCGTCGATGCCGTGAACAAGCAGCAGTGGTGCGCCGAGACGCATGGCCATCGCAGCCGCTACGTCGGCTGCCTTGGCGGCAGATTCGGAAAAGTCCGTGGCGCATAGGATCGGACGTTGGAAGGGATGTTGCATACGATCTCCTTTCTGGTTGATCCAAGTCTATGTCTTGTCGCGTGAGGTCTCTACCCGGCGCTTGCCATTCCGTAGCCCGATTTTGCTCCATGGGCCGTCCGCGGGCTCTGCCGAGCGGCTAATGAACTCGCTCTCCGTCCCCGGCTGCCTGTAAGACATCCGTGGCTTCCCCTGTTATGAAACATCTCCGGTCGTGCCTTGTCGCTTGGTCGATACTCGCTGCGGGTATTGCGTTCACTTCGTTCGGTCATGCTGCTTCGCCCTCGGCGGATGCAGGCAGGCAGATTCCCGATCCACTGAAACCATGGGAATCGTGGGCCTTGTGGGATGATGCGAAACGCGCCTGTCCCACGCCCTTTTCCGACCCGCACAAACCCCTGTGCTTCTGGCCGTCGCGCATGGGGCTGCAAGCGACGCAGACCGGCGCTCAATTCGACGTGGTGGTGACGGTTTTCAGCGAGACGTGGGTGCCGCTGCCCGGCGACGCGAGCGCTTGGCCTGCCGCCGTGAAGTCCAATGACGCACCGGTCGTCGTGGTCGAGCATGACTCCAGTCCTTCCGTGCGCCTCGGTGCGGGCACCTTCCACATCGTGGGCGAGTATCACTGGCCCACCATGCCGCAGCGCATTTTCATTCCGCGTGAAATCGGCATCCTCGGGCTGATCATCGATGGCCAGCCGGTGGAAGCTCCATCGTGGGATGGAAACGGGATGCTCTGGCTCAAGCGCGGCGCGTCGACGGAAGAGGTGGATCGCAATTCCCTCTCGATGAAAGTCTACGGGCAGATCGAGGATGGCCTGCCGATGTGGCTGCGCACCGAGGTGGAACTGATCGTCTCGGGCAAAAGCCGCGAAGAGGAACTCGGCATCGTGTTGCCGGAAGGCTGGAAAATCGCGTCGGTCGGCGGACCGATTCCCGTGTCGGTCGACGATGCGGGCAAGATGAAGGCCCAGGTGCGTGCCGGTCGCTGGAAGTTGCGCGTGGATGCATTTCGTCTCGATCAGCCCAAGGAATTTCGTTACGCGCCCGGAGCCAAGCCGGCGGTCGCCGATGAACTCATCGGCTTCCTCGCCCGGTCGGAGCTTCGCTCGGTGGAGGTGGCAGGCATGCCATCCGTGGATGTATCGCAGACGACATTTCCGGATGCATGGCGCGACGGGCCTGTCTATCGCTGGGACACGAGCAAGGCCTTCTCCATCGAGGAGCGCATGCGTGGCATGGGAGAAAAGAAACCGGAAGGTCTGCGCATCAAGCGCGAGCTGTGGCTGGACGAAAATGGCCGCGACCTGACCTTCCGCGACGAGATCAACGGACTGCGCCAGCAAGTCTGGCGGCTGGATGCGGCCGAGGGCCTGGAACTCGGCTCCGTGCGCAGCGGCGGGCAGGGGCAGCTCATCACGCGCAATCCGCAAAACGGCGCCGCCGGCGTCGAGATCCGCCAGCGGGACTTGAATCTCGAAGCGACCGGTCGGCTGCCTCGTGCGGGCTCCATTTTCGCGACCGGATGGCGCACGGATGCCGATGCCCTGCAACTCACACTCAATCTCCCGCCCGGCTGGCGGCTCTTCGCGCTTTTCGGCGCGGATTGGGTGCATGGAGATTGGCTCACCGCTTGGACGTTGCTCGATCTCTTTCTGCTGCTCGTCTTCACCCTGGCGGTCTTTCGTCTGTGGAGTTGGCGCGCGGCGGTGCTCGCTTTCATCGCCTTCGGGCTCTCGTATCAGGAAGCCGGTGCGCCCCGCTACCTGTGGCTCATCCTGCTCGTGCCGCTCGCGTTGCAGCGTGTGGTGCCGGAGGGTTGGGGGCGGCAGATTGTAGCGGTGGGCAAGTGGATCATCATCGTTATTTTTGTCTTCGTGTTTGTGCCCTTTGTCGCCGCGCAGATCACGAAGGCGCTGTATCCGCAACTGGAGTCGGTGGGCGAATATCGGAGCCGCAGCTCCCGCACACTCGACGATACTCGAGGTTTCGAAAACGGGGCGGTAGCTCCTGCGATGGCTCCTCCCGGTGAAGCAGATACCAGCAGGATACGGCAAAAGCTCGAGCGCATCGTGATTCCCAAGCTGGAGTTTCGTGAGGCCACGATTCAGGAGGCGATCGACTATCTGAGCCAGCAGAGTATCGAGCTCGATACGGAATCGCCCGCCAGCGACCGCGGTGTACGATTTGTGCTCCAGATCGGGAGCGTCCCTCCAGCCGCTCCCGCTGTTGTCGGCATGCCTTCGCCTACAGAGGCACGCATCACGGTATCGCTGACGAACATCCCGCTCGTCGAGGCGGTGCGATACGTGGCCGGACTGACCAATTTGAAATTCAAGGTCGAGCCGGACCGTGTGGTCATCGTTCCAATCACGGAAAACACCGACGTGCTCATCACGAAGGAGTGGAAAGTCCCGCCGGGGCTGATTCCGGGCAGTGGCCAGGACATGGCGAAGAACTGGCTGGTCGCCAATGGCGTGCAGTTCAATGGGCAGGCCTCCGCGACTTTCATTGTGAATTCCAATCGCCTGATTGTCCGCAATACGCAGGACCAGCTCGACTTGATCGATGGGCTCATGCCCACCGGGCAGGCACTACGCGCCCCCGTGGCGAGGGCGGCTGGTGCGGCGGATGCCACCCTCGGCTGGAGCGTCAGCCGAAGTTCCGTGGCCTCCGAAAACTTGAACTACGATCCCAAGGCCCGCATTCAAACCGGGCCCGGTGTGCCGGAGTGGAAATGGCGGGAGGTGAGCTTTGGCTGGAACGGCCCCGTCTCCGCTGCGCAGCAGGTCCGGCCAGTGCTGATCTCCCTCGGGCTCGAGCGCGTGCTCACGGTGCTGCGTGTCGCGCTGCTGCTCGCGCTCGCCGGTGTGCTGCTCGGAGCGCCCAAGATCGGCGGCAGCTTCTTGCGCGGAACTGCGGGCAAGGCTGCTGCGCTGGTGGCGTTTGCGCTGCTCACGGCGCAGGCTTCGGCGCAGACGACGATTCCCGATTCGAACACGATCGAACTGCTGCGCAAACGTCTGCTCGAGACTTCCGACGCGTATCCGCATGCCGCGGAAATCCCCTCGGCTACACTCACGCTCAACGAGCGCAAGATCGTGCTCGATGCGGAAGTTCATGCGGCCATTCGCACCGCCGTGCCGATGCCGGGCCGCCTGCCCGGATGGTCGCCGGTGAATGTGCTCGTGGATGACAAGCCGCAGGTCTCGCTGCGCCGCGACGATGGCTTCCTGTGGGTCCTGGTCGAGGCGGGCATCCACCATGTGCACGTCGAGGGGGCGCTCGCCACCACCACCGAGTGGGAGTGGAACTATGTGCTCAAGCCGCGGCAGGTGAAGATCGATGCGCCCGAGTGGAATGTGAGTGGCGTGAAGCCCGATGGCACGGTCGACGCGCAGGTCATACTTTCGCGGAAGCAAAAGGCGGTGGCGGAGCAGTCGAGCTACGAACAGCAGGCTCTGGAGACGATCGTGGTGGTCGATCGCCGGATCGAGCTCGGCCTCGTCTGGCAGATTCACACCAACGTGCGGCGTCTCTCTCCACCGGGGAAAGCCGTGGTGCTGCACCTGCCGCTCGTCGCCGGGGAAAATGTGTTCTCTCCCGGCGCCATCGTGAAGGAGGGGATGATCGAAGTGCGGCTCGCGGCCACGGCGCAAACTTACTCCTGGGACAGCGAGATGGCCTTGAGCAAACAACTCAAGCTCGCCACGCGCGCGAGTGACACCTGGGTCGAGCAATGGAGCCTCGTCGCCTCGCCCGTGTGGGACGTGGCACTCTCTGGTCTCGCGCCGGTTTTCGAGCCGTCGGATGCGAGCCTCGTGCCCGTGTGGCATCCCTGGCCGGGCGAAGGGATCGAACTCACGGTGAGCCGCCCCGAGGCCATCGCCGGTGCGACCATGACGGTGGACCGCGCCGCCTACGAGCTCGCGCTGGGTAAACGCCAGCGCACCTCGCAATTGAACTTCGCGTTGCGCTCCAGTCTCGGCGAGGACTTCCTTGTCGAATTGCCCGCGGACGCCGAAGTGACTTCGCTCACCCGCGATGGGGCATCGATCCCGGTGCGCAGGGACGCGGGCAAGCTCGTCATCCCCGTACATCCCGGTGAGCAAAACCTATCCATAGGGTGGAAACGCAATGTCAACCTCACTCCGCGAGCGGTCACGGATGAGGTGCGGTTGCCGGTGGAGGGCGCGAACATTCAAAGCAAAATCGCCGTGCCGGAGGATCGCTGGATCCTGTGGGCGGGTGGTCCGCAGCGCGGTCCGGCAGTGCGCTTCTGGGGCATTTTCGTCTGCGCCTTGCTTGCCGCCGTGGCGCTCGGGCGCATGGTGCGTTCGCCGCTCAAGACAGCCGAGTGGATGCTGCTTGTCATCGGCCTCACGCAGGTGCCATTGCTGGCGGGGTTGGCCGTCGTTGGCTGGTTGTTCCTTCTCGCCTGGCGAGGCAGCGATTCGTTCCAGTCGCTCAGCAAGGCCAGCTATAATACGCTGCAGATCCTGTTGATCCCGCTCACCTTCGCGGCACTGGCCATTCTCGTCGCCGCCGTCGGCGAAGGGCTGCTCGGTCGGCCTGAGATGTTCATCGTCGGCAACGACTCTACGCAGACCGTGTTGCATTGGTTCAAGGCCCGCAGCGACGGGCAGCTCCCGCATTGCGAGTGCCTGTCCATTTCCACCTGGTGGTATCGCCTCTTCATGCTCGTCTGGGCGCTGTGGCTCGCCATGGCGCTCATCCGCTGGCTGCAGCGTGGATGGAAGAACTTCGGCACCGGCGGCTATTTCCGGCGCAAGCCAAAGGCTCCCTCCGTTTCACCAGTCCCGTCTGCGGCACCAGCGACCGTGGCTCATGGACCAACGGCGGCCCCAACGCCTGCTCCCCAACCGCCGCAAATTCCGCCGACACCGTCCGGACAGTAAGCGCATCTGCCGCTCTGCGACCAACCAAGGAGGGGCGCTATGTGAGCGCCCAGGGCGGTTTCATCTCACCATTATTGTGGTGGCTCTTGCCCCTGGCTCTTCAGGGGTTCTGTGGGTACCGGCACGATGCGCCATGTGCGAGAGTTGAGCGATGTACTGCGGAAAGTGTGTCCCATGATTCGCAGCGAGCGATTGTTCACATCGCTCTCGGGTATGATCGTGACGGCTCCGGGTCGCAATGGGACCAAGGCGAATTTGTTCGTGAGTTGCAACGACTGAACTGATCCCGGCAATTGCCAGCCATATACAAACCACGCGACGGCGGAGTCGCAATAGACAGGGCGTCCCTGCAAGGAGAGGAGGTCCTGTTGTATGGCCTGCCGGTTGTCGCGCTCACGGAAGAGGTGCGCCGCAAGCTCTGGCAAGGCGGGGAGCAGGCATAGAGCGGTGATGGCGGCCGGCCAAAGCCAGGTCAGCCGGATTGCGTCCGAGCGAAAAAGCGGAAGTGAAAGCGCGACCGCGAGGAAGAGCCCATTGAATAACAAGTGCAGCCGATATCCTGCCGGGATCGAGGTCACCAACGTCGCCAAAACGCCCAGCAGAAGAGCGATCGGGTACAATTTGGAGCGCCATTTTCCTCGCGACGCGAGCGCCAACGCGATCAAGACCAAAGCGCCCAGGATGGCGATGGCTCGTAGCCACTCCACCCCGAATGTCATCCAATGAAAGTAAGACAGCAGAAGATCGAGGCGGCTCTGGCCCCCTCCGACGCCGATGCTCAGGTGCTTCCGGAAGTCGGACAGAAAATCCGTCCACTGACCTCCGATCGAGAGATGAAATAATCCGGCCGTCACCAGGAGCCCCGATGCGAAGAGCAGCAAATCCCTGCTCCTTTCCGGCCACGTGGCATCGCGCCAGCGGCCGGTAGCCAGCGATGCGACCAGGAGCGGCGCGGCAAATAGCCCGGCCTGCGGAGACATTGCTCCGGCCATGGAGAGAAAGAACGAACTGGCGAAAAGATTGGGCAGGGGAGCCCCGAGGAGAAACGCGACGCCGAGTAACAAACAGAGAAAGGACTGGGGCTCCGGGCGCATCCCCCACACCAATGTCCCGAGAAAGAAAATCAAGCCGAGCGCCAGGGGCCAGAGCGCGTGTAGCTGCAGCCGGCGACAAATCCAAAACAAACAAAGCTGCACGCAGCAATTGAGGAGGATCTGAAAGGCAAACAGCGCGGCGGCGGATACGCCAAACACTCGCAGCCAGGAACCCAGGACGAGAGAGGCCAACGGAGGGTAGGCATACCAGCGGTCGGTGCGCAGGCCCCATTTCTCGAGCGTGTCGTGCATTTGCGGGTTGCTCATGGGCCGTCCACGGGCCCATTCGATCGCCGGGGGGACAAAGGCCATGTCGTCACACGGGTCCGGTCCTGGAAGGCCGGCCAGAGGAAGAAGCATCCAAAAGGACAGGGCCAGCAGGATGGGGAGCAAGGAGCTTCGCGCGAAGCCAAAGCGAATTAAAAACGGATGCACGTGATCGGGCGAAGGAACAATGCGGAGAGGACTGGATGGACCAAGAGTTAGTCAAAAGAAGTAACGAAGGAAACTGCGATCGCGGCAAGATGCGAGCCGCTGCCCCGTCAAGGACGGGACAGCGGCTCGGAATATCGAATCTTACTTCAGCCGCAGGAAGTGCTCCCAATCCGCGACGCTGTGGTGGTTGCGGATGAACACGGACGCGGGCATGACCCGCGGCGCAGTCGGCCGTGTGCGCAGGCGCAGGCCGGCTTCCTGGGGAAGCTTGTCCGCCTTGCGCGTATTCACTTCGCGGTGGGCCAGCACGCAGTTTTCCCACGTGGTTTTGCCTCCGCGCGAACGCGGTACGACGTGGTCGATGTTGCCTTCCTTCGGCGCGAGTTTGCGGCCCGTGTACTGGCACACGCCGCCGTCGCGCTCCCAGATGCCGCGCGGGCCGAATCTCGGACGACGCATTGGCACTCTGGTGTAATTGGCCGCGACCACGACGGTGGGCACACGCACGGGACCGCGTCCCGTCATCACCGTGAGATCATGCTCGCGGATCGGCAGCACGATCCAGTCACGCCACTTTGTCGGCAGGAAGTTGCCCTCGGCAATGTCCAGCGCGGTCGCCGCGTCGGAAGCCATCATGCAAAAAGCTTCCGCCGGCGTCTTCACGTGAATCGCCTGCCAGTGCCGGTTCAGGACCAGCACGGTCGGTTTGTTGAGGATGTCGGTCATGGAAAAGTTGAGGGTTGAGAGCTGAGAGCCACTGAAAGCCGCACCGGGCGCGCGGATCGCGCCCGGTGGGTTTTCATTGGATGTTCGATGTTGGGTGTTGAGTGTTGGATGTTAGGCGCGCAGCGCCTCAGTCTTCCGCCCGTTCGCCGGCCGGGCACATCTTGACCAGCTTCGGATCAAAACGGCCGAGCACGTCGACCAGGTCGGTCTGCGCGGCCATCACTTGCGCGATGTCCTTGTAGACGCCCGGCACTTCGTCGAGGCCGGCGGAGAGCAGCTCCACGCCTGCGGCGGCGAGTTGCGTTTTCACCGTGCTCCACGTGAAGGACTGCAGCGCTTTCGTGCGGCTCATCACACGGCCCGCGCCGTGCGACGCAGAGTGCAGCGACTCCGCCGAACCCTTTCCGCGCACGACATAGCCGGGCGAGGCCATCGAGCCGGGGATCACCCCCAGCACGCCGGCGCCCGCAGGCGTCGCGCCCTTGCGGTGCACGACGACCTCGCGCTCTTCGCCATTCACGACATGGCGCTCTTTCCAGGCGAAGTTGTGATGGTTCTCGATGTCGAGGATCAGATTCGCGCCGAGCTTCTTGCCGATGTGCTTGTGGATGAGCGCGTGGTTCGCCGCAGCGTACTGGCCCATCAAGTTCATGGCGGCCCAGTACTCCTGGCCGTCCGCGTCATCGAGCGAGAGCCAGGCGAGGTGCTTGAGTTCCTTCGGCAGGTGCTCATGGCGGGCCATGGCGCGCTTGCTGTAGACATCGCACACCTGCGCGCCGGTGCCGCGCGAACCCGAGTGCGAGAGCAGCGCGACGTATTCGCCAGGGCCGATGCTGTAGCCGGCCTCATTGAGGCCAGTCACTTCGCTCTCGGTCACGGTGAAGGTGCCGAACTCGACGAAGTGGTTTCCGGAGCCGCTCGTGCCGAGCTGCGACCACGCTTTGTCGCGCAGTCGCTGCGTCACGGGAGACACGGACCAGTCTTCATCCATCACATCGTGTTCGCGGCGCTGCTTGAAGCTGCAGCCCATGCCGAAGCGCGTTTCGTCCTCGATGATATTTGCGAGGCGATCGCGCTGGCCGGCGATGGTGTTGCCCTTGCGGTCATAGACCGTGAGCTTCATGCGGCACGCGATATCGACGCCCACGGCATAGGGGATCACGGCGTTTTCCGTCGCGAGCACACCGCCGATCGGCAGGCCGTAGCCTACGTGTGCATCTGGCATCAGCGCGCCCGCCACCGCCACCGGCAGCGCACACGCATTCGCCATCTGCTTCACCGCGTCGGCCTCGAGACCCTCGCCCCACTGGCGCCACGGCGCGAGTGCCGCGCGTGGCGTGAAGGGCGGGCGATAGATGGCACGCGCCAGAGGCGCACGCAGAGCATCGGAAAAATAGGCAGGCGGATCCGCGACGATCTCCATGAGCTCGGTCTCGACCTGGGTACGGTCGAGCCCCTGCGCAAAAAGGTGTCGCATATGCGAGTGCGCGAGCTGGACGGCATTGCCCGCAGGCACGCCGAGGCGGAGGATATCTTGGGTGTTCATGTTAGTAAGTGGGTTGTTTGGAAAAATGAGAGCCGGGGGAGGCCGCGTTCGGGACACCACGGGTGCAGAGCAGCGGTGTTTGTTCTTCTTGTCGTAAAGTAGAGCCGGAGATGGCTTCTCACCATCCTCGGCTGGTAAAAATGAGGGTGGTCGTGAGATGTGGCGGAGTTGGTTTTGCTTGGACGGGACTGGCAATGGGAGTAGCTTCCCTTCATGACAGTCGAAGAACTCAAAACCGAAGCGGCCAAGCTTTCGCCGAATGAGCGTTTCGCCCTCGCACAGTGGATTGAAGAGAGCCGGGATGTTCGGGATTTGCGCCGCGCGGCTTTGGTTCGGGATATTGAGGTCGGTCTCGATGACTTGAGGAAAGGTGAAGTGATCGAATGCGAGGGGGATGGAGAGTTGCGATCGTTTATCGATGGAGTGAAGGCGCGGGGCCGGTCGCGGCTCAGCGCGGATAAAGAATCCGCAGCGTGAGCGTTTACCGCATCGCGCGCACAGCGCAGCGCGATCTCGATGAAATCTGGAGCTACATTGGCTCCTTCGATGTGCGTGCCGATGACCGCTGGCTTGACTTGGTCGAAGAGCGTTTCCGGGCTTCTATCTCTGAATTCGCGCGCAGGGCAAGCGCGGCCGGATATCGCACCCGAGTTACGCTTTCTGCCAGTCGGCAACTATCTGATTTTCCACCGGCCGATCGAGAACGGGGTGGAAATCGTTCGTGTCCTGCACGGTTCGCGCGACTATCGGTCTGAGTTTGCCTAATACGCTGGAAAGCACCACCGGCGCTGCCGATTTGCAGGCACCCGTGGGCTTTTTCCTCAGACAGCCAGCGCGAAGCGGCGGAAGAAGCGGTTCAGCTCTTCCACTTCGCCGGCGGACTCTTCGGGCTCGGCGAGCGCTTCGAGTCTCGGCAGCTCCTCGGCGATGAAACGCGAGAGCGCCTCGACTGGCGGAGCGACGGCGAGCTCCTCCGCCGACTGCTTGCGCGCCACGAGTTCATCGAGCGCAGCGCGCACGTCGGCTTCCTCGAGCACGCCCTGCACGAGCTCCGCGAAGAGCATCGGCACCTGGCCGAGCTGGCGCTCGATCCAACGGCAGGCGAGCAGCGGTCGGAAGACGTAGAGATACTTCTTCAGGCTCACCATCTCGCGGCCGAGCAGGTAGTGGCGCCGGTTGCCAAAGGCCATGTGCAGGTAGTGCGCGAAGCAACGCCGCGGCGAGTAAAACTCCTCCGCGAGCTCGCGAAACTCCGCAACGAAGGCCGGGTCGCAGCCATACACAATCGGCGACTGCAGCCACTCGAGCAGCGGCGGGTTGCTCTTGCGCAGCAGACGCAGCGCCTTGCGCAGTTCCCAGCCGCTCATGTCGAGCTCGTCATGGAGCGGTTGCTCGATGACGTCCCGCCGGTCTTCGACCGAGAGATACCAGTCGCGCTGGTGGACGTAGAGAAAGCGCACGTCGTAATCGCTGTCGCGCGAGGCGAAACCCCACGCGCGGCTGCCGCTCTCGCACGCGTAGAGCACGCGCACGTTTCGCTCCGCTTCGAGGCGGGCGAGCGCGTCGCGGACGCGCGGGAAGACTTCGTTGTCCTGCATGGGACTTCTCCTTTCTAGTGTTAGGTGGGTGGTCGGTGAATGTAATGGTTGGGCGTGGATCGGTCGTGGAAAGCAGTACGCAGAGAGTTCGCTATCTGTTTTCACTATGTGGGGTTGATTTCAGCAGAGCGGGTGGTGTTGCCGCCCGGCTCATCGAGTTCCCCCTGATGGTTATGAAAATTCTGCTCCTGCTGACCATTGCTGCCCTGGCCGCGCTATCGTCGGGTTGTGCCTTGTTCAACTCGCCCTACGCAGCTCAAACGGGTGATGATATTCACGAGCTGGTCTGCCGCACCAACGAGGTGATCGCCGACGGCGACTCCGGGAAGCTTTCGCTGGCGGACAGCCGGCAATTCCTGAAGCAATCGGAGGCTCAGGTTCAGGTAATGCGTCTCCGCCATGTCGGCGCGAAGGCCAAGCCTCACCTTGATGACCTTGATCGGGAATACACGGTGTTGCTGGAGCAACATAGCCCGTTGCGCCGCCGAACGACCTCGGACCTGCGGAGCACTTTGTTTGCCCTGCAGAGTCTGAGACCCGTTCGGTCGCTCCACTATGGCGAAGGTGCTTCCATCAATGACTATTCCTCGTCGGACATCGCAACTCCGGACGCCCCCACCTCGAGCCGCTGCGATAGCGGCCACGGTGGTCATGACGGTGGTGGAAGCGGGCACAAGTAGAATAGCCGAGCGGAATTAATGATGACTGGATGGACGGACATGGAGCATGTCTCTCAACAATGGGCCCGGCCCCGAACGTTCGCTGAGCAGAATCCGCAAGGGAACCCCCGAGAGCGATTGGCTGTCGGGAAGTCGATCCAAGGGAATTCCGCGGCGGCGTGAGGCGGGCCGGCGTCTCCGCCGGCGCAAGCGACTGCAGGCGACGAGCAGGAGGCTGAGGAGAAACACGCCCTGTCCTATCGAGGATAGGATGGACATGGGTATGGGTGTGTTGAGCGACGGCACCTGCCGGCGTGAAAAGCCGGTCAGATGCAATCGCGGGTGGTGTTGGGTGAAAAGCGAAGTCAGCGCGGCAGGCGCACCTTCGCGTAGAGCAGGCCGTCGATGTATTCTCCATCGCGGAAATAGCGTGCACGCTGGCGGCCTTCGAACTCATAACCGGCTTTCTCCAGCACGCGGGCGGAGGCCGTATTGTGGGCGAAGACGGGCGCGTAGAGCCGCACGAGACCGAGCTCGGTGAAGGCCCAATCGGTCAACGCGGTGACCGCTTCGGTGATGATACCTCGCCCCCAAAACGTCTCTCCCAGCCAATAGCCGATTTCGCCGATGTGGTCGCCAATGACCGGCCGATGGGGATCACCAATCTTAATGCCGATGCCGCCGACAACCTGGTCATCGATAGTGATGGCGAAGAACGTCTCCGGCTGCCCGCTACTGGCGATGCCGATCCACTCCACGGCGTGCTCGCGCGGATAGGGATGAGGCATGGCGGCCAGGTTGCGCGCCACGTTGTAGTTTCCGGCATGTTTGACCAGGGAATCGACATCGGTGAAACGATAGGAGCGGAGGGTGGATTGAGAGAGGGTGAGTTTCATGGGATGGGAATGGGTGTGGGTGAAAATCGGATACCGTCCCGGCCGGGAGAATTCTCCCCAGCCGGAACGGTTCAGGCAAGGAGCCTGGATGCTATCTCGCGAACCCGATCTGCGGTTTCGCCGTCGGCGCCTCAGCGCCTGGGTTCAACACCTCCGCCAGGGCGAATTCCTCGCGGTCTTCGCTGTATTGGAAGGGCAGCTCGCGCAGGTCGGCGAGCTGCTGCGCGGTGTGGCGCGGGAGCGGCCGGAAGGCGCGCTGGTTCATGAGCCGGCCTGGGCGCATGATGGCCGGGTCCAGTTCATTGAGGCGCGCATTCACCGAGCAGATGATGTGCAGGCGCAGCATGCGGCCGATGAGGCCGTCGGCGATATTGAGCACCGTGGAGACCGCCTCGCGGTTCGTCCCGTTGCGTGGCCAGAGCAGGCGCTCGGCGTCCTCGATCACGATGACTTTCACGCGATCTGGGTGGCGCTTGTTTTGCGCCTGCCAGAAGGGCACGAGCTCCGGTGCGGAGAGCGTGTTGTCTTGCGATGCCTGGAGCACGTAGAAGACGTGGGACTTTTCCAGCCGGCGCATCATGACGGAGAGCAGGCTGGTCTTTCCCGTGCCGGGTGGCCCTTCCAGGATGGTGAGGCCGCCGGGGCGGTCCGCGGTGCGGCCGGCAAATTGCTCGAACCACAGCGCGATATCCTGCCCGTAGCAGAGCTGGAGGAATTCTTCGCCGGGATCGTCGGGCAAGTGCTCGACGCGCTCGGTGAGGAACTCGCAGGCCTCGTAGCGCAGCATGTAGAAGAAGGGCGCCTCCGCCGGGCGCGTGGCCCGGAGTTTCGCCACGACTTCCGTGTGCAACGCAACCGCGCGCTCCTCGGTGGCCGCGTAAATATGAGCCCACTCGGCGCCATCGCCAGCGGCGAAGAGAAAAGTGGTTTCGTCAAAACGCAGGAGGAGCCGGTACCAGTGGAGTTTATCCGGCGCGGCCGTGCGGCGAGTCCGGAAGATATGTGCGCGGTAGGTTTCCGCGAGTGTGTCCACATCGGCGTCGACGATGTCGAAGTGGATGCGGTGGAGCGGCGATTCGGCGAAACGCAGCCCGAGGTCGGACATGCAGTCGCGTAGAAGAAATTCGCCCGTGATGGAAATGGATTTGGACATGAAATGAAATGGATGAATGGGCGGGCACGAAAACGTTGCCGCCGACGCGGGGCCCGGATGCCGCGGCAGAGCGGTCGGGAGTAAATCGATCAGACATAGGGTTCACCTCCTTGGGGTGTGGGTGTGGGAATGGAGTGGAGTTGGGACATGAGATTTAGGTTTTGGAAAGTGGTGCTCGTGTGAGAGCACGCGGCGGCAAGCGATTGAAAATGGTTCGCGCCAAGCACGCCAAGGGCGCCGAGGAAAACTGGGAGAAGTCAGCTACTTCTTCCTTGGCGCTCTTGGCGTCCTTGGCGCGATGCATGGATGGCGCGAGGAAGAGATGGAGCCACGGATAGACACGGATGGGAAAGCAGGCCCTTCAGTCATCCGTGTTTCATCCGTGTCTATCCGTGGCTCATTTTTCTTCGCTGCTGATTTCGTTTTGCTCTCGGAGGATAGCCCCGGCAGGGCGTGTGCCCTGCCGGAGCGTTGTCCCCCTCAAAACGGTTGGGATTCAGGTTTCTTCCGGCTCTGCGCCGGTGTGGCTCGTGCCGCGCGACTGGAGGGTCGCGAACAGCGGAGCGAGATCATTCATGATCAGCGTCTGCCGGCCATCGGACGCCTCGAGCGTCTGCAGGAGGCGCAGCGTGGCGAGCGCGGGATGTCCCTCGAGGAGACGCGCCGCGTTGGCGAGATTGCGCAGCGATGCGGATTCGCCGCGCGCGCGCTCGAGCGCCGCCTGGCCTTCCTGCCGCGCCTTGAGCGCTTCGCTGAAGGCCTTGCGCAGATCGCCGGGCAGCATCACGTCGCGCACCTCTACGGCGTGCAGTTGCACACCCACGGCGGCGGCGTGCGGCGCGATGAGCTCGCGCAGTGGCGTGCTGAGCGCGGCTCGCTGGCCGAGCAGCGTCTCGAGGGCTAGGCCGGCGACGACGGTACGCAGGGCATTCTGCGTGGCGCTGTAGATGTGTGCGGTGGAGTTATCCGCCGCCTGCACGGTCAGTGCGGCATCGATCACCTGCGTGGTGAGAACGACGCTGATCTTCACGCTGACATTGTCCGCGCTGAGCACGTCCTGGCCGGGCACCTGGAGCAGCGTCTTGCGCAGGTCGATGAGCTGGAGGCGATATTTCTCGCCCCAGCGCGCGTGTAGCCCGGCAGGGAGCGTCGCGATGAGTTTGCCCTTGTGATAGAGCAGGCCGGCAAAGCCCTCATTGACGAGGAACTCGCGGCGGTAGTGGGCGCGGACGACGATGACCGCGATAAACGTGACGATGGTCGCGAAGAAGAGGAGCAGGGAGTTATCGGAATTCATGGGAAATGGGGTTGATGGGAGTTGGATGTTTGGAGAAAAGGTTTTCGACCCACGACGGCGCCCGCCATTCGACAGCGGGCAACTCGGCTTCGGGTCGGTTGCGCAAGGCTGCTCCATGGATGCGCTCGCGCGCAGAGTCGCCGGCGTGGATCGATCATTGGGACTTGAACCCAAATTCCGGTTTGTGAAGCCGTTTTGCCTGGTAAGCCGCCGGCTCAATCAAAGTGAGGAACCGCACAGAGCGATGCCTGGCGGCCGCGGACGAAGAGCACGGCGGAAAGGGGAAAGAAGGTGGCTGATGGGTGTGCGATCTGCTTGATTTTGCAGGGGCATGAAACTGGTCATTCGCGCTTTGGTCCTCTGGCTTTTACTGGCCGCGCTCACCTGGTTGTTTGCCTCCACGGGTCAGGATGTTTTCACCCTGCCGCTGGCTTTCGGAGGCACGCACTTGCATGGCGGATTCAACTCCTGGATCACGATTGGTCTGGCCAGTTCCCTGATTCCGGCCTTCTGCGTGTGGTTGACGATCACTGCGGTGCCTCTCCTGCCCCGGCGCTGGCCGGGACGACTGGTCTTTTGGATGGGGACCGTGGCTGGGTGGTTTGCGGTCGCGGTGATGATGCAGGGTCGGGCGGAATCCGATATTGCGGGGAGAGCGGCCTTGTTCTTCGGCGCCGGCGTTACGGTGCTCACAGCGGCGTGGCTGCTTTTCAAGGTGCGCCCTTTTCCGGCGTGGCGTGTCCTCGGTGAGATCGCCATCGCGGCGGTGCTCTGGGTATCGATCGGTGCCGGAGTGCTCTCCACTTACAATGCGAAAACACGGGTGCTCCGCCAGCGGGCCGAGGCGCGCTGGGCGGAGATCGGCCTGCCCATGGCGGAGTTTGAAAAGACCCTGGTCGCCGGTCGGGAAAATTCTGGGTCAGCGGTGCTTCGCGAGGTCCTGCGCAATCAACTGGGCATGCACTTCTATAAAGTGGGGACCCGGTTGGGCGCCAGCGAGCCGGCGATCGAGCAGTCGGAGGAAACGAAAAAACTTCTGAAGCAAGCGACGAGCATCCCTATGTTGCCACCTTCGGATGATGTGAATCTTTCCGCACAATCCGTCGCGCTCCTCAAGTCGCTCGCTGCATCGCTCGACTCCGACTACCAGCGTATCCTGTCGACGGAGGCACCGACTTGGGCGAGTGATCCGCACGACGGCTATTCCATCAGCGTGCCCAATTTTCTAGGGATTCGTCAGATCGCTCAATTGATTGCCGCCGACACCACGGGACGATTTGCGGCGGGAGACCAGGAGGGGGCTGCGCGTGCGCTTTCTGCGGGCGAACACCTGAACGCAAAGTTGCGGGAAAATCCAACACTCGTTTCGCTCATGATCCATGTGGCGGTAGAGACGTTGCTCGCACAGAAGGCAGTGCGGCTGCCAGCTTCGGAGGATGGCTTGCAGGTGATCGCCAGTGATGCGGTGGCTTTACGGGCGGAGCTTCTCAAGCGGGTGCAAATCGAGAGCTGGGCGTGCCTGCGGTTTGCCGACAAGGTCGACGAAGAGGAAGTCCCGAAGGGGCCGCTCCCGCAGTGGCTCGCGCGGATAAAGGAGGGAGCATGGCTGCGCCGCCAAATGATGATGGGGGCACTCAACGGGGCTGAGCATGCGGTGATTCATAAAGATCCGGCCACGCTCCTGCTGCCCGATATGGGAGTGAGCCGGCACAATGCTCTCTATGAGGCATTCCCGTCGATCATGGAGGCCAACGTGAGCCGCGCCTGGATGCGGATTGCGGCCTGCCTGTTGGTGCGGGAGCAGGCGGAGCTGATCCGTATGTCCAGAGCCAGCCTGGCTACTGGAGCGCCGATGCAACCTTACCAATCTGCAGCCGTTCCCAACGCGCGCTGGGAAGTGACGATCGACAGAGCAAAGGCGATGGTGGCGACGCGGCTGGTCGGCCCGCCGGAGTGGATTGTGAAAAACGAAGTGGCGTCGCCGGATTTCTGGTGCCTGCCGCTGGATGGCAGCGTGAGCTGGCAATTTCACCGGTCGGACCAAGCGACGGCAGGGCATTAAGCTGCGAAAGGGGTGGCTGGGGAGAAAGAAAGCCCGCCCGGTTTTCAAAGCCGGACGGGCTTCTTGTTTGTTTGTGCTACCGCTAGAGTTCAATCGCCTCGATCTCGCGGAGGAGCGCGCTCTTGTCCTCCTCGAGGAAGCGCATCGTCTGCAGCACCTTGTCGGAGAAGCCCGCAAGGCAGTAGACGTTGCGCTCCGGGAACTGGAGCGTGCCGAGACCGGCGAGGTCGAAGCTGAAGACGCGTGGGTCGCAACGCGTGCGCTGCTTGTAGGCGGCGAACGTGTCGGTCGGCGCGTGGCCTCCGATCCAGCCCTGCATGTCGGACAGGATCACGATGCGATCGTAGGCGCAGGTCGTGCGCTGGAAGATCGCGTGGAAGTTCGTGCCACCGCCCGGCGCGTGACGGGCAATCTCACGGGTGAGCGTGAGCGTGGAGTCACGACGGTTGAGGGCCACGAAGTCCGCATCGTTACTGAAGACCATGACGGTCGCGCCCTTATTGGCCTTGGCCAGCACGGCGGCGAAGAGCGAACCGATGGCCAGCGGGCGGCCATTCATGGAGCCCGAGCCGTCGAGCGCGATGAGCGTGCGGCCGTCGAACGCCGGCACGTTGGCCAGCGACTTGTCGACCGCTTCGCTGAGCGCGGGCAGCACATCGCTGGCGCGCGGCAGCCCGCTCGACTGCACGGCCTCGAGGGCCGTGAGGTAGCGGAAGGGCAGCACGAGCGACTTCGCGATGAGACGCTCATCGACCAGCATGGCGAGCGCGGCCTCCACGCACTGCGGGGCCTGCTCGAGGATGTTGCGCAGGTTTCGCAGGAGCGCGAAGTAGCCGAGCTTGCGCGAGGCGATGAGCTCGTCCCACGCGGCGCTCTTCAGCTCCGCGACTTCCTCGTCGCTCTCGCCGCGGGCGCCGGCCTGCGTGAGCTTCGTCTCCCACGTGTCGGCGGGAGCGAGGTCACCACGCATGAGCTTGCGCAGCGGCTCGGAGTGCGGCGGGTGGAGCAGGTTCACCGCGTCCACCAGCTTGAGCTCCGCGGAATCGCGGCGGTACTTCGCCAGCTGGTACTCGTCGAAGCGCGCGAGCGCCGAGCCGAGGCCTTTCTTGAGGGCGTTCGGAATCGGGCGGGCGTAGGCCGCGAGGTAGCAGGCGAGGATCTCCAGCACGTCATCCGGGCGGTGGACGACACCGTTGTAGAAACGCTTCGTCCACGGCGCGCCCTTCACGCCGCGCGCGAGCTCGGCAGCGACGAGGTGCGAGACCGAGCGCATGCCGGCGCGGGTGCGCGCGTAGATGGCGGCCTTGGCGACGAACGATTTGTCATCGGCCGAGGCGACGAGCTCCTTCACCCGCGTGGCGGTCGCATCGCCGCCGCGGTAGAACTGGTCGCCGAGCGTCGCCGTGAGCAGGATGGAAACGAGCTCATTCTTCGACGACTGGGAAAAGGCGCTGCCGCCGGCGAAGTTGGTGGTGTTGCCGCGGGTGAGGCGCTTGAGCAGGGTGTTGAATTTCATTGTGTGGATTCACCTCCGTGGTTTGTGGGCGCGCGAAGGGCGCGACCGGGTTTTGGTTGGATACTCGGGGAGTAAGTCGAGCGGAGTAGATGCAGGCCTCACGGTCTGCGGGTTGGCACCTGGGCGCCTCGCGGCGAGCCGGGTTTGAGCGTGTTTCAAACGCGAAGTAACTCCACTCTCACTGCCCCAAGAGAATTTTCGCGGAGAATATCAGGCAGGCTGTCTAACCGTTTTCGCCGGGAATCGAACCCGGATCCTGCCGGAGCAGGATCTCAACTCATGAGCGAATGCGTGTCGGTTTGTTGTGGTGCGAAGAGCGCGTTGCGCGGAAGCGCATTGGAAAATTGTCGCGGAGCGCCATCTGCACAGCGGCTGGAGCCGCAAGTCCTGTCTTCACTGCCGCGAAAAGAGGTTGCTGGGGGTAGGATCTCGGCCGGGGTACGGTGGGATTTAAAACGCGGAGACGCAGAGACGCGGAGGGCGCAGAGAAAAGTTAGAGGAAGGCTGATTGCAGGAAGGAAGAGCAATCTCACTTCGGATTGCCGTCTCTTTATTCTTCCCCCTCTGCGCTCTCTGCGTCTCTGCGTTTTAAAATAAACCACCGAAATCAGGCGACTTCACACCTTGGAAAAGAATTGCGCGGAGGACATGGCCCGGGTGTGTCAGGCAATGGATGAGGCGTGCGAAATCACGGATCTCGCGTTGCCGGTGTGGCTGCCTGGCGAGGCGGATGGCCTCGCATTTTCGGTTGGTGTCGAAGGAACCCTGGCCTCACTGCCGCGCAGAGAGATTGAGGAGAAAACCGGCGGGGTAACGGGCGCCCGCGTCCTTTGTGACGCAAGCAAGCCCACGGCGCTCTACCGACTGAGCTATTTGAGAATACCTCCCAAAGCCGGAATCGAACCGGCGACTTCCGCGTGGGAAACGAAGGAACCCCATCCTCACTGCCTCAAAAAATGTTTGCGGAGAAAGTCGACCAGAGAGGTGAATCATGCGGATTGACGCACCGGCGTCCATGCAGAATGCGCTCCGCGAAATGGAACGATCTGCGCTTCCGCGCAAGGGCGTTACTCCGCAGGATTCGACGGGACTTGAACCCGTAACTTCATGTTCTACAGACATGGGCTCTACCATTGAGCTACGAAGGAACTCCGATCTCACTGCCGCAAAATTGAAAGAAAGTTTTCCCGGAGAAAATTGGCCTGGGCTTCGCCCCCAAATGGGAAGGCACCTCTTTCCAGAGATGCCCTCGCAGGTGGAGGCGGCAGGAGTTGAACCTACTAGTTCCAGAGGAACTAATCCGAAGTATCCCAATACCTCGCTGCCGGGAAAATTGTGTGAACCCAAATTCAAGAGAATGCCTTCGGGCTCGAAGGTGGTAGTCGCGGCTGGATTCGAACCAGCACTGGCGGCGTTCTCGACGCCGTGCCTCTGCCATGTTGGGCTACGCGACCATGGTGGATTTGGAAATTGGCACCCGTGGTGGGGCTCGCACCCACTAGGACTCGTTGGAAAGACGAGGCGCTCGGCTCTTTGCATTCACGGGCATGATGGATTTTTGAGAGAAATGGCGGAACGCGGAGGGCATGCTCCCCACACGCCGCGAGGGCGTACGATTTCTTTAGCGGAGAATCCCGGCTCGCTTGTCCGGTTCACGTTCCTTTGAGTGCCCGCGGTGAGACTCGCACTCACACTGTTCCGCTTTTGAGGCGGATGTCTCTGCTCTTGGACTACACGGGCGTGTTTCTTGAAAGGGGATGCTCCCGGCCGGGATTGCACCGACACTGGACCGGGTTTAAGCCGGCTGCCTCTACCTTGGGCTACGAGAGCGATGTCCCTTTTAGGTTGGTTGAAAAATGATGCGTGGAAAATGGTCCCGGCGGCAGGAGTTGCACCCGCACTGGCTCCGTTCTGAGCGGAGTGCCTCTGCTAGTTGGGCTACGCCGGGGAAATAGATGGACGATGGTTTGCCAGCGGCTGAGCCGAATGCGCCGCTTGGGCGTGTTCGGATCAACCTCCGGAAAATCGTGATAGGCTTGGGCAATCTCGCGTTGGTGTAGGCGACGCAGCGCTCGCTGTTTCTCCGTGTCTCCGATGATCCAATGACGGCTTCGTCCCTTTAGCCAGTCGTAGCGCTGTTGGCCCCGCCTGGCTTCCAGCCAACGTTCCAGTTCGCTGAGGCGGGTTTCAATGGCGGGATCGACCTCGTCGAAATACCAGAGCCAATTGCGCTCGACGCGCAGTTCGTAGAGCGATGGCTGGCGAAAGACCCAGTAGGGTTGCCAATGGAGATTGCGAGCGAGGAGGAGTTCACGACTGAAGTACGGCAGCCACTCAGGTCGCATGATCCTCGTATCCCATTGGTGGGCGATGATCGAGCGCAGTGGTTGATCGATCTCGACGAGCGCCCGACGGCACCTCCGCCGAACGCGAAAATCCGGATTCCGACAGACCACTTCGCTGCCGATGAGGCGGAGGATTTCCTCGAGGATAGCGTGGTCTTTTCGCTGCGTGGCGGATTGGCTCAGGGTGTAAAATCGGCGCCAACCACGCTGGATGGGCTTATCGAGTTTAATGGTCGTGTAGCGCCTCCGAAGAAGCGCTTTGTGTTCGCGAATGGCCGCAATGATTTCGCGGTCCTCCTGGTCGCGGGAATCTAGCATGATAGTAATTTAGTTGGGTGGTTGGTAAAGAATGGTGCTCCCGGCAGGAGTTTCGCCTGCAACCTCCGCGTTCGAAGCGCGGTGCTCTATACATTGAGCTACGGGAGCGTTTTAGTTGAGAGATGGCGGAAGCCAGTGGACATGCTCCACAACCCGCACGAATGCGGATCCGTCCGATTTCCAATCGGTGGCGGCACGCTGGTCCGCTTTGACTTCCATTTTGGAATGAGCGGCCCCGGATGGAGTTGCACATGATGAAGTGACCACGGATTGTACGGATGCCACGGATTTACGAAGCCACGCCTTCCGCGAGAATCCGTGATATCCGTGCAATCCGTGGTTCAATTTCCTTCGTCCATTTTTCGGGTCGCCGTGGGATAAATCCCTCATCCGCCAATCGGACTTGCACCGATCTCTCTCCGATACCAGCGGCGTGCGTCGCTCTCAACGCTTTGGCGGAGTTTTGGAAATGGTGGAGCCACGGGGAACGCTCGGCGCGCTAGCGCTCGTACCACCGCGGAGCGCTAAACGCATGCGGCCGGAGCCGCAATCGCACCCCGTTCTACGCAATGCCGATGCGTCGTCTTACTATTGGACGATGGCCCCATGTTGAAATTGGAGCGCGCGCCCGGAGTTGCACCGGGTAAGAGCGGGTTTGCAAGCCGCTGCCTCCACTTCTTCGGCATCGCGCGCGTGGGTTATATGTTAATTGGGGTGGCCGCCGGGGATTGCACCCGGATCTCCTGGTTCACAGCCAGGAACTCTGACTCTTGAGCTACGGCCACAGCTGCTTCCTCTGATTAGTTTTGGGAACGTCGGTGGGGGATGAAGGAATTGCACCTCCGTCTGCACGGGTCTGCCGGCCGCTCTACTCTTGAGCTATTCCCCTGTTGGTGCTCACAGATGGTCCCATCACTGGCACGGTCCTCGACCGTGTTCCTCTGCTAGTTGGGATATGTGAGCGTAAAGAAATGGAGCCCCGTGTCGGACTTGCACCGACGATTACTCCTTTACGAGAGGAGTCCTGTTGCTGCTGAGGCAACGGGGCGTGAAAGACGAAGGTGAATCTGGTGAGACTTGCACTCACGTTGTCCGCTCTCGCGGTAACGGGCTTAAAAGGCCCGGCCTCTCGCTGCTGAGGTGACAGATTCGTGGAAAGTGCCAAGAGCCAGGTAACGAGAGCCAAGTGTTCGGCGCCAAACGCCCGCTTGTGACACCACTTGGCTCTGCTTACTTGGCTCCTGGCACTTCTTGAAAATGGAGCGCCGCGTCGGTACTGCCCCGACTTGTCTGCGTTGGAAGCGCAGCGCATTGCTTCTATGCTAGTGGCGCGCGAAAAAATGGTCGCTGCTCCGGCGCTTGCATCCGGTTATTCCGCTCTTCAGGCGGGTGCTCTACTACATGAGCTAAGCAGCGTCGTTTTTGGAAAAGTGGTCCTTCCTGAGGGTATCGCGCCCACGTCGCGCGGTTATCGGCCGCGTGCTCTGCTTTTGAGCTAAGGAAGGAGGAGAGAAAAAGTGGCTGGCCTTCACCGAACTGCCCGGTGAACTGCGCTTTCAGAGAGCGCCGAGTTTCTCGTTACTCCAAAGGCCAAGGGTTGAAAGTGGCGCCCTCACCGTGACTCGCACACGGTTTGCCGGATTGAGAGTCCGGATTCCTACTCATGGAAGATGAGGGCAGGTAGGATGCGGAAAGTGGGGTGCCTGACGGGTTCCGCCCCCGTACGGCCTCCTTCACAGGGAGGTATGCTGCTGTTACATCACAGGCACCATTTGAAATGAGAAAAGTGGCACCAGCGCTTGGGGTCGCACCAAGCTCGCGCTGCTTAACAGGCAGGCTGCACACTCCGTGCATTCGCTGGTATGGGAGAAAAGTGGTCGGGACGACAGGTAACGCTCCTGCTTGCTCCTGCTCCCAAGGCAGGCGCCTCACTTTTAGGCTACGTCCCGATGTGTGGGGTAAATGGTCGCGCGCCGGAGGATCGCACTCCGCAGGTCTTGTCCCCGAGGCAAGCGTCGTCGCTAGCTGACTCGCGCGCGTTTTGAAAAATGGTGTTCCTGCCGAGAGTCGCACTCGGGGCTCATCCTTCGCAGAGATGTGTGATTCTACTTCACCACAGGAACGGAAAAGTGGCGGATACGGCGGGTGCTGCCCCCGCTTCGCCTCGATGGACAGTCGAGGACTGATGCTGTTCAGACTCGTATCCGTGAATGGTAATTACCTGCTGTAGCGGCGGTCTGTGACCGCCGGTCGAATGGTGCTTCGGATTCGACGGTCATAGACCGCCGCTACAGCGATGCGCTCTCGTGCGCATGAATTGGGTCGTGTGACGGCTTCCGCTAGGGAAAACGGGTGGCCAGAAAGAGGATTGCTCTTTGCGTTTTGTAGGTTGCGGCTTGAGACGTTGCGCTGTGCAGTTTGAAGATCGGCATCAGCGTCGGTTTCAGCGCGTTTTTCAGACGCGATAGCGTTCCTGGCGGAGCGCTGTTGGTTGGTCACGCGCGTCTCCCATGGCGTTCACCGTCACACGCCCAAATTGTTACGCAGTCAGATCGACTGCATGAGTGTGATTGAATTCATCGAGTTCGTCCTGGAGCGAAGAGATCTCCGCTTCCAGTTCGGCCACGAGGGCATCGGCCGTCGCTTTCTTGATCTGCGCGACGTATTCGATCTCATGGGACGGCTGGGCGTAGTTGCCGCCTTCCGTGAAGACGCCGTGGCGCACATCGAGCGCCTTGAAGAGTGCGACGAGGCCCTTCAATTCTGCGAGGCGGAAGATGCGTGGATACTGCTCCACATTCGCGGCGGCGATGGCCGATTTGACGGTGATGAGGTGATCGATCTTTTCGCGGAGCGTCGCGAGGACTTCGCGCGAATCGTAGTCGAACGGGACCTTCGCAGCGTGCGAGTTCTGCTTGCCGAGGCGGTCCTTGAGCTCGGTGACTTCACCGGCGAGCTGATTCTTCAGCTTGAGTGCTTTGGTTAATTTCATGATTTGCTGTGTGTTTGGGTTGAGATGAGCCGGGTGTTTCCCGGCGATGAGGGGTGGTCGCTCGACGAGGTAACGCTCCTCGGTTGGCCGGATGTCGGCCGGCTGTTCTGCTTTTGAACTATCGAGCGTGAGAGAAGGTGGTCGCCCGACGTGGTAATGCTCCACGGTCTGCCGGGTGTGGGCCGGCCGCTCTCCTTTTGAGCTATCGGGCGAAGGTAAAAAGTGGCGGATGGCTGACGACTTGCACGCCAACCCGTGTTGCAGGGTCGCATCGTTTTCGAGACGAGCCCGGTGCGCTTGTCCGGTTAGCCATCCGTGTGCTCCCGGCAGAACGCTTCGCGCGGTAGCGGCGTGTGCCTGCGTCTGCTCGGCTACGGGAGCAAGAGGGAAGGGGGAGCCGCAAAAAGGCGCAGAAGACGCAAAAGGAAGAGCTTTCGATGCTGTTTCCTTTTTGTGTCTCTTGCGCCTCTTTGCGGCCAATCCCCATGGGGAAATGGTGGGTTGTGTCGGTAATGCTCCGACGTTGGTCCGGTGGGACATCCGCTTTACAGGCGGCACGTGCTCTTTACACGGCTACCAACCCAGAAAATGTTTGGGCGCCTGCCGATTCGGCAGGTCAGCCCCTTGGTTGTGTTTTGAAAATGGTGGACCGCCACGGCTTTGCACCGTGCTCTCCCGCTTGCGAGGCGGGTGACCTCCTGAATGATCGAGCGGCCCAGGAGAAAAATTGGTGGCGGGGGTGGGAATCGAACCCACGTATAAACGGCTTATGAGGCCGCTGCCTTTCCACTTGGCGACCCCGCGATTGGTAAGAGATGAAAGTGGCACGGCGTCTCGGTGCTGCCCCGAGCTCGCAAAGTTTTGGAGGCTTCGCTGCGCAAGCTGGCGCCCGCCGTGTGTGTATGTTTTGGGAAAGAAAATGGTGCGCTCAGCCGGACTTGCACCGGCATCGCCTGATTGGCACTCAGGCATCCTGCTCTTGAACGATGAACGCGAATGAGCGGCGCGGGTATCACGTATGGACACCCGCGCCGCATATACGACAAAAAGAACAAACACCGCTGCCTCCATTCGACACAAAGTCGAAGGACGCACCCGCAGGATTCATTTCACGGCGGTTCTTTCGGTGTTTCAGGCACACCTCCCGTGCGTAACTAAGGATGTTAGTTATGCGAAGCCTCTGGACTGGAAAATGCCAGGGCGAGGGAATCATCAGACAATACAGGGTTGTTAGTCAGCGATCGCAAGATCGGCTGGCTTGACACCTTCTCCGCGAGGTGCAACCGTAACGACGGTTACTGACTCACGAATGTCTCCGCTAGGGACTGTTTCTGTATTGGTGACCGATTCCGCCCCGTCGTCAGTTACAGCTGACGGCGGGGCTTTTATCGCCCACGTGGTTGTGGATTAAAGGGGACGGATTATCTGGGTGGTTTCTTAGGATTTCAGAGAGCGGGCCTTTCTAGGGCCACGATTGGAAAAGAGGTGAATTACAGAGGGAAAATGGAAACTGGCAGAGGAGCGATATGGCTGAAAACGAAGAACCCTGCTTGCTTTGCGGGCGAGCAGGGTTCTCGAAAAATCGATGATCTATAGTAGATCGTGAACTACCTGCCTGCCTCCTTGTTGAGGTTATAATTACGGTCTTCGCTCGCAATGCGCGCAAAGCTCGGCTGCACTTTGGTTACCCGGACGTTGGTGGGCAATATGCCTCCCCCGGCGTCGAGGCACATACCTGCGCAACGCGGCCATGCCGGCTTTTGCGAATGTTGTAGGTATGTGGGTGATAACTTCATGTGTTTTGAATGTGATCGTTGATAAGTCCGTGGACTTAGCAAGTCAATCGAGAATTTTAAATTATTTCTCGAAAACTAACATAGCTCCCGGCTGATAGTGCGAACACCACGAATCTTTTTGAGTTGCAGAGAATTTACGTCATCGCCTGCGGATCTTGCAAATATCAGCGTTTGCGGGTAATGAGCAGGAAGGTTCCCCTCATGAAAATGCCCGCGTTTTTTTGCTCGCTCACGCAGCGCGTTCCGTTCTGCATTCTGGTGCTCGCCATCACCTTTCTCACCACTGGATGTGATGGGCAATACACACCGCAGGAGGGTGACATCGCGTTTCAAGCACTCCCGCACAATGCGCTCAACGACATGATCGAAGGCTCGACCGGCTCTCCGTACACGCACTGTGGAATCCTGCATCAGTCCGGCACGGAGTGGACGGTGATCGAGGCAATCGGCCCGGTAAAGGAGACGTCCATCACCGCATGGCAGATGCAGGGACGCGAGGGGCATTTCACGATCTACCGTCTCAAGCCGAAGTATCGCGACAAGATCCCGGCCTTCATCAAAGCGGCGCAGGGTTACGAAGGGCTGCCTTACGACATCCACTACGACATGGACGACAAGGCGATCTATTGCTCGGAGCTCGTCTTCAAAGCCTTTCGCAAGGCGACCGGTGAGGAACTCGGGCATTTGCAAAAGGTGAGGGAACTGAAGTGGCAGCCTTACGAAGCGGTGATCAAGCAGATCGAGGGCGGGACCGTGCCGCTCGACCGTGTGCTCATCACACCGCGCAGTGTCTCCGAGGCGCCGCAACTGGAGAAGGTTTTCGAAGAGTCGAAATGACCGCCGCGAGGGCGTACCTGGTTCCCCCGTTGCCCCGCGCAGCCATTGAAAGGGGCCCACGCTCCGCTTGCCCCCGGCGCTCCGACGACGCACGATACATCTGATAAATGGTGTATTCACGTCTCTCCGAACTTTTTGCCGAAAACTTCACGACCTACGAGGAACTGGGCGCCTCCG
>JBGGMZ010000541.1:0-11201 GCA_041287745.1 Chthoniobacter sp. | reverse complement strand
CGTATTTGCGCCGGCACCCGGCGTGGCCCACTTCCCTCGCTGCCGCGATTGGCTTTCATCAGTCCGGCTATTATCAGCCGGGCATGTTTTGGAGCAGGAGTTTGGTAGAAAAGATCGGGCCTCTCGACGAAAAGTCTCATCTCTGTTTCGATTTGGATTTCTGGGCACGCAGTCTCGTCGCGGGATTCGCTATGGCGCCCGTGGATGTCCCGATCGCTTGTTTTCGTCAGCATTCGGCGAGCAAGAGCTCGAGCCAGTTCGAGGCGGTCATCGCCGAAAGCCGTGCGGTCTTCGAGCGCTACGCTGCGGCGCTCTCTCCCGCGGAGCACTCACAATCGGCCGCTTGGTTGCGTGAGTACGCGGCGGAACTCCTGTTGCACATTCTTTACGGACATTTGCAAGAGAGTCGCAAAGATCAGGCCCGCGCCATTCTCTTGCGTGAATGGCGCACTGTCCTTGCCCTTCGCCCGTGGAAGCTCGCGCTGGGCGTGCTTTACCGCGTCCTGATCAGTGGGCGCTCGCCGAATTGGTTTTCCAAGCTGCCGTGAAAACTGACCTGGCTCTTTTCCTACGGACTTACGGAAGAACGACATCTCGGCGCTACCGCTTGTCAGGAGCGGAATAGGCCTATAGTGTGTCTCCGTATATGTACTTACTTCCCCCTCACTCGCCGCTCTTTCTATGCTATCTGAAAGATTGACCGCGCGCTTGATCGAAGCGGTTATTTGGCGACGGGATCGGACCTTGGAACCACTGCGGCGCTGGCTCACTGGACGCGGGCCCACCGAAGCGATTCAGGGTCGCTGGCCATGGCCGATGAGCAAGCCTTTCGAGCGCCCCAGTTTGCGCATTTACTCGGTCGGTGGAGGATTGGGAGATGAATTGATGTGCACTCCGGTGTTCCATGAAATCCGGCGACGCAATCCGGAATGCGAGTTGACCTTTATTTCGCGATTTCCTGGCCTCTTCCGCGGCCATCCGGCACTCACTGCGGTTGAGCCCCTGGAAAGGAAAGGGCTGCTGAACGCCGTCCCACTGACCTACGGGTGGCTCATCCCACCTCCCCGGCCGCTGATTACTCTGCTTGGCGAATGCGTAGGGTTCTCCTTTTTTTCCAATCAGCTCGACACCCCCAATTGCACTCCGAGCGAGGAGATTCAGCGGCGGTTCGCGGCTCTGTCCCGCCCCGTAGTCGTTATTCAGCCGCTGGCCAGTCGTTGGACGCCCAATAAGGTCTGGCCGAAAGAACTGTGGCAGGAACTGGTTTGTGGCCTTCTCGGTGATTTTGACGTCATCGAGGTAGGGACGGAGGCGCTCTTTGCCCAGAATGAGTTTGGCCCGGGTTTTCACGCGTGGGCTGGGACCACATCGCTCGACGACTTTGTCTGGACAGTGAGTCAGGCCACCGTCTTCGTCGGGCCGCCCTCGGGGGGAATGCATCTGGCCAATGGTTTTCAGGTGCCGAGTGTCATTCTGTACGGCGGCTACGAATCTCCGGATGGGCACCGCTATCCCCGCACGCGAGCGTTTTACCGGGAGGTGCCGTGCGCGCCATGTTGGCTGCGGGAAAACTGTCCGCATGATTTGAAATGCTTGCGGATGATTGCGGTCAGCGATGTGGAAGCAGCCGTCCGGGATTTCGCGAGTAAATCGCGAACCAGCTCCTCGTCGGCGGGCGGAACTGTGGAACTGGCCCCTACGGAAAAGCTCTCCCGCCGCCCCATGGCTTTGTCCACCCGGCCTCGCACTTTCCGGGAGACGACCCGGCCTCTGCTCGAAACATTTTTGCGGCCGATCTATTCTGGGATAGGCAGCATTATCGTTCTACACCGCATTGTGCAACCGGGAGAGACTTCCCAGCAGCCGAGCAATCGGGCACTAGAAATCACGGTCGACGATTTACGGGCGATTCTCGAGTGGATCTGGCGGGTGGGACTCGAGCCCGTTTCGCTCGACGCCATCCCGGAGCGGTTGGCGCGACCGCGTCCGAGAAAGTTCATAGCCATCACTCTGGACGATGGTTATCGCGACAATCTGCTGAATGCAGTGCCGGTCTTCCAGGATTTTGAGATCCCCTTTACCGTTAACATTGCCACGGGATTTCCTTCGCGGACGTCCAGTGCCTGGTGGCATTCGCTCGAGCAAATGACAAATGCGCAGGAGTTGCTTCAGTTTTCGTGGAATGGAGCTCAGTACCGGTTGCCCTGCGACTCCATGACGTCCCGGCAGCGAGCTTTTGAGCAGTTGGCCACCTTGATTCGCCTGCAGGGTCGAGCCGAGAGGGAAGAGCTGCTGTCCATGCTGGGCGATATCACGAAGCACGATCCGATGGAGGAAACCAGGCGGTTGATGATGACTTGGGACGAAGTGCGCCAGCTTGCCGAGGAACCGCTGGCCACGATGGGCGCGCACACCGTTGGCCATCACAGCCTGAACCGCTTGACCGATGAGGAAGTCCGTGCGGAGATGCTCGATTCGAAACACGAAATCGAAATGCAACTGAAACGTGAAATTCGGCATTTTGCTTACCCCTTCGGAGGACGGAGTGCGGTGAATGAGCGCGAATTTGAAATCGCCCGCGCCTGCGGCTTTTCCACGATGCTCACGACCCGCATGGCGAATCTCTTTCCAGAACACGCGACGTCGCTCGACCGCCTGCCGCGACTGGGTATGAGTGGCAATTATCCCGTCGTAAGCAATTTGAGCGCGCAGGAAAGCGGGCTGGCTTCGGCGTGGCACTGGAAGTTCCGGCGGCTGGTCACTACATGAACGCGCCACCTGCTGGAGCCGCTGGCATCGGCGACGGTATCCGGGTGGTGAATGCGCGGGCTCTGCAGCCGGCGGAGATCGCCGCCTGGTCCGCTTTGCAAAAGGCCGACCCGGTGATTGCGAGTCCATTTTTTCGACCGGAGTTTACCTCTGTGGTTGCCGCCGCTCGCAGTGACACTCTGGTGGGGATCGTCGAGGAATCCGGGGAGTTCACCGCATTCTTCCCGTTCCACCGTGACACATTGGGCCACGGCCGCCCGGTGGGGGATCAACTTTCGGACTACCATTCAATTGTCGCCCGGCGCGGGTTGAAGCTGAACGCCTGTCGCCTGCTCCGCGCTTGCGGCTTGAAGGATTGGCAATTCGATCATCTTCCGCCCGGACAGGGCATCTTCGAGCGTTTCCGTTCGGTGGAGACCTTCTCGCCATCCATTCATCTAGCCGGAGAAGGCGAACGTCATGAGGTCGACTACCAGCGTCGATTACGCAAACTGGAGCGGGAGGTAGGTTCTGCGGCATGGGAGTGGCATTCCGCTGATCCTGCTGCGTTGAATCAGTTGATGCAGTGGAAGTCGGACCAGTACGTGAAATCGGGAAAACGGGATAACTTCAGTTTGCCTTGGGTACGGCAGGTCATTGAAAAAATCCATGGCATGGAAGGCACGGATTTTGGCGGTGTCCTTTCGGTGTTGCGTGCCGGTGGACGCATCGCTGCTGTGCACTTTGGAATTCGCTCTGGCTCCATCCTGCATTCGTGGTTTCCGGCCTACGATCCGGCCCTCGCCAAACTGTCGCCCGGCACGCTGCTGCTCATGGGGATCGTCCTGAAAGGACCGGAGCATGGAATCGATTGTATCGATCTCGGCAAGGGAAAGGCCTTTTACAAAGAACGGCTGACTAATCACACCACGCCCTTGATCGAGGGTACTGTTCCGGCATCCACCATTCGTGCGACCGTCACGATGCTTTGCAGTGGGCTGAAGGAGCGGCTGCGCACCGCGCACGCTTGGGTGCGCCCGGTCAGCACAGCCACGACGGATTAAGTTCCGTTACTTGGTGGAGGCGTTGCCCTCGTCGAAATAGGTGCGCCCGCCGAAGGAGGTCGTCTGCAGGTACTGCTGCCACGTGTGCTTGTCCTGGAATATTACGCCGCTGGTGATTTCCCGTGAAGCTTCCACGCGCTTGGTCACTGGCTTTTCCGTCGGCAATTCCGTGCCGGCGAAGGCCTCGGTGAGCACCCGGCCGTCCACGCCGTCAGGCGACGTGAGCCCGAGGAGATAGAGAATGGTCGGCGCCACGTCGATGTTGCCGGTTGGGAACTCATTGCGATAACCGGCGCGGATGTCCGGCCCTCCGGCGACGAGCGTATTGTGAACGTCGAACTTGCTCAGCGAGCCATGCATCCCAAGTCCGGCTTTGCCTTCCGACACGATCATACCGGGTGCACCCACGGCGTTCTTCCCGTCGTTCCAGCGGAAGCTGAACACGATGTCCGCTCCCTGCGGACTATCGAGGTGCGCGGAACTGATGGCAAAGGTGCCGGGCAATGCATCGCGGGTGAAGATGGGGCCGGCGAAATCGCTTTGTTGAAGAAGGTCCACGAGCTTGGCAACCGTGGTCGATTCGTGGCCGATGACATACAACCCAGTCGCGCCGCCCACGCTCACCGACATCACCTGGCCGTTGGCAGGAGGGGAGGTGAATTTCTTGGAAACCGTCACGCCGTGGTCGTTGTAATACTTCACTGGGTCGACCGTGCGCTCGATCGTGCTGAACCCGTGGTCGCTCACCACGAAGATGTCCGTCTTGTCGAGTTCACCGCGTTTTTGCAGCTCGGCGATGACCAGGCCGAGATTCGCGTCGCTGTCATGGATACCGGCAAGCGCCGCCTTGTGGCCGGGCGAGCTGACGTGCTGGGGAAAATCGGGGTCGCTCAACCATAGCACCGAGTAGCGGGGCACGCCTTCCTTCCATAGGTGCTCGAGCAGCGCGCGGCGGGTCCATTCATTCTCCGCAGTGTTCGGGCCGGGATTGTTGATGTCCGGCTTGTAGGGCGGATTCTCTCCCAGCGCGGCGACGATGGGACCGAGCAAGGCGGCGGGATATATTTTGCCGGCGAAGAGGGTCGCGGAACGCGGCTCCGCCGGGCGCTCGGGCGCGCGATCCTGGACCAATGCCACCGGCTTGGTCCCCGCCACAACCGTTGGCTGGCCGGCTTTGCGCACGGTCTCCACCACCGTGGCTACGCCGAGATACTTGCCGCCGCTCACTTCATCGCCCTTGCGCATGACCTCGGCGTCTTCCGTGTGGACCGGGCCGCGCGGGTCGATGTCGGGCCGGTATTCCTGGTTGGCGACAACATGGCTGCGCGCGGGAAACGCACCCGTGGCCAGCACGGTGCCATTCACCTCCGTAGTCGTGGGCCAGAAAGAATGATTGTTGGCAAAGAAGGTCCCGCGCTGGGCGAGCGCATGGAGGTTCGGCGTATTCTCGGCATTGATGAAGTCCGGCCGCATGCCGTCCCAGATGACGAGGATCACATGCTCGGCTTTGGGCTTGTAAGGAACGTCCGCCGCTTCGAGCGAAAAGGCGGTGAAGGTGAGGGCCAGGCAGGCGAGGATGCGGGAGGAAAGGGGATGGTAGGTCATCGGGGAAAGAGGAGTCAGTGTATCGATTAAATCCGCGGAGGGCGAGAATCGTTGTGGGAACTTCGAAATTCCGCAGGCCGCCGGCGGATTTCGTGTTGGGCTACCTGAGGGCGCTGCGCTCGAATCCGGCAGATGGAAAGGCCCTCGCGCCGCACCCGAATAAGCTTGGCAAAGTGAAACGAATGTCTTTCAACTCCTTTACACGTGAGTGCCGCTAAGTCCCCACGATTGAACGTTGCCTTCCGATACCTGCCTATCGGAATTTCGTCGTTCAAAACCGCATGATCGGTTTCATTCGGCTCTCCGTTTCTCGCGTTTCCCACACTCGTTCGCTCTCTGGCTTGGAATCGCGTTCGTCCGAGTATGGGTGCTGTGAGGTCGAGCATCGTTTTTCAACTGGCAGGAAGGAAGCCATCGCATGCCCATTACTTTGAAAATCAGCCAGATTGCCGCTGCTACCGGTGCCCGTTTTGAAGGGGATGGCGATTTGGTCGTCACGCGATTGGCCCATCCGGCGCATGGTGGGGGCACATCGGATCTAGCTTTGGCGACAGACGCTGCCTTGGTTCCGGTCGCGGTGGCATCCGGCATGCCGGCTGCCGTTTTGGCGGAAGGCGCTGTCGTCCCCGAGGGCGTCTTCAAGGCCATCTTGTTTGTTTCGCGCCCGCGGTATGCGCGGTCGAAGCTGACGGCGCTATTTGCCGAGCCGGTTCCAGTTGCTCTCGGTATTCACCCTACGGCGGTGGTCGAGCCTTCTGCAAAGATCGGTGCCAACGTCGCGATCGGGCCGCTGGTCTACGTGGGGGCCAATGCCGTGATTGGAGACGGAAGCGTTCTTCATCCCCAAGTCTATGTCGGCCCCAATACCGAGATTGGCCCCAACGCGCTGCTCCATGCTGGCGTGAAGATCGGCGCGGGAATCAAGATCGGGGCGCGTGCGAGCATTCACTTCAACAGCTCCATTGGCGCGGACGGGTTCAGTTTCGTGACGCCTGAAACTGGCAGCGTCGAGGTAGCCAAGGCGACGGGCGTGGTGGGAGCCACAAATCATTTTCTTTGCCGCATCGCTTCACTCGGCGGCGTAGTGATCGGCGACGATGTGGAGATCGGCGCGAACAGCTCGATCGATAGCGGAACCATCGTCCCCACGCGGATCGGGAATGGGACCAAGATCGACAACCAGGTGCAGATCGGCCACAACGCCGTGATCGGTGAGAACGTGCTCTTGTGCGGGCATGTCGGCATCGCTGGAAGTGCCGAGATCGGCAATCGCGTTGTCTTGGGTGGCGCCACGGGCGTCTCTGACCGAGTGAAGGTGGGCGACGACGCCATTGCCATCGCGATGAGCGGGATTGCGGGCAATGTTCAGCCGAGGACTCTCGTCGGTGGCATGCCGGCGCGGCCTCGTGACCGCTTCATCGAGGACCAGTTCAATATCAGCCGGCTGAAGAAATTGCAGGAGACGGTGAAGACCTTGGTGGCGCGGGTCGAACAGCTCGAAAAAGAAGGGAAAGGCGAATAGCTTTCCCGTTTTACTACTCTCCGTTCAGAGTCCGTTTATGTCTCAGATCGATGCAGTCCTCGAAATTGTTGGCCGGAAATCCATGCTGGATCGCGCCCAGATCGTGCCCGAGACCAAGCTGGTGGATTTGGGCATTTCTTCCCTGAATATGGTCGAGCTCATTTGCGACATCGAGGAGGAGCTCGGGATCGAGCTGCCTTTTAACGCCAATACCAGGGCGAAGGATTTTCGGACGCTGGGTGACGTGATTGCCGCGGTCGAGAAGCAATTGGCTGCGAAAGGGTAGGGGATCATCTTGAGGAGACCTCCGGTGCCCGCCATCGTCATCACCGGACTGGGAATCGTGAGCCCGATCGGGCTGAACGTGGCCGATTTTCAGGCGGCGCTTTTCGCCGGCCAGAGCGGCATGGCCATGCTCTCCTATCCCTATCGCGGGAAAGAGGTTTTATTCCCCGGGGCGCCGGTGAAGGATTTTGATCCGGTTCGCTATATGGATGCGAAGCGGGTTTCGCTGCTCGATCGATTTTCGCAATTTGCCGTCGCCGCCGCCTCACAGGCCTATGCGGATTCCGGGCTGGCCCTCGGAGCGGCGGAGGCCATGCGTACCGGCACGATTATCGGCACCGGGGTCGGTGGCATTGCCACGCTGGAGGAATCCTACGGCCGGCTTTACGACGCCGAGGGCAGCGGGCGCGTCCATCCTTTTACTGTCCCGCGCTTCATGCCGAATGCGGGTGCGAGCCACGTCAGCATGGCTCTCGGGATGACCGGACCGTCCTTCACCGTGGCGAGCGCTTGCGCTTCGGGGCTCCACGCCATGGGAACGGCGATGCACATGTTGCGCACAGGATTCATCGATCGCGCGATCACGGGGGGGGCGGAGGCTTGCCTCACCTTGGGGACACTAAAGGGATGGGAGGGTTTGCGGGTGATGTCGCCCGATGTCTGCCGGCCTTTTTCCGCGCACCGCGCGGGGCTTGTCCTCGGCGAAGGGGCTGCGATGTTCGTGCTCGAGCGCGAGGAAGACGCCAGGGCGCGGGGGGCCAGGATCCACGCCCGCCTTGCCGGTTTCGGGATGAGCTCCGACGCGAAAGACCTGACCAGTCCCGACCTGGAAGGTGTGACTCGGGCGCTGACCCTGGCCCTGGAAGATGCGGAGCTTTCCCCGGAAGACATCGACTATGTGAACGCGCACGGCACGGGGACGCGGATCAACGATGCGACGGAGACCGCGGCGCTGAAAAAGGCCCTCGGCGCTCGCGCCCTAGCCGTGCCCGTATCCTCGAGCAAATCCATGTTTGGACACGCTCTGGGCGCGGCGGGGGCTCTGGAGATGATGGCCACGGTTTTGGCCGTGCGCGAAGATTTCGCGCCGCCGACGATTCACTACCTCGGATCCGATCCGGAATGCGATTTGGATGTCGTTCCGAATACTGGGCGACGGCATGTGATTCGCGCGGCGCTCAATAACGCCTTCGCTTTTGGCGGGATGAACGCCGTGATGGCCGTAACCAAAGCTTGAAATCGGCTGCTGACCCTGTGCGCCATGACAAAGTGTCCCTCCCGGCCTGTGTTCCTCTGGTAGAAGAGGGGAGTGCCGCGAGCTTGCCGCCGGAACGCCGAATTTTTGGTCTTGCATCACATCGCCCGCCGCCAAAAAATCGCGGCCCTTTTTCGAGAAAAACTGTGATCCGCAGCGCTCTGCGGGTGGCTTGTGAAAATTTTCACAAACTTCCTTGCATTGCCTTAAATGAAATCACAATGTCCCATGCACCCGTTTTCCCGCAGCATGCAAAACGCTGATCAACTCCACTCCCGAAGCACCGAAATTCACTAGGCAATGGCGAACATTTTTCCGCGCGGGAGCAATATCCTGCCCATCAAGATCGTCGTTTGCGCGCTGGTGCTCGTGAACGCCATCTCCCTGGGCATGTGGTATTACTTTACGCCCAAATACACCCGGGTCGGCTATCAGCCGGCGCAACCCGTGCCCTTCCCGCACGACGTGCACGTCGCCCAGCTCGGCATGGACTGCCGCTACTGCCACAGCTTCGTGGAAGTCGCCGCCCACTCGAATATCCCCACCACCCAGACCTGCATGAACTGCCACTCGCAGGTGCAGCGCGACAACCCGAAGCTCGCTCCGCTGCGTGAATCCTGGGCCACAGGCAAGCCGATGGAATGGGTGCAGATCCATAAGACCTCGGACTTCGTCTACTTCAACCACTCCGCGCACGTGAATCGCGGGGTGAGCTGCGTGAGCTGCCACGGCAAGGTCAACGAGATGCCGGTTGTCTTCCATGACCAGCCGCACTCGATGGACTGGTGCCTGAGCTGCCACCGCGATCCGAAAAACGCAGTGCGTCCCCTCAATCAAATCACCAACCTGAACTGGAAGCCCGAGGATGAAGACGTGAAGAAGTTCGTCGCTACCTTCGGTGTTCCGAAGGACTTGGAGGGCAAAGATCTCTCCACTTCCAGCGCCAAGCTCAATCAGGACCAAATCGGTTCGGTCCTCGTGAACAAGTGGCACATCAACCCACCCGATAAAAACTGCGCCGGCTGTCATCGATGAAACGAATTTTTGAGCATCCCTCGGAGCCGCTTACCGGCAAGAAGTATTGGCGTTCCCTCGGGCAATTGTCCGACACGCCGGAATTCCGTGGCTGGCTGGAACGCGAGTTCCCGCAAGGCGCGGCGGAAATGCAGTCTGGCGACGTTTCCCGTCGTAACTTTCTAAAGCTGATGGGCGCTTCCACGGCGCTCGCCGGTCTCGGTCTCACGGCCTGCCGCCGCCCCGTCATGCACCTCGTGCCCTTCACCAAGGGTGTCGAGTGGTCCATCCCGGGCAAGCCGCTCTTCTTCACCACCGCGCGCGCTACCCGCCGTGGGTATCTGCCGCTCGTGGCGACCACGCATGATGGCCGCCCGACCAAGATCGACGGCAACCCGTTGCATCCGGTCAGCAAGGGCGCCTCGGACAGCCTTTCCCAGTCGTCGATCCTCGATCTCTACGATCCGGATCGCGCCAAAAAGATCACCCGCGAAGGTGTCGCCGTCGATGAAGCAGCCTTCGTCAAGGCGCTCGACGAAGCCGTTCAGGGTGCCGGCGATGGCTCCGGTCTCGCTTTCCTCCTGCAGGAAGACAATTCGCCGACCCGCCAGCGCCTCATTGGCCTGATCGGAAAGAAATTCCCGAAGGCCACCTGGGCGGTCTACGAGCCGCTCGGCCCCGTTACGGATGACACCTCATTCGGTCAGGGCCTGGAAGCCGTGCCGCAGTTCGATAAGGCGGACGTCATCCTCGCGCTCGACAGTGATTTCCTCGGCAACGATGGCGACCTCAGCACGGTCCGCGGATTTTCCGCACGCCGCAAGGTGACCGGCCCGGATTCCAAGATGAACCGACTGTATGTGGTCGAGAACCGCTACACGGTTACCGGCGGCATGTCGGATCATCGCCTGCGCGTGCCAGCGAGCCAGGTGGGCGCCTTTGCCTTGGCCCTCGCGGCCCAGATCGGAGCGACCACGAGCAATGCCGCGCTGCAGGACATCGCCAAGACGATCGCCTCTCCGGCGACGAAGTTCGATGGCGATTGGGTGAAGTATTGCGCCGAGGATCTCGTCGCGGCGAAGGGCAAGAGCCTCGTCGTGGTGGGTTCCCGTCAGCCGGCTGCCGTTCAGGCACTGGTCGCGGCTATCAATGGTGCCTTGGGCAACATCGGCAAGACCATCACGGGCCGCAAGACGACTACGGCGCCGACCGTTTCCATCGGCAATCTGGCCACGCTCATCACCGACAAGAAGGTGCAGACGCTCTTCATCGTCGGTGGCAACCCGGTTTACAACGCCCCTGCCGACCTCGACTGGGCCACGCTGCAGAAGTCCGTGCCCACGGTGATCCGCCTCGGGCAGGAGATCGACGAAACCTCGACGCTTTCGAAGTGGAACGTGCCGCTCGCCCATTACCTCGAGTTCTGGGGTGACGGTCGTGCTGTCGATGGCAGCTACGTCTCCGTCCAGCCGATGATCCTCCCGCTCTTCGGTGCGTGGAGCGAGCTCGACCTGCTGGCGAAGGTCGCCGGCCTGCCCAAGCCGCAAGGCCCGGAGCTGATCCAGGATACTTTCAAGGAAATCGCCAAGCCGGCGGACTTCGTCACAGCGTGGGCGAAATTCCTCCACGACGGCTTCCTTGCGGATAGTGCGTCGAAAGCCGAAAACCTGACTTTCAACGGCAGCGCCGCCGCCGGATTCATCAAGGA
>JBGGMZ010000540.1:0-4832 GCA_041287745.1 Chthoniobacter sp. | reverse complement strand
TCCTTGATGACCTGCACCATAGCCTCGATCGCATTCTCGCTCTTGGGCTTTGAGCGACGCGCGCCGGTCTCTGTCGCGACGGCTTCCTCACCGAGGTAGTTTTCCACGTTGTAGGTCGCAACCACGATCGGTTGCGGCTCGACCGCAATTCCTCGAGGCAGCCAGAATGCAACCAGCAAAGCCAGCAACTGTGTAATTTTCATGCTCAAGGATGGGAAAGCAGACGTTAAAAAGGCCGCTCATATGCTGTCGGCGCTGGTGTTGGCTCAGTAGACCGTCGGATGATCCCCGTTACACTTCGTTCCAGTAAGCGGAACGATACACGCGCGGCGAAGCTGGCGCGACGTCGCGATGCAAAACCGGGCTGACGAAAATGTAGTCGATCCGCGAGTAGAGGTCGGCCGCCTTCCAATACTCCGTCCACGTGTCGCCGAACTCGTCCTTCGCGGGCAGAGCGGCCATGTAAGTCAGTCCGCGTGGGCCAGTGATCTCGTGATAAGCGGGCTCGTTTTTTAGATCGTTGAAATCGCCGAAGCAGACGAGGCGCGCATTGGGATCGGCGGTGAGGATTCCATCGAGGTGCTTGCGCAGGAGCAGTGCTTCATTGCGGCGCACGAGGGCCTCGCCTTCCGGGATCGGCAGTTTCGATTTCAAATGCGCGCTGACGAAGCGCACCTGGTAGCCATTGGCAACCTGGATGGTCACATCGAGAAAGCCACGGCGCACTTTTTCCGGACGGCCGGCGATTTCGAAGGAGACATTCGTGAGCGATTGCCGCGCAACGATCGGGAACCGGCTGATCAGTGCGAGGTGCCGCTCGCTATCCAACGCCTGCACGTATTCGAAATCCGTGTAATGCAATCCGGCGGCTTCGAGGCGCTTCTTGAATTCCTCAAATCGCTCCGGCTCGCCCATCTCGCACAGGCCGAGAATGTCGGGATTGATGTCCTTGATCACCTGAACGACGGCATCGATCGACTTCTCGCTTTTTGGCTTCGATCGGCGCCCGCCAGTCTCCGCCGCGACGGCTTCCTCGCCGATGAAGTTTTCCACGTTGTAGGTGGCGATGATGACTCCCGGAGATTCCGTCGCCAGCAGGCATGCCGAGGCCAGCCGGAAGGCGAGCAGCAGTGCAAGGAACTGGGGGAGTTTCATGGCGGAAATGGAATCGAGCGTGCGAGAGAAAGGCGAGCCATATTGGGCGGCGAAACCCTCTCAGGTTGCGCGGCAGATGAACTCCTCGAACTTCCCGCCCGGCCCGCGGGCCAGCGGTTCTTCGTGCCATTCGTACTGAATCTCGAACGGATGCTTGAGCTCTTCCTGAATGATCGCTGTCAGTTGCGCCTCCTGCTCCGGAGCCGGCCGCGTTGGCGCGGACATCTTGGCGAGGATCGTCTGGCGATCGAGTTGGATGAATTGAAACTGCCGGACGGTGTGGACCTTGTCCCAGCGATGAAATCCAACCACCGGCCAGTGCTTCGTGCCATCGGGTAGCAGCACGAGATTCCGCTCCCGCCCGAGGAAGCGCCGGATGGTCGGCAGCCCACGCCCGCAAGCGCAAGGCGCGCCTGCCTCGGCGTAGTCGCCGATCTCGTAACGAATGAGCGGAGTGGCGTAGTTCACGAGATCGGTGACGAGGACGCGGCCGATCTCGCCGGCGCCGCACTGGCGTCCTGCATCGTCCACCACTTCCATCAAGATGGTTTCCGAAACATGATAACTGCCGTGCTCCGGGCACTGCGTCGCCATCACGCCAAACTCTTGCGAAGTATAGATATCCTCGATGCCGACACCGAACACGCGCCGCACATCCTCGCGCAAGCGGGCCGGCACCGTCTCGCTCAAGGTGCGCACGCTGCGCAGCAGTGGCAGCCGCTGACCTGTCCGCTCCATCTCGGCTACGATCGCGGCGAGGCTGCTGGGGAGTACGAGGAGATACGTGGGATCGAATTCGCCCAGCCACTGACAAAGCTCCTCCACGGACCAAAAGGCCGGTCGCGCCGCCCACGTCCCGGTCCGAAATACCAGATTGCATGGGGCCCCCCAGTCGGGCATATCCACTACCTTCGTGATATTCGCCCGTACCGCCGCCAGTCGCCCGGAAAAATCGCGGTCGTGCCAGAGATGCTCACGGAGGGTGTAAGCCAGCCATTGCAGGCCGCACTGCTCGGTGCGCTTCACTGTCACCGGCTCGCCTGTGGAGCCGGAGGTCGAGGTAGTCGAGACGGGTCCGTGCGCGCTGGGATAGGCGCGGCAGAGAAGGCTTTCACCCGCGGTTACCAGCTCACGCCGCGTGAGCGGCGGCAGCTTTTCCAGCCCTTCCGGTGCGGCCAGTGCCTCGGGCGTCAACCCCGCCGCCGAGAGCCGCTCGGCAAAGTGCGACGATTGCGCCGCGCAATGCCGCGTGAGATCCAGCAAGGCACCTCTCTGCCGGCGGGCCAGCTCTTCTGCGGGCAGGCGCTCCGTGGCGCGACGTTCCGCGATCAGCGGAAGAAAGTGCCCACCACCGTTCGTCCCCAGCGCTTGGGGCGACAGCAACAGAGGATGCGTTTTTAATCGCTCAAACCAATCGACACTCATGACTGCGGCGTGAAGACCAGCACCGGACAACGCTCCGCCGAGGAATAGTGCCCCGCTGGCCCGAGAGTGAGCGAAAAGCCTTCGAAGGCCTGCGCCATCTCCTCCAGCGAATGAAACGTGTAACGCGCCTCCCGCCCCCGATAGGCGTCGATCGTCGCTACCGTCTGAGGATCGCATCCAAGCTGCCCCGCGAGCTGCGCGCGATCGGGGAAGAGCTGCTGAAAGCACTCATACGCCTCCGCCAGCCGCACCCCGGCGCCCGCTTTTTCTGCCTCGATCGCCATCAGGAGTCGCAGCTTCAACTCATTGAAATTCCCCAGCTTCCGTTGTTCGACGGCCTCTCCAATCGCCTGCAGCGACTCTGCTGGCGAAACACGCGCGAAATGCCGCAGCACCGCCCTTCCACCCGGCCGTAATACCCGGCGCAATTCCTCTGCCGCCGCTCGCAGCTTCGCTGCTCCGGCCACCAGCAGCAGCCCCGCATCGTTCACGATCAGGTCAAACGACGCATCCGCAAAAGGCATCGCCAGCCAATCGCCCTGCATCGCCCTTCGTTCCGCCGTATCCCCGGGCCACACATTGCGGATCATCTCCTCACTGGCATCGATTGCTGTCAGAAAGGTCTCCGGTGCCCAGGGATGGAGCGCAATCTCCGGCGTCACCCCCAGCGACAGGACATCCAGCCGCCGCTCGGGCAGCCCTTCAGGCAGCGAATCCCGCCAGCCCCGGTGAAACCGCTCCATGTCCTCCATCCCGGGACGCAACGGTGGTCCCAGCCGGCTCCAGCCGCTCGCAAAGGCGGACCAAGGTTCGCTGGTAGGAGAACTGATAGAAGGATTCACGAGGTGGGGAAACTAGAAGCGAGTCCCAATCCGACGCGAGCGGAAAGGAATATTCGATCTGAGCATCGGGCAACCGCCTTATAAGGGTTTCCACTATGGAATTTATATTGCTATTCAGGCTATGGGCAAACAACACTCCGCCCCGTCCAGTTCCCCGCAATGGCAGGAGTGGTTGCGCCCTTACCTCGGATCCAGTGCTGTAATTTCGAACTTATTTCCATGATCACCCAGAAAAACCCAATCCGCAACGTCATCAAACCCTTGGCCGGATCGATGGCCGCATTGTTGCTCGCCAGTGCCGTGGGGCATGCTGATCCCATCGGTGGCGGCGCGACGTGGAATGCGAATCCGGTCGATGGAAACTGGGGCAACTCAGCCAACTGGACTCCTGCCACCGTTCCGAGTTCGCCCTTTGACACGGCATTTTTCAATCGCTCGAGCGTCGTCAATATTCAGCTTCCGATGTTCACTGGCACGGACATAAACGGCATGGTGTTTAATAGCGGCGCTAGCGCGTTCAATTTCGCCGTCCAGAGTGCTGGGTTGATTTTTGTGGGTCAAGGTGTGACGAACAACTCCAGCAACGTACAGAATTTCGTGGTTGGCCCAGATGCGGCTATTTTATTTGTCGAGCGATCCAATGCTGGGAAAAACACGACGTTTGTCGCATATGGTGGACAGGATGGCGGCGAGGGCGGTGGTCGGTTGTTTTTTGAGAATCAATCGTCTGCAGGCAACTCGACTCTGATTGCCTTGGGTGGATCCGTCGCCCCGTTGGAGGAAATTCGGGCGTTTTTTAGTCCCTTCTTAACGAGCGGTGGCGGCATCTTTTTCGAGGACAATTCCCAAGGTGGGCAGGCGACCGTGAAGCTCTATGGCAATGGCTTCCTGGATATTAGCGAGCACAACCCCGGAAGCGTGGTCATCGGCTCGCTGGAAGGAAACGGCCTCGTGTTTCTCGGCTCGAACAACCTGACGGTTGGCAGTAATAACAAAAGCACCGTCTTCTCCGGTATTATCCAGGACGGCGGCGAAGGTGTCATTTTTGAAGGTGGAGAAGGAGGACCTTTCGGCGTCGGCGGTTCGCTCACGAAGATCGGCACCGGCACCCTGACCCTCCGAGGCTCAAACGCCTATACCGGCAATACGATCATCAACGGCGGCACGCTCATCGTCGATGGCTCCATCGCCAGCCCCTTCACCTTCGTCAATCCCGGCGGCACCCTCGGCGGTCACGGCTTCATCGGCGGCTCCGTCATCAACAACGGCTTGGTCAGCCCGGGTAATTCGCCCGGCACCCTGACGATCAAGGACAACTACAACCAGAGTTCCGTCGGCGGGCTGTTGATTCAGGTCGCCTCGCCGAATGTCTACGATCATCTCGTCGTTGGCGGCACGGCCACCCTCGGC
>JBGGMZ010000539.1:0-9492 GCA_041287745.1 Chthoniobacter sp. | reverse complement strand
TCGTGGCCGGGCCGCCATTTACGAAATCTGCGTGGTGAACGAGAACCTGCGCCGACTGGTTATCCGCAAGGAGACCGGCAGTGTGCTCAAGCAACGCGCCACCTTGGACGGGATGCACACCCTGCGGCAGGATGGCTGGCGTCGGGTCTTGCAAGGCCAGACCACAGTCGAGGAAGTGGTCCGTGTCACGCAGCAAGACGAGGCATTGGCAGAGACGAGTTAGGCGTCTCTCGAGACGTACGCATTATCACGCCGGAGGGAGCTTGTGACGTGCGTGCGAAAGGTTCGTAACCTGTTTGTAACATTCAGATTCGTTTTTGTCGTTAGCTCCTTATCGAGAGCCATTTGTGTGTATGAATAAAAGCGAGGCGTGGAAGGCTCTGTGTCACATAGATGTTACAATAAACCAGTTGGGGAGGCTACCTCTGCAAGAGTAACCTCGGCGCCGTTTGTTGACCTTTTATAACGGCCAATCCCGCACCTTCTTTGTCTCTAAACTTAACCTACTTTAGTTACGTCCTCGTAATGTCCGCCTTTTAGCAGGGGTGCATGGATGTGCCTTCACGAACACAACTTCACCCCATGGTTTCGGTTCACCATGCAAAGCTTCGACTCGTTACTTTGGTATTGGCGTTTCTGCCATACTGGGGGAGCACGGTCGTAGCCAGCGCCGAACCGCCAAAGGACTACACCGCGCCCCCCAAGCCCGATCCCGCCACGGTGAACGCCGCCGCGCAGCCGACGCCGGTTCCTTCACAGACCGCGGCCGCCCCTGCCGCCGCCCGCCCATTCTTCATTCAGGAATATCGCGTCACCGGATCGAAGATTCTGTCGCCCGCCCAGATTGGCGACACGGTTTATCCCTTCCTCGGGCCCGGTCGGACGGTCGACGATGTGGAGCACGCCCGCGCTGCACTGGAAAAAGTCTACCACGACAAAGGCTACCAAACGGTTTCCGTCGTGATCCCGGAACAGCAAGGGCGCGGTGGTGTCGTCTTTCTGGAAGTCGTCGAGGCAAAGGTTGGCCGTCTGCGGGTGAAGGGCTCTCGTTACTACTCGCTCGATGCCATCCGCCGCGCGGTGCCGTCGATTGCCGAGGGTAAAGTCCCCAATTTCAACGATCTCACACGCGAGACCATCGCGCTAAACCAGTGGGCGGACCGGAGAGTCACGCCTGCCTTGAAGCCCGGTGCCGAGCCCGGCACTTACGACATCGACCTGAACGTGAAGGATACCTTTCCGTTACACGGCAGCGTCGAACTGAACAATCGCTACAGCCCGGATACGACCCAACTCCGCCTCAATGCCGGTATCAGTTATGGCAACCTTTGGCAGCTCGGTCATGCGGCTGGTGTCAGCTTTCAGGTCGCGCCTGAGAACCCCGACGACGCGAAGGTCTTCTCCGCCTACTATCTAGCCCGCCTCCCCGGCGTGGAGTGGCTCACACTCACCCTGCAGGGTACCAAACAGGATTCAAATGTCTCCACTCTCGGGGGCGCTGCGGTGGCGGGTAAGGGTGAGACAGTGGGACTGCGTGCCGGATTCACACTTCCCCCACTGAAGAACTACGTCCATTCGTTGACCCTCGGCATCGATTACAAGCACTACGAGCAGGATGTGCTCTTCGGCCTCGATACCACATCTGCGCCGGTGAGTTATTACCCGGTCAGTCTCGTTTACAATGGCTCCTGGATCGGGGTGCCCGGCAAGGACGAGAAATTCCTGCCCTATTCCACCAGCATGGATGCCGGCCTCTACTTCCATTACCGTGGCATGGGAAGCAGCGAGGCGAGTTTTGATAACAGCCGCTACAAAGCTAGCGGCGGCTTCATTTATTTCCGCGGCGATCTTTCCCATGAGCACGATCTGCCGGGTGGGTTTCAAGTTATGGCCAAGGTGCAGGGGCAGATCTCCAGTGGGCCGCTGCTCAGCGCGGAGCAGTTCAGCGCCGGCGGCTTGAGCAGCGTGCGTGGATATCTGGAAGGCGAAGTGCCCGGGGACAACGCCATCATCGGATCGATCGAGTTACGCACCCCTTCACTCATCCAGTGGCTCAACAAGACCGGTGAGTGGCGCTTCTATACCTTCGTCGAGGGCGGCTACGTCACGATCAACGAACCACTGCCCGAGCAGGAGTCTCACTGGAAACTGGCCAGCATCGGCGCGGGAAGCAGCATCCGCCTCTTCGATCACCTCAACGGCTCCATCGACGCCGGGCTGCCGCTTATCAGCCAGTCCCACACTGCCGCTCGCGACTGGCTCTTCACCTTCCGCGTCTGGGCGGATTTCTAACCACCTTTCCGAACCACCCTTTTACTTCCGACACGCATGCTCATTACATCCATCCCAGCGAAGGCTCGCCTCTTGAAGCTTCTGTTTCTGAGCATTCTCGGGCTGCTCTCCATCTCACAATCCGCCTTCGCTTGGTGGAATCCTGAGTGGACCATCCGCAAGAAGATCACCATCGATACCGCGCCCGCGGGTATGAACCCCGGCGATGCGCCGATGGCGGCGGTGGTGTTGATCCGGTTGCACGAGGGTAATTTCCAGTTCGGGTCCCTGCGCGAGGATGCCAGCGACCTGCGCTTCGTCGCCGCGGATGACAAGACGCCGCTGCCCTATCACATCGAGAAACTCGATAGCCTGCTGAACGAAGCCTATGTGTGGGTGAAGGTGCCCGACCTGAAAGCCGGCGCTCCGGCGACTCTCTGGCTTTACTACGGCAACGCCGGGCAAAACGCGCTGCGTGTCGAGGACTCCAAGGCGACCTACGACGCCGACACGGTGCTCGTCTATCACTTCGCCGAGAAGAATGCGGCTCCGAAAGATTCCACGGGCAACAACAACAATGGGGAGACACCCGGCACCGTCGTCGATGGTTCTCTGATCAGCAGCGGCCTTCGTTTTTCGGGGAAGAATGCCGTGACCCTCCCCAAGGCGCCCACGCTCGCGTGGACGGAAGGCCAGGTCTTCACGTGGTCGGCATGGGTCAAGCCTGCCGGGCTCGCGGCAAATGCCGTGATCTTCAGCCGCCATGAGGACGCGAATGCGTTCATTATCGGCCTCAACAATGGCATCCCGTATGTGGAAGTCACCGGCGCCGGTGGCACCCAGCGCAGCGCGGATGGACAGCCGATCGCGGCCGGTGGCTGGCATCAGATCGCCGTCGTCTCTTCTGCCACGGACATCAAGCTCTACCTTGATGGCGAAGGCTACAGTACTCTCGCCGCGAAGGTGCCGGCGCTGAATACCCAGGCGCTGCTCGGTCGCGATGGCCAGCCCGGCGCTACCGACGCCGATAGCCAGCCCGGCTTCGCCGGCGATCTCGACGAATTACAAATTTCGAAGGTCGCCCGTCCGCCGGCTCTCTTCAAACTCTCCAGCGTCATTCAGGCGGGCGGTGACAAGGCGGCAAAGATCCTCAACGTCGGTCCGGACGAAGCCTCCGGCAAAGGTGGTGAAAGCGAACTGACCAAGCATCTCTCGCTCATTACCGATATTTCAAAGTCGCTTACGCCCGACGGCTGGGTGGTCATTTTCCTTTGCACCCTTCTTGCGCTGATCGGCGGCGCGGTGGCTTTCCTGAAGCTGGTCTATCTGCACCGGATCAATAAGGCCGGAAAGGTCTTCCTCACCCATTGGGAAGATCTCTCGCCCAATCTCCATGTGCTCGATCACGGCAACGAGGACAGCATCAACAGCATGGGTGGCAAGGCTTCGCCAAAAGTGCAGAAGGTCCTGCGCCAGTCGCCGCTCTACCACCTCTATCAGATCGGCTCGTCGGAAATTCAGGATCGTGTCAACGCGGCGCAGGATCACTTTGCGGGACTCTCTGGACGTTCGATGCAAGCCATCAAAGCCACGCTCGATGGCGGTTTGGTGCGCGAGACGCAGAAGCTGAACAGCCAGCTCGTCTTCCTCACCATCGGCATCGCTGGCGGGCCTTATCTCGGGCTGCTCGGCACCGTCATCGGCGTTATGATCACCTTCGCGGTCATCGCGAAATCCGGGCAGGTCGAGGTGAACTCGATTGCCCCTGGTATTGCCGGTGCGCTTCTCGCCACGGTGGCCGGCCTGGCGGTCGCGATCCCTTCGCTCTTCGCCTACAGCTACATCAGCACGCAGATCAAGGACGCGGTCAGCGAGATGCAAATCTTCATCGACGAGTTCGTCGCCAAGATCGCGGAAGTCTACTCCGAGGGTGAGGGCGAGGAAGAAACGGAAGCCAGCCTCAGCGGTCACTAACACCACACCCATGCAAGCCGGCGACAATAAATCTTACGACGATATCAACGTCACGACCATGGTGGATCTCTACCTGGTGCTGCTGTTGATTTTCATCATCATGACCACCGCCGGCGTGCAGGGGGTGAAGGTCAACCTGCCGAGCGCCGGCGCCCCTTCGAAGCTCGAGGGGCCGAAGATGCAGGCCATCACGGTGGATAACTCGGGTAACATCAAACTGAATGCGGAGTCGATCTCGCTCGATGATCTCGAGAGCAAACTTGGCGCGATCAAGGCCAAGACACCGGAGTTTCCCGTCGTCGTCCGCGGAGACACCCAAACGCCCTATCAAAGCATCATGGACGTGCTCGACGTTGTCGGGCGTAGCGGGATCACGCAGATCGCCCTCGCGACCAAGCCGAAAAAATAGCTGCACCACTCGCACCTGCCATGAACGACCAGCTCGAACATCCCGAAAACTCTGCTCCCGAAGGTTCCACTCCCTCGGATGCGCAGTCGGGCGCTGGCATGACAAGCGATGATAGCGGGTCGCAACCCGCCGCCGCTGGGACTGCGGCACCCCAGCGCCGTCCGCTCAAGAAGCGCAAGGCCGCACCGAAGCGGCGGACCGCCCACCCATCACGTGCTGGGGCGTCGGCGGTGTCACCCACTCCGCATCATTACGACAAGTTGGTAGATGAGGGTGAAGACGAGGGTTTTCTCGGTCGCCATCGTGCCAAAGTGATCGTCGGGGTATTCGTGCTCCTCGGCGCGGGTGCTTTCTATTTCCTCGGCAGCGCCAAGCACACCGCCACGGTCAAGGCACCCGAGAGGATGGTGGTAGTTTCTTTGCCGCCCCCGCCTCCTCCTCCACCACCCCCGCCTCCCAAGCGCGAGCCTCCTCCTCCAAAGCAGGAGCAGAAGATGGAGAAAGAATCAGCGCCAGAGGACAAGCCAAAGGAAGAAGCACCCAAAGCCCCTGAGCCTCCGAAGGAAGCGCTCGGCACCGGTGTGAAGGGTAATGGTCCTGGCATCGCCGGCCTCGGCTCTTCCGGCAACGGCGGCGGCTTCGGCGGTCCCAAAGCCGGCGGCGGTGGTAGCAAGTACGGTTACTACGCCGGCATGGTCCAGTCGAAGGTCACCCAGGCGCTGCAGAGCAACAGCCGCACGCGCGCGGCCAACATGCAAATCAAGGTCCGTATCTGGCCCGATTCCACCGGCCGCATCACACGCGCGAAACTCGATCCCTCGACCTCGACGGGCGACCTGAAGCTCGACGCCGTTATTGAAAACGACGTGCTCACCAATCTGCAACTCGCCGAGCCTCCTCCCGCCGGCATGCCGCTGCCGATCGTCATGCGCCTCACCGCTCGCAAACGCTAGCCGAGCCACTTCCCCAATTTTATGCCCCACGAAAAATACGTTTTCCGCCGATGTGTCTGGCTGCTCGCCACCGCCTGGTGCGCTGCCACCCCCATCCCGGGATTCGCCGGACGGCCCGCTACGCCCGAGGAAAGCACCGTGCAGACGACGGCTGCCGCTGAGAAAGCCGCCGCTGCTGTTGCCGCGGCTAGCGCTCCCGCTTCGCATCAACTCGCCGCCAACGACCTGATTCCCACGAGCGACCTGCTGGCGCGCGCCGACCAAGCCGTCAAGGATCCGATCACTAGTGCGTCGCCATCGCCTTCGCAGAATGTGACGATCAACTTGATCAATCGTCTGGTGGAGCGCGGTGTTCTGACCAAGCAGGATTCGCAGGACTTGATCCGCCTCGCCGAGGACGACGCAGCGGTCGCCCGGGCCACTGCGGCCACCGTGGCGCACGATGTCGCCACCGCACGCGAAGCCGCCCAAGCCGCCGTGCAGCAGACTGCTCCGCCTGTGACGGACGATCAGGTGCGCGTCACGTACATTCCCGAGTCCGTCAAGGCGCAGATGCGCGAAGAGATCCGCGATGAAGTGCTGGCCAAGGCGCGCGAGGAAAACTGGGCGGCTCCCAACGCCATTCCTGACTGGGTCCCGCGCTTCCGTGTGGCGGGTGACATCCGCGTGCGTTACGAGGGCGACTTCTTTCCTGGTGGCAACGACAACACCGGCGCGTTCCCGATTTTCAATACCATCAATACCGGTGCTCCCTTCGATGTCGCTGGCACCAGCTTCTCGCCGCAAAATAACGTCGACGCGAATCGCAATCGTTTCCGCATCCGCATGCGGCTCGGCGCCGAGGTGGCGATGGGAAATGGCTTCACTGTCGGTATGCGCGTCGGAAGCGGCCAGGACAATAGTCCAGTTACTGGAAACCAAACACTCGGCCTGGCCAACAACGGCCAGGGCGGAAATTTCAGCAAGTACCAGGTGTGGATCGATCGCGCCTTCCTGAAATACGAGACCGGCGGGCAGACGAACAAAAACCTCGCCATCACCGTCGGGCGAATGGAGAACCCCTTCTGGGATCCTACGTCCATCGTGTGGGCGCGCGATCTCGGTTTCGATGGCATTGCGTTGCAGGCCAAATACGAGGTCGCCACGGGCATTACGCCCTTCGTCAACATCGGCGCGTTTCCCGTATTTAATACCGACCTGAACTTCGCCACGAACAATCCCAGCAAGTTTCGCAGCGAGGATAAGTATCTTTATGGCGCGCAGCTTGGCACGAGCGTGAAAATCACCAAAGACATCAACGCCAAGGTCTCTGGTCAGTATTACTACTTCTATAATACGCAGGGTAAGCTTTCGGATCCGTTTACACCGGTCAGCGCTTCGGACCAGGGAAATACCGACGACAGCCGCCCTTCCTTTGCGCAGAACGGCAATACCTACATGGCTCTGCGTAACATCGTGCCGGATGCGACCAATGGCTTCGGCACCACGAACCAGTGGCAGTACTTCGGTCTTGCTACACCGTTCCGCGAGCTCGGTTTCTCCGGCCAGGTTGATTACAATCGCTTCGAGCCCGTGCAGGTCTCGCTCTACGGCCAGTGGATCAAGAACCTCGCCCTCAACCGCGGCTATGTGAATAGCGTCGCAGTCAACAATCGCGGACCGAGCACTGCGATTGGCTCTGTGGGTTCTTACTCCGGAGGCGATGTCGCGTGGAATGTCGGCGTTCGTGTCGGCAAGAGCGCCATGGAGAAATTCGGCGACTGGAACTTCAGCCTCGATTACCGCCACGTGGAATCCGACGCAGTCATCGATGGCTTTGCCGATGCAGACTTTGGCGCGCCGCTCTATGGCACCAACCTCAAGGGCTACACGCTACGGGGCAATTTCGCCCTATCCAATAATATCTGGCTCGGGGTGTGGTGGATGAGCGCAGATAGCATCGTCGGGCCGCCTTTCAAGAGCGACGTCCTGCAAGTTGACATCAACGGAAAGTTTTAACTATGCGCTTCCTTACTTCATCCATTCTCATCGCCGTGGCGCTTTTGGTTGCAGGTCCCGGCCAAGTCCTCAAGGCCGAGACCGCCCAGCCCAGCGCCGCGGAAAACAAACTGCGTGAATCGTTGCGCAACACCATGCTGCAACTACGCAACTCGGAAAACGACAAGGCAGTGGCGCAAGCCGCGGTAGCCGAAGCCGAGGACAAAAACAAAGCGCTCACCGACCAGGTTGAAAAAATCATGAAGCAGCTCGCCGCGGACAAGGCGACTGCGGATAAGGCCGCCGCCGACTTGAATGCCAAGATCGAGCAACGCGACGGGCTGATAGCCGAATTGCGGGACGCCTTGGAAAAGTTGAAGGTGGAATTCAAGAAAATGACGGTCGTTGCGGAAACGAAAGAGGCGCAACGCGCCAAGCTCGAGGATCAAAACATCCAACTCAACCGCCGCGTGGCCGATCAGCAGACCAAGAATGCCGGCATGTTCCGGGTCGCGAATGAGATTCTCGTCCGCTACGAAAAGTTTGGCCTCGGCGATGCGCTCACCGCGCGCGAACCCTTCACCGGCATCACGAAGGTGAAGCTGCAGAGCTTATTCGAGGATTACCGTGACCAACTGGCGGATCAGCGAATCAAGCCCGCCGATGCAAGCCAGGGTCCAGCCGGCGCAGCTCCCGCGCCCGAAAAGCCCGCTAAACAAAAAAGCGCTCAAACCAAAACCAGCGAGCAAAAGCCGAAGCCGTGATCGAACAACCAGAGCAGGCACGCACGCGTGGTTTTCGAAATCGCGAATGGTTTTCTAGTCGATGACCCGAAGCTCCACTCCTACTGCAGCTTTTACGAAACGCTGGCTGGCTAGTCTGCGCCAGCGTGACGATGCGACTGTGTCGTCTCTCGCCGAGGGACCGGCATGGCGTAGTCGCACGGCGACGCCAGCCCGCCTCTCACCGGTCCTCGGTCTCTTCTTCGCCGCACTGGCGACGAGTCCGCTGGGCTATGCTGGCGATCTGCTGCGCGGTGGCGCGGCGCAAGGGACTCGCGGCAGTGTTCCGGGAGCCAACCCGAGCAGTGCCCAAGCAACAGCGCAGGCTCGGGCCAATGCGCAGGACGTTCTTTCGCGCACAACCCAGGCACTGAAGGCCGTCCAGGCCATGCAGAATGCTGCTCGGGGCTCAGCCGTGAGCGGCGCAGATAATCTCGGGCGCAATCCTGTCAATGGTCTCCAGTTGCCGAATGTTCCCAATGGACTGACTCCGGGCGGACTAGTCGTCGCTCCGGGTGGCGTATGGAAGGGGGCGAAATTGCCCCAGCAAACCGCGAGCAACGGACAGACTTTCGTTGACATCCAGCAGACTACCTCACAAGCGATCCTCACTTGGCAGTCTTTCAACATTGGTAAGAAGACGACCCTTAGTTTCGACCAGGATTTTGGCGGAAGCCAATCGAACCAGTGGATCGTCTTTAATAAAGTCAACGATCCCACCGGGGTTCCCTCGCAGATTCTCGGTTCCATCCGGGCCAGCGGGCAGGTGTTCGTCATTAACCGCAACGGCATTATTTTCGGCGGATCCTCGCAGGTCAACGCGCACGCTTTCTTTGCGTCGTCGCTGCCCATCAATAACAACCTGATCAGCTCCGGCTTGCTGGCGAATCCCGATCAGCAGTTCCTATTCAGCGGCCTCGCGATTCCCGCTGGTCCCAGCGGTACGCCCGCGTTCACGCCGGATGCGCCTTACAATGCCGACTATGGCGATGTGACGGTCCAGCCGGGGGCAACGTTTACTGCTCCGACGACCAGTTCGCACGTCGGTGGTCGCGTCGTCCTGGTCGGCCGCAATGTGACCAATGGGGGCACCATCTCGACTCCGGATGGACAGACGATCATCGCC
>JBGGMZ010000538.1:0-3537 GCA_041287745.1 Chthoniobacter sp. | reverse complement strand
TCCCGCGTCACGCTTGGCGTTCTTTTCCTCTTCTAAGCAATAGGCACACAAGCCAAACTCTTAAAACGCCGGGATTGAAACATCCCGGCGTTTCATTTTGTCCGGATGGCTCGCCCTATTTGTTTGTGCGCCCCTCCCCTGCTCCTCATGGCGGCGGCTCATCAGGGCGCCGTCTGATTCTTCCCTCGGCGACAGGAAAACGCATCACGGAAGCCGTTTGCTGTGCTAAACTTAGCGAGGAGGTTTTCAACTATGACGCCTACAACTTCCACCCGGCCGGCCCGGCTCCATGGGCTGGTAGATTATATGTGGAGCGCTCTCTTGATTGCTTCGCCATGGGTGTGCGGCTTCACCGATGAGCGCGTGAACCGCGACATTGCCCTGATTTTGGGCTGCGCAGTCGCCCTGTATAGCTTCTGCACGGACTATGAACTGGGAGTCATGCGAGGGATCCCGCGCCAGGTCCACCTGACGGTGGACATGCTGGTCGGTGTCTTTCTGGGCAGTGCCTTCATGCACATCGCCATGGCCACTCGCGGCGGCGTAGTCTTCGCCATCCTCGGGGTAGCCATGCTGGTCAATGTCTTCGCCACCCCGCGACCGAGAGACACAAGCACTTCGTGAGCCCCCCAAAGGGGAATCTCATAACGCCAGCGCGACCTCGGACCCAGCCCTAGCTCTTCAGCCAGGGTGAGAGTTCCTTCTGCACGGCGTCGTTCCAGGCGACCTTAAACTCGGTCCCCGCCAGCAGGCGGACGCGGCGGCCTTGTGAGTCATTGAAGCGTAGCTCCACTCGGCGCGGCCCGGGGAAACGCAGCACGACATCGCGGACGGTCACGAGGTCGCCCTCGGTCGCCTTGTCCCGCTCGAAGGAGAGCACCACCGGCTTATCCGTCGGCGCAGGCTTCTTCACGGCCTTGAGTTCATTGGCCACAAGGCGCGGAGCTTCCTCGCGCAGGTCGAGGCGGCCGGTGATCGAGACCACGCTCCCCAGCACGAGCAGCGCCTGGCTCTTGTTGAAGGTCTCGTTCCAGATCATCACCTCGAGCGAACCGGTGAGATCTTCCAGCACCACCACGGCGAAGGGCTTGTTGTCTTTCTTCGTAAATTTCTTTTCCACCGACGCGAGCGCGCCGCCGATCGTCACGGTGCTCTTGTCTTCCTCCTCGCCGAGCTTGGCGATGGGCACAAATTTCTCCAGCGCCGTGCGGTAATCATCCAGCGGATGGCCGGTGACATAAAAGCCGAGCAGTTCCTTTTCATAGCCCAGCTTTTCCGTGGAACTCCACGGCGTCACACGCGGTCCGCTGGATTTGCCCGCCTTAGTCGCTTTGCCGGCGACTTCGAAATCGTCGAACATCGAAAACTGGCCGACGGCCCGATCCCGGTGCGCACTGGAAGCGGCGGCGAGGGCGCCATCGATCTCCGAGTGAAGCTGGGCGCGCTCCACGTTTGTCCAGTCGAAGGCGCCGCATTTCACGAGACACTCCAGCGCCTTTTTATTCAGCCGCTTCAGGTCGATGCGACCGCAGAAATCCTCGAGCGACTGGAATGTCCCACCGCTCTCGCGCTCGGCAATCGCCGAGGCCACCGCCGTTTCGCCCACGTTCTTGATCGCCGCAAGACCATAGCGGATCGAGCCGACGTGAATCTTCTCGCCGGAGGCTGGGGCAGCTTCCCCTGCGGGCGCCGGCGCACCATTCGCGGCAAGCGCAGTGGGCAGATCGTCAAAGCGCACATCTTCCTCCTCCGCACTCGCGGCTTCCTCCAGCACCGGCGTCTCTACCTTGCGCCGCGCGGCCTGCGCCGCAGCGAGACCTTCCTCGCTGACTTCTTCCGGCGAAAATTTCAGGCCGCTCTTGTTCACGTCCGGTGGCAGGATGGTGATGCCCATCCGCTCACACTCGGCCACGAAGGTGCTGATCTTGTCGGTGTTGGAAACTTCGTTGCTCATGACTGCGGCCATGAACTCGACCGGGTAGTTCGCCTTCAGATACGCCGTCTGGTAGCTGATCCACGCGTAGGCGGCGGAGTGCGATCGGTTGAAACCGTAGCCCGCAAATTTTTCCAGCGTGTCGAAGATTTCGTTGGCCGTCTTCTCGTCGATGTCGTGGAGCTTCTTGCAGCCATCGCAAAATTTGATGCGCTCCTTGGCCATCTTTTCCTTGTCCTTCTTGCCCATGGCGCGTCGGAGCAGATCGGCGCCGCCGAGCGTGTAGCCTGCGAGGATCTGCGCAGCCTGCATGACCTGCTCCTGGTAGACGAGCACGCCATAGGTTTCCTTCGTCATGTCCATCAGCAGCTTGTGCGGAGCCTTCACCTTGGCCTTGCCCTTCTTGCGCTTGATGTAATCCGGAATGAGGTCCATCGGGCCCTGGCGATAGAGCGCCAGGATCGCATTGATATCTTCGATATCCTTGATGTCGAACTGCCGGCAGACATTGACCATGCCGCCGGATTCCAACTGGAAGATGCCGATCGTTTCACCCTTGTTAAGCAGGTCGAAGGTGGGCTGGTTTTCCAGCGGAATTTTGTCGATGTCGAAATCTGGGGAGTGCGTGCGAATGAGCACGACCGCGTCGGTGATGACGGTCAGCGTCTTCAGCCCGAGGAAGTCGCACTTCAGCATGCCCACATCGGTCAGCGGGCCCATCGCGTATTGCGACACGATGGAGTTGTCGTTGGCCCGGGTGAGCGGGATGTAGTCCGACAAATCGCGGTCGCCGATGACGACGCCCGCGGCGTGGACGCCCACGCCGCGCGTGAGGCCTTCCAGCTTTGTGGCCACATCCCAGAGCTGCGCGGTGGCAGGCTCGGTATCGACGGCTTTTTTCAGCTCGGGATTTTTATCGATGGCACCGGCGATGTGATCCATCTGCCCGGTCTCTTTGTTCTTCTTGTCGAGCCCGGCAAGCGTGATCCCCAGTTCGTTGGGAATCATCTTCGCCAGGCGATCCGCGTCGCCGTAGCCCCATCCCTGCACACGGGCAACGTCGCGCACCACAGACTTCGCACCGAGGGTGCCGAAGGTGATGATCATCGACACAGCGCGCTCGCCGTACTTATTACGCACGTAATCGATCACCTCGCCGCGCCGGTTCACACAGAAGTCCACGTCGATATCGGGCGGGCTCACGCGCTCAGGATTGAGGAAGCGCTCGAAGAGCAGCTTGAACTTGATCGGGTCGATGTCGGTGATGCCCATCGCGTAGGCGATCATCGAACCGGCCGCCGAACCGCGCCCCGGGCCCACGGGAATGCCGTGTTCTTTCGCCCAGTTGATGAAGTCCCACACGATGAGGAAGTAGTTCGTGAAGCCCTGCTTCTCGAGCACGCTGATCTCGAGCTCGAAGCGCTTCTGCACGATCTCCGAGTCCGCATCCGAGCCGTAGCGCCGGCGCATGCCCGCGAGGGTGATCTCGCGCAGATACTGGTTCTGCTCCTTGCCTGCGGGCGGCGTGTAGTTGGGATACTTCGGCGAGGTATCGATCGTGATATTGCAGCGCTCGGCGATGGCCAGCGTGTTGTCGCAAGCCT
>JBGGMZ010000537.1:0-4446 GCA_041287745.1 Chthoniobacter sp. | reverse complement strand
CGCATCAGCTACGGCGAGGGTGTGGAGCGCGTGTTCCCGGTCAACTCGCCGCGTATCGCGAAGGTGGAAGTCGAGACCGCCGGCACCGCCCGTCGCGCCAAGCTGACCTACCTCCGCAAGCGCACCGGCAAGGCCGCTATGGCCGTCCGTGAGAAGACGACTGTCTAAGCTCGCGAGAGTCAGCGCTTAACCAATTTCAATCAGCCACGCATGGCCGCAAGCCGTGCGTGGCTGTTCTCGTTACGAAGCGGTGATTTGAGGTTTGATTTGGAAATCGAAGCTGCGTTCCATTTCCGTGTGGACGCTGCCCTGCCTATCCGACTCTCAACCTTTCTCTCGCGCTAATGGCCTGCGGTCTGCGTCATGAGCGTAAATTGCGTGCGAATGGCTGCCTGCTCATTGCGGGTATCGACGAGGCGGGCCGTGGACCCTTGGCCGGGCCAGTGGTGGCGGCGGCGGTCATTCTGCCGGAGAAGTTCCGGCATAAGAAGCTGAACGATTCCAAGAAGCTTTCCGCCGAGCATCGCGAAAGCATTTACGTGGAGTTGACGGCGCGTCCGGATGTTTCCTGGACGGTTTGTGTGGTCGAGGTGGACGAGATCGACCGCATTAATATCCTGCGCGCGTCGCATGAGGCGATGCGCCGCGCGGTGACGGCGCTCACGACACGGCCGGATCACGCCTTGATCGATGGCCTGCCGGTGCGGCCTTTTCCGGTCCCGCACACCGCACTGGTGGGCGGCGATGCGCTCAGTTTCAGCATCGCGGCGGCCAGTGTCATCGCCAAGGTGACGCGTGACCGCATCATGGTCGAGATGGATCAGCACCACCCCGGCTACTCCTTTGCCCAGCATAAAGGCTATGGAACCGAGCTGCACCTCGCTAAACTCAAAGAACATGGGCCTTGTCCGATCCATCGCCGCACTTTTCTCCCCGTCCAGCAGGCGGAATTCCCCTTCCCCTGACGGGGACGAAAACCCAGCGCATCGGCTCGGCCGGGAAGGCGAGCGGCTCGCGGCTCGTCATCTCCGGCGGAACGGCTACCGGGTGTTATATCGAAATTTTCGGGCGCCGCACGGTGGCGAGGTCGATATCGTGTGTCGCGACAAGACGTGCGACACCCTGGTCTTCGTCGAGGTCAAGACGCGGACCAGCATTGCTTTCGGGGCACCCGGCGAAGCGGTGACGCGCGAGAAGCAGAGACTCATTGCCCGCGGCGCACTGGCCTGGCTCGAGTTACTTGGCAATCCCGATCACATCCTTTTCCGCTTCGACATCGTTGAGATCGTTTTCCAGAACGACGAACCCTCCCTGCACATCATCAAGGACGCCTTCAAATTACCCGAGCCGTACGTCTATTAAAAAAAGGGGATGCCAGCGCAGCCGGCATCCCCGTAAGAATTGAATGAAGAGGAGAACGAAGGGCGATTAAGCCGCGAGCTTGTAAGTCGCCGGGGCGACCTTCTTGATCTTCGGGTTCTTCTTGCCGGTCGTGGCAAACCACACGGCAACATTGCGATAGTTGCTGCCGACCTTGTCGGAGAGGTCCTTGATCGAGATACCGCTGCTGCCCGCTTCGCTCAGCGCGACCAGGACATTTTCCGAGAGGGCGCCGCGCTTGGCCTTGCCGCCTTTGGCCTTGCTGGCCTTCACCTTGGGAGCCTTGGCCGCAGCCGGGGCGGGCGCACTGGCCTTGGCGCCGTTGCCGTTTAGGCGATAGTGGCCGCCGGAAACTTTCACGATGCTCGGCATGCGCTTGGTGGTGGCGTGAAACCAAGCGTGCAGGTTGGCCGCCTTGGTGCCGAGAGCCTCGGCGAGTTCCGTGACGCGCACACCGGCGTGACCGGCGGATTCAAGAGCGGACAAGATGCGGGCTTTCAGTTCGCCGCGCTGCGCGCGACCTCCCTTGGAGGAGGCGATTTTGCGGACGGTCCGGGCGACGGTCGAGGGCGCAGTGCCGAGAACCTGGTCGCGAACGGACAAAATCTGCTGCTCAATGTCGTCGATCTGCGCCTGCAGAGCGGTGCGCTTCTCCTCCAGCGCGAGCAAAGACTTTAAATGGACGATACGAGGTGAGGTATTGGACATAACGACCTATTAGTCGACGAACTAATACTTGCAAGGGGAAATGTTACACCACGCTAAGTAATTTGAATTAGGCGAGCCTAACTCCTCGATAATACGTACTGGGATAAACCCCGTAAATTTACGCTGTGCGTCCGCAGCAGTTCTTGAACTTCTTCCCACTGCCGCAGGGGCAGGGGTCGTTCCGTCCTGTTCTGCTCGGATCGCGGGAGGGCTGGGCAGCCTGGTGCGCGAGGGCATCATCCATGGAAGGTTCGTGCTTTCCATTGGTCGGCAAAGCCGCTTGGGCAGAAGGCCGGGAGGCAGCCGGTGGAAGTTCCGAGGAACGTTCTGCGCCCGCGCTCTGCGTCTGCTGCGCGCCCGTTTCATCGGAACTGATAAGGAACTGGGGCAGATTTTGCAGAAACGCGCCGAAGGCTTCCAGGTTGGCCGTGGAGCGGAAGAGGTTGTTCACGATCTCGGATTTGATGTTACCCATCAGCTCCGTGAACATGTCATAGGCCTCGGTTTTATACTCCACGAGCGGGTCCTTCTGGCCATAGGCCCGCAGATACACGGCCTCACGCAATGCATCGGTGGCATAGAGATGCTCCTGCCAGAGACGGTCCACGGCATTCAGGATGATATTCCGCTCGAGGTAACGCACCGCTTCCGGTGGCTCATGCGCGCACTTCAGTTCGTAAGTCTTCTTGATGCGCTCGACGAGGAACTGGCCGATCTCTTTCGGCGTCTTTTGGTCGAGACCGGCCGCTTCCTTGGTCAGGCCGATCGGGAAGGTGGTATTGATCCAGTGCAGCAGGCCATCCGGGTTGTGATCTTCGCCATCCTCGGGGAGGAATTGCATGACCTTCACCGGGATCGCCTCTTCCGCCACTTCGTAGAGCAGGGGACGTGGATCCTCGGAATTGATCGCTTCGTTGCGGAAGGTGTAGACCACCTCGCGCTGCTTGTTCATCACGTCGTCGAAATCGAGCGAGCGCTTGCGCTGCATGTAATTGCGCTGCTCCACGCGTTTCTGCGCGGTCTCGACCGACTTGTTCAGCCACGGGTGCTCGAGCTCCTGGCCCTCCTCGAGGCCGAAACGTTCCATCATCTTCGTCATGCGATCGGCCGCGCCGAAGTTACGCATGAGATCGTCTTCAAAGCTCACGTAGAAGCGCGAAAGACCTGGATCGCCCTGGCGTGCGCAACGGCCGCGCAACTGGCGGTCGATACGCCGCGACTCGTGGCGCTCCGTGCCGATGACATACAGGCCGCCCACATCCGACACGCCTGGGCCGAGCTTAATGTCCGTGCCGCGGCCCGCCATGTTCGTCGAGATCGTTACGCTGCCCGGCTGGCCGGCGCGCGAGATAATCTCCGCTTCCTGCAGGTGATACTTCGCATTCAGCACCGCGTGCGGCACCTTCTCGCGCTTGAGCATGCGGCTCAGCACCTCGCTGGCTTCCACGCTCACCGTGCCCACGAGTACCGGCTGATTCCGCCCGTGCGCCGCCGTGATCTCCTTCACGACCGCGTTGAATTTCTCACGGCGCGTCTTGTAGATGAAATCGTTCATGTCCTTGCGGACGCAAGGCCGGTTCGTCGGGATGACGGCGACGTCGAGCTTGTAGACGTCGCTGAATTCATTTGCCTCGGTCTCTGCTGTGCCGGTCATGCCCGCGAGCTTGTAGTAGAGACGGAAGTAATTCTGGATGGTGATCGTCGCGAGCGTCTGCGTCTCGCGTTCGATGGTCACGTTCTCCTTCGCCTCGACTGCGCCGTGCAGGCCGTCGCTCCAGCGGCGGCCGGTCATCTTGCGGCCGGTGAATTCATCGACGATCACGACCTTGCCTTCCTCGACGACGTACTGCACGTCCTTCTCAAAGAGGCAATAGGCGCGGAGGAGCTGGGAGATATTGTGAATGCGCTCGCTCTGGTGATCGCAATAAGCCTGGCGCTTTTGCTTCTCCTCGATCTTCTGCGCGTCGGTCAGCCCGGGCGTCTGGTCGATCTCGGCAAACTGCGTGATGAGGTCCGGCAGCACGAAAGCGTCCGGGTCATCCGGGTTCATGTAATTGCGGCCCTGTTCGCTGAGGTCGGCCTCATGCGCACGCTCGTCCATGGTGAAGAAGAGTTCTTCCTTGATGGCGAAGAACTCCTCCTTGCGCGTGTCGCCGAAGAAGGAGAGTTCCGTCTTGTCGATCACCCGGCGGCGGTCCGGGTCTTCCATCATGCGGAGCAGACCCTTGTTGCGCGGCTGGCCGAGCTTCACCTTCACCATCGCACGGCCGGCTTCGTCGTTCTTGCCTTGCTTGAAGAGTTCCTCTGCGTCGGAGACGAGACGGTTGCAAAGCATCGTCTGCTTCTTCACCAGCTGCT
>JBGGMZ010000536.1:0-8058 GCA_041287745.1 Chthoniobacter sp. | reverse complement strand
TGCGCGGGTTCGCCCTGCCACGCGCAGGTGCAGCGGCAATCCTGCCGATGGCTCCGGCCACGCTGGCTGTCAGTAGCGCAGCGTTACCCTTTGGTCTTTGGCCGATGTTCCTGTTCTTTTTGAAAGTGGGGGCGGTGCTCTTCGGCAGCGGCTATGTGCTGCTGGCCTTTCTCCGCGCGGACCTGGTGGATCGCTGGCATTGGCTGACCGAGGCGCAGTTGCTCGATGCCATTGCCGTCGGGCAGATTACGCCGGGGCCCGTCTTCACCACCGCCACGTTTATCGGCTACGTGCTCGGCGGTGTGCCCGGTTCGCTCCTGGCGACCGTGGGTATTTTCCTACCGGCGTTTGTGTTCGTCGCGCTCAGTGCGCCGCTATTGCCACGCTTGCGTGCGTCACCCGTTGCCGGTGCATTTCTCGATGGGCTGAACGTAGCTTCCCTGGCACTCATGGCCGTGGTGACCTGGCATCTCGGTCGCAGCGCGTTGATCGATCTGCCGACCATCATCACCGTGCTGGTGGCGACGGTCTTGCTGCTCCGTTTCCGGCTCAACTCAATGTGGCTGGTGCTCGGCGGCGCGGTAATGGGGCTGATGATGGGAAAATGACGAATAATTAAGTGCCCGACGCCATTCGTCATTGCTCGCCTATCCCTTTCGCCACGCTTTCCAATCGCGCAACGTGGCCTCTGTCATAACTCCGGCGGCCTGGCGCAGCCACTTGGTTTTGCGGGAGCGGATGTCGCGCAAGATGCGCGGCACCGCGGAACGAGCGCCGATGTGGACATTGGCGAGCTCGCGGCCCATGCCCCACAGGAGCCGCTCTTCATCGCGGGAACGAGCGAGCGAATTGAGCTCGACCCGGCTGCAATAGGGAGAGAGACGGCGCAGTACCCAAGCGCCTTCCTGGAGGGCGAGGAAGGGATCGGCGGCGCGGGCCGTCTGACGGAGAATTTCGGTGTAGTAGACGTGTGTATCATCCGCACGATAACCGGCGAAGGTGCAGGACGAGGGCGCCAAGCGCTTGGCTTCGCGGGCGATCCTGCCGCCGCACCATTCGGCGAGGGCCGTGTATCGCTCGCGGCCCAGGCTGCCGAGGCCGGCGCGACGATGGGCGACCTGGAAGGGGAGTTTCTTGTCCGGCAGAGCGTTGCGCAGCAGCGTGAGCACCTTCGCCGGGACCTGTTTCAAAATCGGAAGCGCGATGAATTTTTGCCAATACTCCGTGGGGTCGCGCAGCTTGCTCGTGACAATGTCGCGGAGCCAGCGATGGCTCTCGGACAGGACGAAGGGAGCGGCACCAGTCTCGAGGCCGGTGAAGTAGCCATCGAGAATGCACTCGCAGGCTGTGATCGGCAGGATGATGAGACTTTCCTCCTCGATGGCCAGCCACGCGCTGGTCGCGAGGCGGATGAGATCGTTGGTATAGGGCAGGGGGAAGGCTTCGTCGAAGTCGTTGATGCCCCAGATGAGACGGCCCTCGGCGTCGCGCCATGTTCCGTAGTTTTCCACATGCAGATCGCCCACACTGAGAACGGTCGGAGCTGCGAATGTGTCCGGGCAAAGCTCCGGCAGGAGCTGCATCCAGCGATAGAAGGTGGCGCGCAGGAAGCTAAAGGCGTCCTCGGCCATACGCTCGTGCTTGATCGCGAGATCGGCGCGGACGATCGGGATTTGGCCGCCGAGCCACGCCTCATATTTTCGTGTAGCTTCGACGATGGTCATGGCCATAGGCCAGGAGTGCTACTTGAACGTGGTCGGAAATTTCTCTTTCACGCCCATCTTCAAGATCTCCTCGCGCTTCGCCGGGTTCGTCTTGCAAAGCGTGGCCAGCGACGGGCAGTTCGTCTCGAAATCGATGATCGCCTTGGTCTCGGCATCGCGCAGGGCGAAAACGTAGTATTTATAGGCATCGCCGCCGATGTTGCTGTTGTCGCGATATCCATCGAAGATCACGTCGCAGGGGGCGAAGGAGAACTGCCGCCGGGCACCATTGGGGACTGCGGGCACCGGGATGGTCTCGGATGTCTGGACCTTGAACGACTCCCTGTTTTCCACGAATTTGGCCTTCGTGTCATAGGTGATGACGAGCATTTGCGCTTCCGCTGCGGGAATGGGCAGCATGCTGCTCGGTCCGTCGAAGCTGAACCGGGGCTGAATGTGCATGGCCTTGCGGAAGGAATCGTTCCCTTTGGCCTTTTCCTGGACGCCGATTTGGACCTGAACCCGGGTAGCGGGAAATTTGCCCGTAGCGGGGAGGGAGGTCTGGGCAAACAGCGTCGAACCGAGTGCCAGAAGGAACACGAAGAATCGCATAAGAAACTGGGGTAAATAACCGCAAACCTACGCAGACGAGTAGAGCGAGCCGAAGGGAGGGCGTCAACGAAGATCGATGTGCTTCTCGCTTTGGGCAAAAGACTTGGATGCACCGCCAGTTTGTGTCAGGGAAAGAACCGATGAATGCGCGTTCCCCACTTTCCCTTCGTATTGCCATGTGCGCCATCGGCGTTGGCGCGCTACTGCCAGGCCCGGGCCGTGCGAGCGATCGCTGGCCGCAATTTCTCGGGCTGGCTTCCGGGCACACCGAGGTGAAAGACCTGCCGCTCACCTGGAGCGAGACACAGCACGTAAAATGGAAGACGCCGCTGCCGGGGGAAGGCTGGTCCTCTCCGGTTGTGGCGAATGGCCAGATCTGGATGACGACGGCGCTGGAAGATGGGCAGTCGCTACACGCCCTCTGTTGCGATCTCGCCACGGGCAAGCTGATCATCGACGTGGAGGTCTTTAAAAACGCTGTGGTGCCGCCGAAGCATGCGCGCAATTCCTACGCCTCGCCGACACCGATCATCGATGCCGACCGCGTGTATGTGAATTTCGGATCGATGGGTACGGCGTGCCTCTCCACGAAAGACGGGCACAAGCTGTGGGAGAATCGTGAGTTCCAAGTCGACCACCAGAACGGGCCGGGCGGCTCGCCTGCGTTGTATCAAGACAAGCTGTTGCTCGCTTTTGACGGACGTGACCAGCAATTCGAAATCGCGCTGAACAAGATGACAGGGAAGCTGGCGTGGAAGACGGAGCGCTCGGGAATCGGCAAGCTGCAGGCCAAGCCATCCGATATGCGCAAGTCGTACCCCACGCCGGTGGTCTTCCAGATCGATGGCCGTCCGCAAACGCTCAGCACCGGCGCCGACCGACTTTATTCCTACGACCCGAATTCCGGCCAGGAGTTGTGGTCGGTGGATTACCCCGGTTTCTCGAATGTGCCCCTGCCGGTCACCGATGGCCGCATGCTTTTCGTTTGCACCGGGTTCAATAAGCCGGAGATCTGGGGCATTCGCGTCGGCGGCGCGCAGGGAGACGCGACGGCTTCCCACGTCGTGTGGCGGCAGCGCACCGCGGTGCCCGATCAGTCCACGCCGGTCGTAGTGGATTCGCGGCTCTACATGACCAGCAGCAGCGGCATGGCTTCCTGCCTGAACACGACGACCGGCGAGACCTTGTGGAAAGAGCGGATCAGTACGGACTGCGCAGCGTCGCCCCTGGCCGCGGAAGGGCGCATCTATTTCTGCGATGCGAAGGGCAAGACCACGGTGCTCGCGCCGGGGGATACTTTCCAGGTGATGGCCGAGAATACGCTCGCCGATGGCTGCATGGCCTCACCCGCAGTCGTGGGCAAGGCGCTCATTCTGCGCACAAAGACGAGTCTTTATCGTATCGAGAATTGAGTAACGCTCGGCGTGGCGCTTTAGTAGGCCCAATGATTTTTCGAATGCTTTGTCGATTGGCCGCGGTGAGTTTCGTGGCGTTGCTCGTGCCGGTTCATGGAGCGATTCCGCCCGACCAGATTGCGCGGGGGGAAAAGATTTTCGTCGAGAAGTGTGCCATGTGCCACCAGCCGAGCGGTCTCGGCACGCCGCCAGTGTATCCGCCGCTGGCGCGCAGCGAGTGGCTGACGACCAAGCGCGAGGCAGTGGTGAAAGCACTGGCCGAGGGGCTTTCCGGTCCGGTGGATGTGGCTGGGCAGCATTTCGATAACTTGATGCCGGCGCAGATCCTGAATGATCAGCAGGTGGCGGATGTGCTGACTTACGCCGGCAATGCGTGGGGCAACACGAGTCCTGTCTTCACCTTGGAAGAAGTGCGCAATGCACGAAGCCAGTCGCGCTTCCCGACCTATGAAAAGCTGCTCGAGTCTGCGGAGTATCGTCCGCTGCCCCCGGGGCCGGCTGGGTTTACCTTGAAGGAGGTGGCAAAGTCGCCGGAGTTTCTCACGCGAATGGCCATGGACCCCGTGCGCAAGACGGTCTACGCGCTGGCCGACAAGGGGAATGTGTATGTGCTCGACCTGGCCGTGGGTGCTTTCGTGCAGATCATCAAGGCGGGCGATTACCTCGAGTTGAGTGAGGGTGACACGGTGACCATGGGCATGACGGTCGACGCGCAGGGCCGGCTGTGGGTGGTAAGCAACCAGAAGCGCGCGAAGAGTGTGCCGCATCAAAATGAAGTCGTGATCTGGCGCTCCAGCGAGACGGTCGATGGCCATCCGGCGAAGTTGCTGCCTTGGTTCCGCACGCACTACCCCTACGGTGTCGGCCCTTACAATCATGGCGTGAGCCATCTCGCCTTCGGGCCCGATGGGATGCTCTACGTGAATAGCGGTTCGAGGACGGATGGTGGCGAACCGGGGAATGATCCGGAGCGCTCGAAGGAGGGTGAAGTGGAGATTACCGCGTGCCTGTGGCGGCTCGATCCGCGGGCGGAGCAACCGAAGATCGAAGTGTATGCGCGTGGGATTCGGAATGCTTACGGCTTTGCTTGGGACGACGCCGGCGACCTCTTCACCTTTGCCAATGGGCCGGACTACAACGCGCCGGAGGAAATGGATTTCGTCCAGCAGGGCAAGCACTACGGCTTTCCTTTTCAGTTTGCCGATTGGCCGGTGAAACCGGCATTTCCTTACTCCTATACGCCACCGCCACCGCCGGGAGTGGAGTTCACGCCGCCGGTCTTGAATCTCGGGCCTGCGGGTGGTGGCTCGGCAGCGGGCCTGTCCACATTCGATGCGCATTCGTCACCGGGCGGGTGCATCTGGTGCGGAGGTGATTTTCCACCAGCGCTTCGCGGGTGTTTCCTCGTGCCGCGCTTTGGCAATCTGCTCGGGGCGCCTGCTGTGCCGGACGATGTGGGTTTCGATCTCCTCGCCGTGCGTGTGGACAAGACGTCGGGCAGTCGCATCACCGCAAAGGTCACGACGTTGCTCGCGCCGCTGGCACGTCCGCTGGATGTGCTCTCGATCGGTCGCGGTCGCGTGCTCATTCTCGAGTACACGCGGCCGATCGATTTCAAAAGCAAGGCAGGCTGGCTGCCCGGCCGCGTGCTGGAACTGGCCCCGTTGGAGCCGGCAGGGGATACCAAGGCTGGCGGCTGACCCTTCATTTTCCATGTCTCATTTTCACGAACTGAAGCAGCGAAAAATCTGGGCTCGCACCTGGATGTGCATCGTGTTCCTTCTCGTCACGGGAGCTCATTACTTTTTCTACAAGTTCAGCAGCGATCGGTTGAACAATTATCCGATCTCGCAGGGGCTCACGTTTGGCTGCGTGCTGTGGACCACCGTGTTGTTTGTGGCGATGTGGCTGCGCTACGGCTGGTCGCGCTATGTGATGATCACGATGATCTGCTTTGGCATCGGGGGCTTCAGCCTGCTCGCCATGTTAGTACGAAGCGAGTCGGTCGATCCGCTGCCGCGATTGACGAAGCTGGTGGTTTGCGGCGCGGCTCTCTACGCCCTGGCGTTAATCCCCTTGAGTGCGTCGAGTGCGCTCCGTCATTTCCTCGGGCCGAAGACAGCAGGAGAGCGCTGATAGAAATTCAGCAGGCCAATCCTGCAACGACCATCCGGCTAGTCGAAGACTGCAGCGCAATGCTCAGGTCAGCGTCTGCAGGCAGACCGTGAATTTTGCGCCGGCGCCGGGTGCAGACTGGATGAGGATCGCGCCGCGCGCTTCGCGAATGAGGCGCTTGACGATCGAGAGTCCGAGGCCGGTGCCGTGCTCGGGGGCCTTGGTGGTGAAGCGTTGCTCGAACATACGGGCCAGCACATCGCCAGAAATACCGGGACCGTCGTCCTCAATGGTCACGGTGAGGATCGGTGTGCGATTGGCGAAGCCTTCCCGATTGATCATGCGCTGCGTCGGGGAGTCCGGGAATTTCCGGACGTCGATCGGATTCGGGTGCAACTGGCAGTTGACCGTGACACGGTGCGGATGCGAAGTGCTCTGAAGCGCGTTGATCGTGAGGTTAAGCAGGACCTGCAGGAAGTCAGTGCCATTGATCTCCGCGATCACGTCGCGATCGAGACCGTTCACCGTTAGCTGCTGGCCTTTCGTCGTCGGATGACGTGAGAGCAACTCCTTCAGATCGCTCATGATCTGGTTTACACCGACCTGCGCTTTCTCGGAGTTCTGGTTGTGGAGAAAGCTGAGGTAACGCCGGGAAATCTCAAAGCAGCGGCCTACCTGGCTGTTCAGCTTGTTGAGATCGTCCCGCAGGCTTTCGAGCTGTTGGCCTTCCACGCGCGCCGTGTTTTGCATGGAGCGATTGATGAGCTCGACAAAGCCCGAGATCACGGTGAGCGGGCTGTTGATGTCGTGCAGTACGCTGGCGTAGATCTCACCTTGCGTGCGGACCATTTCCTCGCGCATCCGCTGGTCATGGATGACCTTTTGGAGTTCCTGCAATTGCTGGTTGCCCTGCCGGAATTCCACCGCAGTGCGATGCTTCTGCGCGGCGTGGGCCACGGCAGCCCGCATGGTGGGAATGTCGAAAGGCTTGTTGAGGTAGTCACTTGCCCCGTGACGCAGCGCCTGGCGCGCCGTCTCGATCGTCTCAAACGCCGTGAGCATGATGACCTCGACGAGGGGATCGATCTGCTTGAGCTCCTTGAGAACCTCCACCCCGGACATCCCGAGCATCATGATGTCGCACACCACCACTGCGATCGGATTGGAACGGGCGAGCATGATCGCCTCGAGGCCATCCGACGCCACGAGCACGTTGTAATCGTTCTTGAAGACGATACGTAGCGACTGTCGGGGCCCCTCTTCGTCGTCGACGATCAGAAGGGTCGGTTTGGTAGCAGGGCTGGAGCCGGGCGACGTTTTATGCTCAGAACTTGTATCCAAGCGAGAAGGAGAGAGCGTGGGCGTCAAAGCGGTATGTCCCATCGGAAGGAAGCCCTTCCGATATGGTCCGCGCAGGACCATAAATGAACTGGTAGGCGAAGTTCCAGTTAAAACGTTCGTAAGTTTGCCCAAAGCCGGCACTGAAGATGTGTCGGTTGGTATCGGGAACTGCAGGGCTGAAACTTTGGTCGGGCACAGATTTCTGGCTGTAAGTATAGCCCGCGCTGACGTGAATGTTGTGCGAAAACTGCTTTGTCACACCGAATTCATACATGAAGCTTGAGCGCCAGTTGAAAGGCAGGTCCACGTTGCCAGAAGGTTTGTGCAACGTCACGGTATTGAGCGAGCCCCAGTCAGCCCAGTCGACGTCGAACTCGAAGTTCCAATCCGGGGCAGGCCGATAGGAATAGCCCGCCGTGATAGTTTGGGGAAAATCGATCGACGCATCGGCGTCCTCCCGCGTATCGATTCCGGGCACAGTCACTGCGCCGATGGGGGTGGCGACTTTGAAAGGGTAGGTATTGGTGTAGGCGTGGCCGCTGTAGGTGACACGGGTGGCGCTGCGATAGGTGAGACCGAAATGATGCTCGGGGAGCGGCACCCACATGACACCGGCATTAAAGCCATAGGCAACACCGTCGCCCTTGAATTTGAACTGGTCACCGGGAGCGATGACGCCGCGCTCCAAGTCCGCCTTGCTGTAGCTGACGGTGCCGCCGAGCGCGACGGAGAGGGTGCGCGACACCTGGAGGGCGACCACCGGATTGAAGGTCGTATACTGGATACTGCCCTTGTGCGCCTCGGTCCGGAAAGGCGTCTTGTCCGGCCAATCCACGGCGAAACCGAAAGGCACATACACCCCAAACCCGAGA
>JBGGMZ010000535.1:0-32505 GCA_041287745.1 Chthoniobacter sp. | reverse complement strand
GTCTTCGTGGTTAATTACCAATGCTTCCCAAAATGGCGCCCCGAATTATGCAAATCACTCGGCTGACAGGACACTAGCGTAACCGCCCTTACTGAACCGCCGCAAGATGCTCCGGCTGCAGGTCGAGCACCTGCTTCGCCTCACGCAAGTTCTTCTGTAATTCCGGCATCGACAGCTCCTGCACGGCCACGTTGCTCTTCGCCGCCAGCGCGGCGGCTACACCGGCGCTCTGCCCGAGCACCATCCAGGTCGGTTCCACGCGCACGCTGCTCAGAGCGACGTGCGAAGCTGAAAGGCAAACCGGCACGAGCAGATTCTCGCACTCCGTACGCTCGGGCGTGATCGCGCGATAGGGCAATTGATACGGCTGTCCATATTTCACGCCAGCCATGTGCACCGGGAAGATCGTGCCTTCATTCACCACGCCCCCGTCCTCCGTGGCCACACGTTGGCAGTCATGCGAATCGACGGGAAACGAGCCGATGCCGATCGAATCCGGCTTCGTGATGTCCTTGCGAATATCCGCCTGCGTCAGCACCACCTCACCGAGCATGCGCCGCGCTTCGCGGATGTAGATCACCGGCGGCCAGTAGTCCGACTTGGCGAATTCATCCTTCGCAAAGCCGTAGCTCGAGATATCCGCGCGGGTCGCCTCCGGCACCGCCGGGTCGTGGCCGAGGAACCAGAGGAGTTCCAGAGCGTAATCCTTGTGCGCCTGCCAGATTTTCGCGCGCTCTGCTGGCGTGCCGGCCGGCCAGGCATCCGCCGCACCGATCAGTCCCATGGAGAGCTGTTTCCCGATGCCGTTGTTCACGTCGACCTTGTCCCCGGGGATTGGATAAATATCGACGCCCACGACGCGTGGGTCTTTTGCGTTTTGCAAAATGCGTCGTGCCAGCTCGAAGCGCGCCGGATCGTAGTTCGCGGGCTTTTCCAGCGGCACGCGATTCTCCGGCACCTTGGTCATGATGATGCGCCAGCTATACGTCATGATATGGCCGTCGCCTCCATCGGGACCAGCGCTCTCCGCAGTCATGAGCGGCAGGAGCTTGCCCGCTGCATCACGCGGTGAAACGGCAAGGCGCGGCTTTTTGAATTGCTGCCCAGCCAGCGATTCGTCGTACTGCTCCTTGCTCTCACGCCCGATGACGAAGGAAACCTTTGCCGCGGCCATCAGATCGCCCTCGTAGCTGGCATCGACGAATTCACGCGCGGCAAACTCGCCGTGGTCCGTCTTGATCTGCTGAATGCGCGCACCCTCTTTCGTGGCCGAGACGAGTTGCTGGCCAGTGAAAATCTTCACCCCCGCCTCGCGTAACAAATCCTGGAACACCTGCTCCGCCACGTGCGGCTCGTAGGTCCACGGGTGATTATCCTTCACCGCCACTTGGTAATTCAGTGTCACGCCGCGCTTCTTGTAATCCGCCTCCACGCGCAGATGAAACTCCTCGAACAACCCACCGAGCGTCCGCCGGTCGGTCTGGTTCGAATCGCTGAAGCTGAGCCCGCTCGACATCATCCCCCCGACCAGCGGTAGCGGCTCGACGAGAGCCACCTTCGCCCCGGCACGAGCCGCAGCCGTCGCCGCAAATACGCCCGCGGGAGTCGCGCCGTAAACCACCACATCGAAATTCTCCGCTGCACGGGCGGAGCCAGCAAGGCTGACGCACAAAGCAGCGAGGTAAACAAAAGGGCGGGACAAGGAGCGTAACATAGTTTGAGGAAAAGAGCCTGGCGGGCCATGCCACACCGGGATGTAGTGGCGTAGACCGCGCAAGGAACCTCCGTATTAGCATATTGTAACCATTCCTTGTCAGCTGCGTCTGATGAGAAAATTGCTCCTCCCATGAAACACGACGCGCGCTTCCTGAATATCGCTATCGCGCTGCTCGCCCTGTCGGTGCTCTTCTTCATCATCGAGCGCGTGGTGGGCCGCAACGCTCGCCGACCCGTCTTCCGTCGTGGCTGGTTCACCGACGTGTGCTTTTGGTTTTTCACGCCGCTCGTGACGAAGGTGCTCACGCGGGCCGCCCTCATCCTTCCGGCAATCGCCCTCATCGGTCTCGGCGTCGTCAGCGTGGAGAGCTTGAAAAGCGGGGCGTATCAAGGCTTTGGTCCGTTGTCCAGGCAGCCATCGTGGCTCAGCATCATCGAGATCTACGTGCTCTTCGATCTGTGCGGCTATTGGTCGCACCGGCTGTTTCATCGCGGACGTTGGTGGCCTTTTCACGCCGTGCACCACAGTTCCGAGGACCTCGACTGGCTGAGCAGCGTGCGCGTGCATCCGGTGAATGACCTCGTCTCCAAGATTTGCCAGGTCACCCCATTCCTGTTGCTCGGCTTCAAGCCCCTCGCCGCGCTCTCTGCCGCACCTTTCTTCACTCTCTACGCCATCTTCCTGCACGCCAACGTGAACTGGGATTTCGGTCCGCTGCGTTACGTCATCGCTACGCCCGTGTTTCATCGCTGGCATCATTCGAAGGATCGCGAAGCGTGGGACAAAAACTTCGCCGGCCTCTTCCCATTCTGGGACATTCTCTTCGGCACCTTCTACATGCCGAAGGGCCGCTTCCCGGAAAACTTCGGCATCCCCGAGGAATTCCCGAAGGACTTCGTAGGACAGCTCATCCACCCTTTCGCGCGGGCGCTGCGGAGAAAAGAAAAGCCGATCGAGGCTGCGCCATCGCTAACATAATCCGACGGTGCCCGGGACAGTGAAAGCCACCCTCATTGGATGTTGGGTGTTCAATGTTGGATGTTGGATGTTCCTCCTGCTTAACTCCCCCCATCGATCCGCTCCCTCCCCATCTCGATCCCCGCGATGACGCTGGCCAGGCAAACCGCCAGCAGTGGATGTCCCGCCTCTACATCCTCGCCGCCATCGGGCTCATTGGTTTCTTTTTCCTCATCCAGCATTTCCGCCACGCGCCGGCCAGGCCCGTAACCGCCAGCGCTCCCGCGACGCCGGCTCCCATGGATGACATCGCCATGGAAAAGACCGCGCTCGAGCTGCAGGAAAAAGGCGACCTCGCGGGCGCCGAGCCGCTCTTCCGGCAATGCCTTTCCATTCGCGAGCGGTCCATCGGCCCGGAACATATCGATACTCTCGCGGCGATGAACAATCTCGCGAATCTGCTCAATGATCGTGGCCAGTTCGATGAAGCGGAGCAAATCGATCGACGTTGCCTCGAGCTGCGCGAGAAAACGCTCGGGCCGGATCACCCGCACACGCTCGCCAGCCTGAACAATCTCGCCCTCGTCTTGCGCGCCAAGGCCGACTACGCCGGGGCGGAACCGTTGTATCGCCGTGCCTGGGATACCATGAAACGCGTCTCGGGAGAAAACGATCCGGACACGCTCTCGATGCTGAACAACCTCGCCAATCTGCTCTCCGACATGGGCGATTACGCGGGCGCGGAACCGCTATACCGCCAGCTCGTGGACAAGCTGCAGGTAAAATTTGGGCCCGATCATCCCGCTACGTTGTCGGGAGAAGGCAACCTCGCGAATCTCCTGCTGCGGAAGGGCAACTACATTGCCGCCGGACCGGTCTACCAGCGCTGCTACGAGACGCGGGTCCGTGTGCAAGGCGCAGAGCATCCCGAGACCCTGCTCGCGCTCGGCAATCTCGCTACCTACTACCTCGAGAGCAGCAACTACGCGGAAGCGGACAAGGCCTATCGCCAATGTCTGGCCAGCCGGCAAAAAGTGCTCGGGCCCGAACACCCCGATACGCTCAACACGATGGACAATCTCGCCAGTGCGTTGCGCAAGGAAGGCAAGCTCCAGGAAGCCGAGACCATGGCGCGCAATTGCCTCGCCGCCAGCGAACGCATCCTCGGCGACTCACATCCCGCCACGTGCAGCAGCGCCTCCACTCTCGCCGATATCCTGCGGGACAAGGGCGACAACGATGCCGCCGCCGCGCTCTACGAACGCGCTCTCGCCGGCCTGCGCATCACACCCGGCGCCACCCACCCGACCACGCTCGGCGTGCTCTACGAATATTCCAACCTGCGCAAAAACCAGCGCCGCCTCCCCGATGCCCGCCGGCTTGGTTACGAACTTATCGCCGGCGCCCGCCGCTCGCTTCCAAAGGACCATCCCGAGCGCGCCAGATACGAGCGCTACGTCGACTCGCTCCGCTAGGCTACTCCGGCCGATCTTCCCACAGCGATTCCATCGATTCCTGCCAGCCCTCGAGGCGCTCCTGGTTTCTGGCATCCTCATCCATATCCGCGTAACGGAGACGAAAGAGCGCCACGATCACGCCGGCACCGAAAAAGAAATACTGCGCCTTGCTGAGCAGGACGTTGCGGCCGATATCGAGCAACCCATCCACGCCGAGCCCGTGCGCCCCCATTCCGATCACGAAGACAGTCATGCAAAGCGCAAACGCAGCCACGTATCCCCAGAAGAAACTCCAGCAGGTGGTTCGGATAGATTGTTTCACGCATATTTACGAAGCACCTCCTGCGCCTTCTCCTCGTAAAAGACGCCCTCTTCGACTCCAGGCTACAGCGGCGTGTAACCTTCTCCCCCCTTCGGCGTTCTAATAACCGAACCTCATTCCATTCTTCGCCTTCCATGCGCTTCCGCCTTCTCTTTCCTGGCCTCGCCACTCTCAGTATTGCTGCCGCGTTCCTCCCCGTGTCCCGGGCGGCGGATGAGATCGCCGACAAGTTCCAGCAGCTCGACACGAACCATGACGGCGTCTTGAGCGGTGATGAATTGAAAGCGCTTTCGTTTCTCCCCAAGCTCGACCTGAATGGCGATGGCAAGGTCACGCTCGAGGAAGCCCGCGAAGGCATGGCGAAGATGCGCGGCGCTGTCGCCGATGCCCTGCAAAAGCGCAGCGGCGAAGGCGGGGCAGATGGACAGCTCGCCGTGGAATTTCTTTTCAAGCGTCTCGACAAAAATGGGGATGGCCAGCTCACACCCGACGAACTCAAGGACAAGACCTGGTTCGAAAAACTGGACGTGAACAAGGATGGCGTCGTCACACTGGCCGAGGCGGAGCAGGTGCTCGGAAAGACCATCGCCCGCCGCGCGCTCGACCGGAATCTGCCCAAGACCGCGAGCTTCACGGAGTCCGACATGGCGACCTTCAAGGAGCAACCGTTGCTGGTGAAAGCCGGTGATCGCGGCGTGGGCCGTCGCGTCGACGACCTCGCGCTGAAGGATCTGCAAGGCCACCCCATTTCGCTCAATGCAACGAAGGGCGACAAGGCGGTCGTCCTCGCGTTCTTCAGTGCCACCTGCCCGATCAGCAACAAACTCGGGCCCGAACTGGCCCGACTGGAAAAGGATTACACGGGGAAGAACGTCGCTTTTTACCTGGTGAATATCGCCTCCGAAGCCAAGCCCGACGACGCGGCGAAATTCATCACGGAGTTTGGCCTGAAATCACCGGTCGTCATGGACACCACGCAGACGGTGCAGCGCACCCTCGCCGCCACCACTTCCACGGAAGTCTTCGTCCTCGATGCCGCACGCACGCTCGTCTATCGCGGCGCGATCAATGACCAATACGGGCTCGGCTATTCGAAGGATGCACCGACGAAGAACTTCCTGCGCGAGGCACTCGACGCCACCTTGCACGACAGCGCGCCGGCCATTGCCGCCACGAGCGCACCCGGTTGCGCGCTCGATGTGACCGCACCGCCGAAGACGGCCTCCACGCACCTGACTTACCATCACGACATCAGCCGCATCCTACAGAGCAATTGCGTGACATGCCATCGGCAGGAAGGCATCGGGCCCTTCTCACTCGAGACCTACGCCGACGTGATCGAGCACGCGGGCATGATCAAAAAGCAAGTGGACCGCGGGGCGATGCCGCCGTGGTTCGCCGCCAAGGCGAGCCCGCAGGATCACACGTGGCTCAATGACCGCTCGCTCTCGGACACGGATAAGAGCGACCTGCTCGCCTGGCTGAATTCCGATCGGCCCGCCGGCAGTGCGGCCGATGCACCCGTGGCACGCCATTTCACCGAGGAATGGATGATCGGCAAGCCGGATGTCGTCTACCAAATCCCGCGCGCCGTACAGGTCAAGGCCGAGGGCATCATGCCCTACCAGACGCAGACGGTGGAGACGGAGTTCGCCGAAGATCGTTGGGTGCGCGGCTATGAAATCCAGCCGACGGCGCGCGCGGTGGTTCATCATGTCATCGTGCGCATTCATCCGAAGGGCGCCGCGCTCAAGGACGCCGCTGATGGCGCGGATGGTTTCTTCGCCGCTTATGTGCCGGGGAATAGCTTTCATCTTCTACCCGAGGGCTTTGCCAAGCGGTTGCCCGCGGGCTCGAAGATCAGCTTCCAGATTCACTACACGCCGAATGGCCACGCCACGCAGGATCAAATGAAGATCGGCTTCGTCTTCGCACCGCAGCCGCCGCAGTACGAAGTCCACGTCGCCTCACTGGCCAAGCCGAGCCTAAGCATTCCGCCCGGCGAGGCCAACCACATCGAAGTCGCCGAGACGCCGCTGCCATCCAACATGATGTTCATGAGCTTCATGCCGCACATGCACGTGCGCGGCAAGGCGTTCAAGTATGAGCTGATCACGCCCGACGGCAAAACCGAGACGCTGCTCGATATCCCGCGCTACGATTTCAACTGGCAGATCCAGTATCAATACTCGCAGCCGAAATTCATCCCCGCCGGCAGCACCGTGCGCATCACCGCCATTTTCGATAACAGCACCGGCAACCCGGCCAACCCCGATCCCACCAAGACGGTCCGCTGGGGCCAGCAGACGTATGAGGAAATGATGATCGGCTACGTCGAGCACTTCACACCGTTGGCGGCAGGTAAGGTCGCGCAGAAGTAAGTTGTAGCGGCGCCGTCCCCGGCGTCGGACGCTTTCCGTAAGATGGCGACGCTGGGGACAGCGCCGCTACAGAAACACCCGGCGGTCATGACCGCCGCCTACAGTCGGCCTTATCGCGACGCTACCGGTGGCGGCGGCACGAGCGCCTTCAACTGGTTGTCCGAAGTCACGGAAATGACCCGTCCGCGATTGATGATCATTCGCGTGTACTTCGCGTTGGAATAGTTGCAGATCGCCTTATTCTCCGGGCCGAGGACGATCTCCCAGCCGACGTTGCGGCCGTGCTGGGCATCGACCGTCGCCACTCTCGTCGGCGCAGTGACGGACAGCTCCGCCGGCTTGACCGGGTTCGGCGGCGTGTAGTGGCAGTGCGTGTTGAACCACGCCGCCGCGATAGCCCGGTAGTTCTCCGGCTTGGGACCGCAATCGTCCGTGGAAAGAAGCGGTATCACGTCTGAGCTCGCACAACCTGCGAACAGACCGACGGACAACACGATGAATAAACCCTGCGCAATACGACGTTTCATGGGGAAAGCTCTTTGACCTCCGCGCGGTATTAGCAAAACCACGCAGGCCGACAAGCATTCAATCGCTGAAATGGATTACTCGTTTCCCGCCGCCGCTGCCTCGATAAACCGTTGCGCCCCCACGGATACACCCGTGCGACAGCAGACAGCCCCGACAATGACCGGGTCGATCAACGGCTTGATTGGCACGATCTTCAAGCGCGGCCCGGCGAGGCACGCCATCGCATCCGGCACCAGCGCGATGCCCCGGCCCGCCTCCACGTCCGCGATGAGGCTCGTCACGCTGTCGTGTTCCTCCACGATCCGCGGCACACGCCCGGTGGGGGCGAAGATTTTTTCCATGGCCGCGTGATATTCCGGATAGCCCGCGCGGCTATAGCCGACGAAGGGTTCGTTCACGATCTTCTCCAAAGTGAGCGATCGCTGGCGCGTAAATCGATGTCCCGGTGCGACCGCGACACACATGGGATAGCGGGCCAGTTCATGGAATCGCAGCCCGCGCAGATTCCGTCCGGAAGGCGACACCATCAGCGCGAGGTGCAGCCGCCCTTCACGCAAGCCAGCGAGCATCTCTTCGGTGGAGAGATCGTGAAGCGAGACGCGCACTCCCGGCAGTGCTGCCTGAAAACGCCGCAGGGCCCGCGGCAGGATTTGCACAGTCAGCGAGGGCGCGTAGCCCACGTGCAATTCGCCGCGCGCTCCGCCTGCCACCGCACGCACGGCCTCCACCGCATCGGCCGCGCGCTGGAGAACCGCCCGTGCTTCCTGGAGAAAGACCCGGCCGGCATCCGTGAGTCGCACGGACTTGGCCGTACGCTCGAGCAGCGGCAGGCCGAGCTCTTCTTCCAGGTCGCGAATCTGCCGGCTCACCGCGGGTTGGGCCACGCGCAGCTTGGCCGCCGCGCGAGTGACATTCTCCGCCTCAGCCACGGCTACGAAATAACGGAGATGTCGAAGTTCCATGTAATAGGGAGCGAGCATGCCTTTTCGGCATCGTAAGGCAAGGAACATGGTATTTCCGCCATGCCACGCCGCCGACGTATGCTGCGCCCATGATTACTACACGCAAAGCCAATGAACGCGGCCATGCCGAGCATGGCTGGCTCGATTCCTACCACACCTTCAGTTTCTCGGATTACTATGATCCACAGTGGATGGGGTTCCGCAGCCTGCGCGTCATCAACGACGACCTCGTGCTGCCCAATGCCGGCTTCGGCATGCATCCGCACCGCGACATGGAGATCATCACCTACATCCTCAGCGGCCAGCTCTCGCATAAGGATTCCATGGGCAACGGTCGCACGATCACGCCCGGAGAGTTTCAATACATGAGCGCCGGCACCGGCGTGCTGCACAGCGAGCAAAACCCTTCCGGCAAGGAAGCGGTCCACCTCCTGCAGATCTGGATTCAGCCCGATGAAAAGGGCGTGAAGCCGGGTTACGCCGAGAAGTCGATGAAGAATGCCGAGACCGGCAAGTTCCATCTCGTCACCAGCAAGGGTGGACGCGACGGTTCCATCGCCATCCACCAGGATGCCGATCTGTATCTGGGCAAGCTCGATGCCAACCAGAGCCTGACTCACACGCTCGCACCGGGCCGCCATGCCTGGCTGCACGTGGCTGAAGGCGAAGTCACTCTCAACGGCCAGACGCTGGTCGGCGGCGACGCCGTGGCCGTGGCCGAGGAGAGCAAGCTCGACTTGCGCGGCAACAAGGCTTCGCAGGTCCTGCTCTTCGACCTGAACTGAACTCCATCCCGCTCGCATCGTCTTCACCGACGGTGCGGGCGGTTTTCTTTCCCAACACAAAACCGATCTCACAACCCAACATCCAACACCCAAATCACCATGACCAAACTCCTCGTCCTTTATTACTCCATGTACGGCCACGTCGAAACCCTCGCCAACTCGATCGCCGAAGGCGCCCGTAGCGTGGATGGCGTCGAAGTCACGCTCAAGCGCGTGCCCGAGACCATGCCGCCCGATGTGGCGAAACAGTACGGCGCCAAGCTCGACCAGAGCGCACCCGTGGCTTCGCCCAAAGAGCTCGGCGATTACGATGCCATCATCTTCGGCAGCCCCACGCGCTTCGGCAATATGACTGCGCAGATGCGCAACTTCCTCGACCAGACCGGCAGCCTATGGATGAGCGGCGCGCTCGTCGGCAAGGCCGGCAGCGTCTTCACCAGCACCGGCACGGGCGGCGGCAACGAAAGCACCATCATTAGCTTCGCCACCACGCTCATCCACCACGGCATGGTCTATGTGGGCCTGCCCTACACCTGCCCGGAGCTGGCTGACGTCAGTGAAGTGAAAGGCGGCTCGCCGTGGGGCGCAGCCACCATCGCCGGTGCCGATGGCTCCCGCCAGCCGAGCGCCAAGGAGCTGGCCCAGGCCCGCTTCCAAGGCAAGCACGTCGCGACCATCGCGACGAAGCTTTCGAAATAACTCCTCACTCGATTTCTCCAATATGAAATACGCCACGCAAGCGGCCCGGTTTCTCCTCGCCGCCATCTTCATCGTCTTCAGCCTCAATTTCTGGCTGCACTTCCTCAATCTGCCCGGGCCCGCTGCCGATTCACCGGCCGCCACCTTCATGGGCGTGCTCTTCACTACCGGCTATCTTGCCGCGGTGAAAGTGCTTGAGCTTCTCGGTGGCATCTTCGTCGCCAGCGGGCGGCTCCTCGGTGCCGGTTTGCTCGTCCTTGGCCCCATCATCCTGAATATCCTCTTCGTCGATATCTTCCTCACGAAGGCCTTCAATCCCTTGAGCGCACTCGCAGCGGTGCTCGCGCTCTTCCTCCTCTGGACCAAGCGCGAACGCTTCGTCGCCTTCGCCACGGCTTAAGAGGACTCGTTGATCCTATGAATCCGCCTGCCATCCATCCCGGCGTGCGCATTGGCCACGTGCATTTGAAAGTGGCTGATCTCGAGCGCTCGCTCGCGTTTTACCACGGCGTGCTCGGCTTCGAGATCACGCAACGGATGGGCCGGCAGGCGGCATTCCTTTCCGCCGGCGGTTATCATCATCACATCGGCCTGAATACTTGGGAAAGTGCCGGCGGCTCACCGCCGCCGCCAGGCACCACGGGGCTGTATCACACTGCCATCCTCTACCCCACGCGCGCCCAGCTCGGCGACGCACTCCAGCGCGTGGTGAATGCCGGCATCCCGCTTGAGGGCGCGGCCGATCACGGCGTGAGCGAAGCACTCTACCTCCGCGATCCCGATGACAACGGCGTGGAGCTTTATTGGGATCGTCCGCCGGAGCAATGGCCACGGCAGAGCGACGGCTCGCTGGCCATGTTCTCTCACCCGCTCGATTTGGAGTCGCTGCTGAAAGCAGCGGAAGCGGCCGCTACTTGAGCGCCTCGATCCTGGCCGAGTCGTGCAGTTGCTTCATCTCCGCCTCCGAGAGCGCGCGATTGAAGATCGCCAGCCCGCCGAAGCGTCCTTTCGTGGCTTCGCCTAACATCGAGCCGACCGCGTAGCGTGCGCCGACCGTGAAATCCGCGGGCGCGATCTTGGTCGTGCCGTGCACGGCGGCGTCATAGCGGAAGATGCCGCGTCCATGATAGTAGGGATTCATGCCGCGATCCTTCCCACCCGGGCCCTCGCTGGTGAAATAGGGATCCGTGCGCTTGTCCTTCGCCGGGTCGAGCGGGCGCACCTCGAGCACGCCATCGATGTAGGCGCGAAGGTATTCGGAATCGTAGGTGAAGCCCACACTGCACCAGCGGCCCTCGGGCACTTGCTGGCGGGTCGCGGCGTAATCGGCGCACCACGGAAAAGCGCTACCATCCGCGCGGCGGGTCACGCCGCCCTCGCTGGAAACGTGCGGGGTCAATTGCCGGTTACCACCATAGGTCGGCATGTTCATGAGCAGCGCATACTGGCGCGTGCCCGTGTCGTCATTGGCGCCTTTTCCTTCGCTCCAGATGCCGGCGATCGTCTTGCTGTGCGCCAGGTCTTCGATGAAGACGACGGCAAACATGCTGACCTGCGCCTTCGGCCCACTGATGTCCAGGTCACCCAAATCGGCATGCTGAATCCGCCAGTATTGCTTGCCATTGAGCTGTGCCGAGTAACCGGAGAATGGCCCACCCTCGACGCGCGCGACCGGGCCATTCACCTCGATCAACGGGTGCTTTTCTTTCGTCGCAGAAGAGACACGGGATTGCCCACCCTCCTCACCGAAAGTCCAGAATGCGACCAGCCCGGGGGTCTTCTCCGCCACCGTCCGATCGCCGCTCGGCTCCGCCGCGCTGAGAGGCAGAGCCGCCAGCAGCGAAGCAGCAAAAAGGGACTTGGAAAAAGCGGGGAAGAAACGTGGGGACATCGGGCGAGCATTCCCAATGCAACCCGCACGCGTCGAGCCTTTGCGCACACGAGGATGGACGTTGATGGCGATGGCCGTTTTCTCCTCGCGGTCGTCCTGAGCAGGAACGAGGCAATGGAATTAGCCACGGATGAACACGGATGAAACACGGATTGAGCAATCCAAGGTGCAATCGGGATGCGCCGTGGCATTCACCTTATGGTGAACGGTTTTCGTCCCCCTTCCACTTCTGATTCCTCATCCGTGTTTCATCCGTGTCTATCCGTGGCTCAATTACATCCTCTCGGTGGACTTCACTTATCCGCGGTAAACTCCGGCGTGAGCCTCACGAAAAGGCGCAGCCACTCGCGGTAGATGGCCTGCTTCCCCGTCATCTTGCCGGCTTTCTCCAGCGCATCGATCTCGGCCGGTGGCTGGCCGTCGTAATGACCGATCCATCCGCAGGCCAGCTCGCGCGACGCGCGGAAAAATGCCTCCAGCTCCGGCACGGTGCAACTGAGCGGAAATGTCTCCTCGATCACGATCGGTTTCCCCACGGCGAAGTGCTGGAGGCATTCCATCGCTTCGCCGGGCAACTTCGAATCCGGGTAGATGTGGACGCTGATGAAATCGAGCTCGGGCGCCACCTTCTCCGGCAGGAATCCCGAGAGATGTTTCCACTGCCGCGACCATGGCAACATCCCCACGGTGATGAGCGCGTGCGGATCGTGTTGCCGGATCGCCGCGCTCAATTGCCGAATCCACATCACGGGAATGTCCTCCCGCTTCCGCCCCGCCAGGTCGAGGGCGATATATTGCAGGAAATCGTAGCCACCAAGGTCGCTTCCCGATCGCCACTGCCCGGGCTGGCGCTTCTCGCCGGGCGAGAGCGGCTCGTTGATCAAATCGTAGCAGAAGACCGCGGGACTCGATGCGCCCACTTCAGCCACCGCTGCCCAGAACCGCGCCTGCACTTCCCAGCGCGCCGATTCATCGAGCGCATCGTACCACACGGGGACATCCGCCGGCCGATAGCAGGCGAGGCCCGTGACATCGAGCCGCAGCCCGGTCTCCTCGGCCAGCTTGAGCAGCCGCGCAAATTGCTCCAGCCCATGACGGTCCGGCTCCGTAGCCGAGCGCATGAACTTGCCGACCTGCAAATGCACTCGCACCACATTCACCCCGATGTCCCGCAGCTCACGAAAATCACCCGCCAGCGTCTCCCAATCCTCGTCCCAGAAATCCTCCATCAGCCGTCCATCATTCCCGTAGTTCATCCCCCACGGGTGGAACACCTGCCCCGCGCCTTCGACGACAAATCCATGCCGATCCTCCGCCACGACCACGCGACGCATTCCCTCCGCTTGCAGTCGCGCCGTTCCCGCCAGCAAAAGGAAGAGGAGGCAGCACCACCACATCCGCGGTGAGCAGCGGAAGTTCATTGTAACCGAAACTCGCGAAGGAACTCGTTCATGCGGGGGAGGCGGATCTACAGAATATGCCCGTAGCGCTGGCGAAATGAAGGCGAAAGCGGATGGCGGCCAATGTAAAAACCAGCGCACGGAACACTCGCGCCTTGCCCGACTGTGGCGGGTGCGGTCTTCTATCTTTCAGACGAGATCTACCGCCGCAAAATAAATGCGGCCTGTCCGTCACTTCACCACGAAATCCGCTGCACTATGAAATACAAATCCTCCGCCGTTTGGAATGGCAGTCTCAAAGAAGGCAAAGGCACGATGTCCACCGGCTCCGGTGCACTCGTCGACAAGCCCTACTCGTTCCGCACCCGCTTCGAAGGCGAGCCCGGCACGAACCCCGAGGAACTGATCGGCGCTGCCCATGCAGGCTGCTTCTCCATGGCGCTGTCGAACATCCTCGGCGAGGCTGGTTTCACCGCGGACAAGATCGAGACCACTGCCACCGTGACGCTCGAGTTCAAGGAAGGCGGCCCTACGGTGACCGCGAGCCATCTCGATGTGACGGCCTCGGTGCCCGGCGCGACGGCGGAGCAATTCCAGGAATGCGCGGCGAAGGCCAAGGCCGGCTGCCCGATCTCCCGACTGCTCAACGCGACCATCACGATGGACGCGAAGCTGGCGTAGGTAGCTGTAGCGGCGGTCTATGACCGTCGAATCCACACGCTAATCCTCGACGGTCACAGACCGCCGCTACAGTTCGGCGCTTACGCGTCGCGATGGACTGTGCCGGGCGAAAAGGCCGGCAGGCACACGGCGATGTATTCCGCGCCATCCGGATGCGGCGTGCTGTAGCGCACCCATTCGCCGGCGTGGGTGATGACGGCCTGGCCCGCGCCGACATCGAGCACGCCATCGCGCGATTCCACCCGCAGTGAGCCCGCGAGCACCACGGTGTATTCATCGAACTCCGGCGTCTGTCCCGGCTCGACCCAGCCCGATGGACTGCGCATCCGCGCCACGCTGACCGGCGCAGTCTTCGAGTTCACGTGCCCGATGAATTCCTGGATGATCTTCGGCTTGTTCCCAGCGGCTTCGATCTGCGTCGGCTTCTCAATGAAGGTTGGCATAGGCGGCAATTCAAACATCCGCCCCGCACGCTGCCAGTCTCATTTCTACGCGGTGCATAGGCCCGCTCACCGTTTCACTTTCATCCCGATGGCAAAGATCGCCGCGCAAATGACAAACGTTCCCAAGCTGATCAGCATCCTAGTGTGGAGCGGCAGATGGATGCCCTGCAACGGCATGAGAAAAGGCCCGGCCGCGCACGCAACCGATAGCGTCACCATGATGAGCACGAATTTCTTCTGCTGTTCATTCGCTGGTGGCGGCGGAGTGTTGGCGTTCTTCTTGCCTTGCTTGATGAAATAGAAAACGAACCCGAGAGAAATACCCCCAAGGACGACCAGCGCCATCTGGACACCGAAAGAGATCCCGAGCGGCGTGCTGAAAAGACAGAGTATCTGCAGTGCGCCGGCGATGCCGAAGGCGATGACGGCTTTGTCGTAAGGTTTCATGTCGGATGGATTGCATTCCATCATGCTCGACCGCTCCATCGCAACACGTCTCGCGGCAAGGCGAAATGCGATCCAGTCTAGACCTGCAAATCGACTCTGAACACATCCTCATCCCTACTCCTCTCATGCCCTCTTCCTCCTCTCTTTCCGACCGCGCCGCTGGCGCCATCATGGGCGCTCTCATCGGCGACGCCCTCGGCCTGGGCCCCCATTGGTACTACGATCTCGCGGAACTTCGTCGCGATTACGGCCCGTGGATCACGGACTACACGGATCCGAAGCCGGATCGCTATCACGGCGGCTTGAAGGCGGGCGCGCTTTCGCAAGCGGGCATCATCCTCACGATGCTGCTCGACTCGGTGGTGGAGCGGGGCGGTTACGACGAGACGGATTTCTGCCGTCGGCTCGATGAGGATCTTTTTCCGCAGCTCGATGGCACGCCGGTGAATGGTCCCGGCGGCTACACCAGCCAGTCTATCCGCGAGGCGTGGAAGAAGCGCGTACAGGAAGGCGCTTCATGGAAGGAAACAGCCGGGCACGCGGACACGACCGAGGCGATCGAACGCGCGCTGGTGCTCGGCGCTCGCTATGCGCTCGATCCGCGGCGGCTCGCGGAATCTGTCAGCAGCAATTGCCATCTCACGCAGGGCGATGAAGCGATCGTGGCCATGACCACGGCGTTTTGCGCGGTGCTCGGGCAACTCGTGGCCGGCGAGCGGCTGGACGAACAGCTTTCGGACAAGCTCATGGCGCTGGTGAAATCGGGCGACCTGCCGTTTCACGCCGTGACTTCCAATGCCCTGCACGGTGTACCGAAAGGACCGGAGCCTTCGCGCGCCGGGCGCTTTTCTTCGCCCGATGCGCTGCTCACGCCTTCCTACATGGCAGAAGCCGCCGCCGATCCCACCATCCCGATTGAGCCCGCGTGGAAGGTCTCGATCGTCTACGGCATGCCCTGCGCGATCTATCATCAGCTCCCTGCCGCCTACTATCTGGCGGCGCGCTTTCCCAATGATTTCGAGAGTGCCGTACTGCACGCCATCAACGGCGGCGGGCAGAATCTAGCCCGGGCTATCCTGACCGGTGCGCTGGTCGGCGCGCAGGTGGGGCTGGCCGGGATTCCGCAGCGTTTCCTGGATGGATTGGAGAATTCCGCGGAGCTGACGGACTTGGCGCGGCGTCTGGCTGCGCAAGCTGCCGGACCGGGGAAGTGATTGACATTTCACTCAATTTAATTTAACGTCTCACCTCATTGAAGGTGAGGCAGCAGAACCGGGGTATTTTGTGGAACAATCGAAAGGTGGCACTTTCCGATCCAGTGTAATCGTGGTGAATCGTATCTAATCGTAGTGCGATCTCTCCCGGGACCACTTTGTTCCACACCCGCGCCCTAAGAATTCTGCAACCGATTGATTCCCTCGCTGGTTCTACCCCCACGTCCCCTATGGCCGCCCTCTTGAAGTTCTCCCGCTCCCTCCTGCTCGTCCTGACGTTCGCCGCCTCGGTCTGCGGTTTGCACGCCGCCTCGTCGAAGCCCAATATCCTCATCATCCTCGCCGATGACATGGGCTTCTCCGATCCCGGCTGCTACGGCGGCGAAGTGCAGACGCCCAATCTCGACGCCCTCGCCCAAGGCGGCCTGCGCTTCACGCAATTCTACAACACGGCCCGCTGCTGGCCTTCGCGCGCGGCTCTGCTCACCGGATACTACGCGCAGGAGACGCGGCGCGATACCGTGCCTGGCGTGATCAGCGGTGGACGCGGCACGCGCCCCGCCTGGGCCAAGCTGCTGCCGGAGATGCTCAAGCCGCTCGGCTATCGCACCTATCACTCCGGCAAATGGCACGTGGACGGCAAGCCGATGCAAAATGGTTTCGACCACTCCTACGACATCGAAGACCACAACCATAACTTCAACCCGCAGAACCTTTTCGAGGACGACCAGAAGCTGCCGCCAGTGAAGCCGGACAGCGGCTACTACACGACCACGGCCTACGCCGATCACGCGATCAAGTGCCTGAAAGACCACGCCGAGAAATACTCGGACCAGCCCTTCTTCGAGTATCTCGCCTTCACCTGCCCGCACTTCCCACTGCAGGCGCCTGCCGAGGATATTGCGAAATATCGCGAGCGCTTCCGCAAAGGTTGGGACGTGCTGCGCGAGGAGCGCTGGCAGCGGATGAAGGCAATGGGGATCGTCGATTGCTCGCTGGCGCCGATCGAACGCAGCGTCGGTGCGCCCTATGCCTTTCCGAAGGATGTCGCGTTGCTCGGCCCGAACGAAGTCGACCGCCCGCTCCCGTGGGCGGACCTCACCGATGCCCAGCGCGAATTCCAGGCGACCAAGATGGCCATCCACGCCGCGATGGTCGACCGCATGGACCAGGAAATCGGACGCGTCCTCGCACAACTCAAGGCCATGGGGCAGTTTGACAACACGATCATCCTCTTCCTTTCCGACAACGGCGCCAGTGCGGAGATGATGGTGCGCGGCGATGGCCATGACCCGACCGCGCCTCCGGGGTCGGCGAAGACTTTCCTCTGCCTTGGCCCGGGCTTCTCCAGCCTCGCGAATACGCCCTTCCGCCGGCACAAAACGTGGACGCACGAAGGCGGTATCGCCACGCCACTCATCGTGCATTGGCCCAAGGGTATCGCCGCCCATGGCGAACTGCGGCATACGCCCGGTCATCTCGTGGATGTGGTGCCCACATTGATGGAACTCGTCGGCGGCAAACCTTTCGAGACGGTGGATGGTCAACCGGTCCCTCCTGTGCCCGGGCGAAGCCTGGTGGCCGCGCTGGCCAAGGATGTCACGGTCCCGCATCCCTCCATCTGGTGGCAACACGAAGGCAACCGCGCGCTGCGCGTGGGAGATTGGAAGATCGTGGCCTCGGGTGAAAAGAGTCCGTGGGAGCTCTACGACTTGAGCAAGGATCGTGGGGAGCAAAACGATCTCGCCAGCACCCAGCCTGAGCGTCTCAAGGGAATGGTGACGCTATGGGAAAAACAGACCGAGGAATATCGCGCACTGGCCTTGAAGGATGCGACGCCAGAAATGAAAGCCAAGGGCGACGGCAAGAAGAAGAAAGAGGCGGATTAGACTGCGAGGCCGCCCCAAGTCCTGTAGCGGCGCTCTCGGAGCGTCGGACTCCTTTTCGGATAAAATTGGCGACGGTCAGAGACCGCCGCTACAGGTGCTAAGAAAACTACCCCATCTCCCCTTGTCTGCTCGACTCATGAAGCACCTCCCAGCCGCCCTCGTCCTCCTCTCCACCACCGCCAGTACCCTCTGGGCGGGCGTGGAAGCCACACGGCCGGGGCAGGACTTTCTCGAGAAGCGTTGCTACGACTGCCACGACTCCGAGACCAAGAAGGGTAACCTCGATCTCACCACTCTTCCCTTCTACCTAGACGATCCGAAGAACTTCGCCATGTGGGTGAAGGTCCACGACCGCATCGTCGACGGCGAGATGCCGCCGAAGAAAAAGGCCCAGCCCGAAGCCACCGAGCGCGACACTTTCCTCAAGACGATCGCCGAGCCGATGACTGCCGCGGATCAAACGCGTGCGACCAAGGACGGACGCGCCACCCAGCGCCGGCTCAACCGCTACGAATACGAGAACACCCTGCGCGATCTGCTCCACGCGCCATGGTTGCAGATCAAGGAGATGCTGCCCGAAGACGGTGAAGCGTATCGCTTCAACAAGATCGGCGAAGCACTCGATATCTCGCATGTGCAAATGTCGCGCTATCTCGCCGCGGCGGACTACGCGCTGCGGCAGGTCATGGCCTCGCAGGTCTCGCGTCCGCCCACGAAAACCGTGCGCTACTACGCACGGGATCAGCGTGTCTTCGCAGGCAAGATGAAGTTCAGCGTTTTCAACAAAAGCCCGGAACGCGCCACCTTCCCGCTCATTGGGAATCAGGCTCAGCCCGACGTGCGCGCGCTCAAGGCTCCGCTGAGCGATCCCACGAAAAAGGACGAAGAAGCGATGGGCGTGGTGGCTAGCAGCTACGAGCCGATCGAATTGCGCTTCGATCAATTCAAGGCGCCCGCCGCCGGCCGCTACAAGCTGCGCTTCAGCGCCTACTCTGCCTGGGTCGGCCCCGGTCCGGCAGGCAAATGGTGGCACCCAGATCTCGACACCGTCTCTGCCGGTCGCCGTCCCGAGCCGATCACGATTTACTCCGAGACCCCGCCGCGCCTGCTCCGCCTGCTCGGCAGCTTCGACGTGAATCCCGATCCCACGGTGCGTGAGATCGATACCTACCTGCTCTCCGGTGAAAGCATCCGCCCGGATGCCGCCCGCCTTTTCCGTTCGCGTCCACCGAATTACCACAACCCGCTCGCCCAGGAAGACGGCCAGCCCGCGGTCGCCTTCCGCTGGATGGAAGTGGAGGGGCCCATCTACGACCAGTGGCCCTCGGCCGGTCACAAGTTGCTTTTCGACAGCCTGCCAATCCAGCCCGGCAAGAATGGCCGCGTCGAGGTCGTCTCAACCAATCCCCCTAAGGACGCCGAGCGTCTTCTGCGCGCCTTCTTGCAGCGCGCCTATCGCGAGCCCGCCACGGAAGAGGATGTGCAACGTTTCCTCGGCATCATCAATAGCGCCCTGAAATCCGGCAGCACCTTCGCCGATGCCATGATCGCCGGCTACTCCGGCGTGCTCTGCTCGCCCGCTTTCATCTGCCTCGAGGAAAAGCCCGGCAAGCTCGACGATCGCGCGCTCGCCTCCCGTCTCGCTTATTTCCTGTGGAATTCGGAACCCGACGAAACGCTCCGCGCCGCCGCTGCGCGCAATGAACTGCACAAGCCCGAGGTCCTGCGCGCGCAAACGGCCCGTCTGCTCGCTGATCCGAAATCGCAGCGTTTCGTCAACGCCTTCCTCGACTACTGGCTCGACCTGCGCAAGGGCAACGCCACCGCGCCCGACGCCGGCCTGTATCCTGATTACTATCTCGACGACCTACTCGTCGAATCCGCCACGACCGAGACGCAGCTCTTTTTCAACGAACTCCTGCACAACGATCTGCCCGCGCGCAACATCGTGTCATCGGATTTCGCCATACTCAATGAGCGCCTCGCGAATCACTACGGCATCCCCAATGTGGATGGCGTGAATCTGCGTCGCGTTGCGCTGCCCGCCGATTGCGTGCGCGGCGGCCTGCTCACCCAGGCCAGCGTGCTCAAGGTCACGGCCAATGGCACTACCACCTCGCCCGTCGTACGTGGCGCTTGGGTCATGGAACGCGTGCTCGGTCGTCCACCACCACCACCACCGCCGAATGTGCCTGCGGTCGATCCCGACACGCGTGGCGCCACGACCATCCGCGAGCAACTCGACAAACATCGCAAGCTGGAAACCTGTGCAGCCTGCCACGCGAAGATCGACCCGGCGGGATTTGCCCTCGAGAGCTTCGATGTCTTCGGCGGTTGGCGCACGAACTACCGCGCCCTCGGCGAAGGCGAGCACGTGAAAGGCTTCGGCAAGAACGGCCAGGCGTTCACCTTCCATGAAGGCCCGGTCGTTGACGCCAGCGGCAAACTACCCGATGGGCGCAACTTCACCGACATCCGCTCCCTGAAGAAACTGCTCCTCGCCGATGAGCGACAGGTCGCGCGCAACCTTGCCCGCCAGCTCATCGTCTACGGCACCGGCGCGCCTGTGCGTTTTGGTGACCGCCCGCAAGTGGAACAGATTCTCGATCAAACCTCAGCCAAGGGCTACGGTGTGCAGTCGCTCGTCCTAGCCATCGTCCAAAACGATCTCTTTCAAAACAAATGAACCCGAGCTCTTTCATCTCCACCAAGCGCGTCTGCTCCCGCCGCCAGTTCCTGCGCAGCACCGGAGTGGCGCTGGCTCTGCCGTTCCTCGATGCCATGATCCCGGCCTTCGCGCGCGATGCGAAGGTGCTGCCACCGCGCCGCGTGCTGGCGGTTTGCAACAACCTGGGCCTCGTGCCGGAAAAGTTTTTCCCGGAGAAGGCGGGACGCGACTACACACTCTCGCCTTATCTCGAGGAACTACGCGACAACCGCGAGGAGTTCACGGTCTTCAGCGGCGTCTCGCATCCCGATGTGGATGGCGGCCACCCGGCGGACAATTGCTTCCTCACCGCCGCGCCGCATCCGGGCAGCGGCGGCTTCCGCAATACCATCTCGCTCGATCAATTTGCCGCTGAGCGCATCGGCCATCTCACCCGTTTCCCGTCGCTCACCCTCGGCGTCAATGTGCAGCAGGGCCTGCGAAGTCTTTCGTGGACGGGCACGGGCGCGCTCATTCCGTGCGAAGAAAAGCCGTCGGAAGTATTCAAGCGGCTCTTCCTCAATGGCACACCGCAGCAGGTCGCCGAGCAGGAGCGCAAGCTGGCGCTGGGGCAGAGCATCATGGACGCCGTGGCCGGCCAGGCGAAGAGCCTGCAACGTGACGTGGGTGCGCGCGACAAGGAGCGCCTCGATCAGTATTTCACCGGTGTCCGCGACCTCGAGAAGCGCATGGCCATGGCCCGCGAGTGGGAGCGCAAGCCCAAGCCGATCGTGAAGGCGACCATGCCGAAGGATCCCGAGGGCCCGCGCGAATACATGGAGAAAGTGCGGCTCATGTACGACATGGCGCGGCTGGCTTTCGAGAACGACTCGACGCGGCTCATCACGCTCATGCTCGATAGCGTCAACTCACCCGCGATCGAGGTCGAGGGACAGAACACGACCGACGGTTATCACAACCTTTCGCACCACGGCAAATCGCCCACCAAGCTGGCCCAACTCGAGATGATCGACCGCGAGCACATGAAGTTGCTCAGCTCGCTTTTCACCGAGCTCAAGACCGCGCACGAAGGCACCGACCGCCTGCTCGACCGCACGATGATCCTCTACGGCAGCAACCTCGGCAACGCCAACACGCACGTGACCACGAACCTGCCCGTGCTCTTCGCCGGTGGCGGCTTCAAGCACGGCCAGCACTTGCTCTTCGACCGCGAGCGGAATTATCCCCTGCCCAATCTCTTCGTCACCATGCTCCAGCGCCTCGGCATCGAGGCCAGCCAGTTTGCCACGAGCACGGGGACGATGAAGGGCTTGGAAGCGGTGTAGTGTCTTTGGAAGAGCGCCCCTCCTCGCTGTCATCCTGAGCGGAGTGTAACGAAGTCGAAGGATCCCGTGGCACTACCTGAAACCATCCCTGATCCAGTTTGACTTGGCACTTCGCTTGCGTTTTGGAGTGCGGTGCTGCTGCACCGCTTTGGGAGCCGAATCTCGAAAAGCGGCGGAGCACCGCCGCACTCCAAAACGCAAGCGAAACACCTCGTCAAACCTCATGAACGAGGCTCGTTGGCAACCGCCCGAGATCCTTCGACTTCGTTACACTCCGCTCAAGGATGACACCGGAAGCGAGCGGCTATTTCCTGCTCCGCAGGAACGCCACCAAGTCCACGAGCTCCGCTTCGGATAGCGTCTGATCCAATCCCACCGGCATGAGGCTGGTCGGTAACTGCGTATCCGCCGTGATCTGATCGTGGCGGATGTTGTGCTCCTGGCCGCCGATGTCGACCAGCAGGATGCCCTCCGCGGTGTGGCTCTTGATGATCCCGATGAGCGTCTCGCCGCCCGCGCTTTCGATGGAGTGCGCTTCGTAATCGCGTGCGAGTGTCGCGCTCGGAAAGATGATCGATTCGAGGATGTCGATCTCCCGGCGAATGGCGCCGATGTGCGAGAGATTCGGCCCGATGGAACGCCCCACTGTCCCTACTTGATGACACGCAATGCAACTCCCCCGCCCGCTCTCGAAGAGCTTCTGGCCGACCTCCGGTTTGCCTTGGGCAATGACCTTTTCCGAGAGCGGCCCGAGGCGCCGGCGCTGCCCCTCCACTGCGGCGTCCGCTTGGTGCAGCGCGGGCAGCAACGTCTGCTCGAAGATCTCCGGCGGGTACGACTGGAAGAGTGTGCGCAGGGTGCTTTCCTGCACCGACGCGAGCACGGGCGAATTGACCAGCGCTTGCGCGAACGCCTTGCCCACCTCGACGTCCTTCGTCTTGTTGATCGCGTGGATGGCTTCACGCAACTGGATCGGACCGAGCGTGGCAAATTGCGGAGCGAGCTCCGTCTGCTGCTCGCGCGTGAGCGCTGCAGCACCGAGCATGGTGGCTGCCTGGATTTGGGCGCTGGTCGGCGCGGCGGGATCGTTGAGCGTCTTGAGCAGCAGAGCGAAAGACGCCGGCTCCAGCTTTTGGCTACCGGCCATGGCATCGAGCGCGCGCAGGCGGTTGGTCAACGGTTGCTTGTCATCCTTCGCGAGCTTTTCCAATGCGTCGCGGAATTGAGGACTGCGCAGCTTTTTGACCGCTGCGAGCAACGTCGGCAGATCCCCCGGGGCACTGGATTCCAACTGCGACTGCAAGAGCGGCAACCAAGCCGGATTGCTCACATTGCCGGACTGTTGCGCCACAGCCTGCCAGGCCACACGCCGCACCTCTACCGAAGAGTTGGCGAGCATCTGGCCCAACGTTTCCTGCGCTGCTGCGTTCGCAAGTTGCGGCCCGACGACCGCCTCAAAGACGCGCAGGTGCGCGGCATCCGGCTTCGCCTCCTGCAGCCACTTCGCAAAGTCGTCGCGCAAGAGCGTGGCGCTATCGGGCTGACGCGCGACCACTCTGACCGCTGCGGTGACGAGATCTGGGTCACTGGAACTCAGATAGCCAGTCGCCAGCTTAACGATCTCGCGCGCGTCCACCGCAGCCCCGGAAGCCTGATCGCTGAGCAACAGAAGCCGACGCGCCAGCAATGGATTCTGCGCTTCACGCAAGCGAGGCAGCAGCGGAAGCTCGCTGCGAAGCGCGGCAAACATCGCTCCATGTTCCAGCGCTGGCTCGATCGGTTGTCCGAGCAGAGAGAGCAAAGCTTTCTCGATCTTATCTCCATGCAATCGTCGCAGCGCGATCTCGTCGCAGGCCGCGAGCTGTGCCTTGGGCGCGGGAGCCGCGAGCGCTGCGATCAATTCCTCCTCGCTGCGCGGCGTGGACTTCGCAATCGGCGTGGGCGCCTCCGCTTTCGTCTGCCCCGGCTGCTTGATGCGATACACCGCCCCCATGATCTCCGGCTTGGCCGTGAGACTCGATGGACAACCAATGCGGAACCAGCCGCCCGTATCGAGCACGAGCAGCGAGCCATCGCGATCCTCCAGCACATCGGTGAGATGGGCATCCGGGGAGTTCAGCTTGAAGAATTCGTGCTCGCGCGTCTTGTAAGTCGCACCATCGGGAATCAGTTCCATCCGCGCCACGCGCTGGGTGTTGAAATGCGTGATGAAGATCTGGCCTTTCCACGCGGGATTCAGCGCTCCGGATTGCAGCAGGCACAGGCCGGACACGGCGACGTGGCCGAAATTGTGGATCACCGGCAGATCGACCGTGCGAGGCAGGCCGGCTACAGCCTGAAGTTGATCGGGCCGCGGATATACGCCGCCGTAGAGCCAGTGCAGCAGCACATCCCCGCGCGGCTGACTGTAGAAAAGATTGATCGCGCCGATGATGTCGCCCTCCGGCGTGAAGACGATTTCCACCGGATTATCCGCGCTGCTCAGCGCATGCCACTGGATGTCCGAGCCATCGGGGTTGCACGACCAGATGCCCGACGCCAGCCCCTCGTGCACGACCGTCCCGTCCTTTTGCACCACACGATGTCCCTTGCGCCCGTGGCACCAGTAGAGGCGCCCATTTGTCGGATTGAGGAATGGCCCGTGAATGTCCGCCGCATTGCCCGTGTAATCGAACCCGCTCACGATCATCTCGCGCTGGTCCGCGACGCCGTCGCCATCGGTATCCGTGAGCTTCCAGATCCCCGGCGGCGAGGCCACATAGAGCGAGCCATTCAGCCAGCAGCCGCCCTGCGGGAAGGTCATATTGTCCGCAAAGACCGTGACTTTGTCGTAATGCCCGTCGCCCTTCGTGTCCGTAAGCTGCAGCACGCGATTGGGCAGCTGCTTCTCCAGCTCGTCCTTCTTGAGGTTCAGACCCGCGGCATCGCCGATGTAGAGATGCCCGCGGTCGTCGATGCATCCCATGATGGGATGCCTAACCAGCGGAGATGCGGCTGCAACCTCGAGGGTATAGCCGTCAGGCAACGTGGCGCTGGGCACCTCGGCCGAGGCCTGCGTGATGAGACCGGCCAGCAACAGAAAGAGGGGGTAGGCTTTCAAAGTGCGCGAAAAGGTGAAGTTATCAGCAAACTTACCCGAATCGATCCATTTCCTTTGCCTCATTCGTCTGCCTGAAAACGACGAATCCCCTGCCCGACTTTGAATGTCAGACAGGGGATCGAAGTGGTTTGCGTGCCTGGGGAATGCGAGGCTTCGCTTCCCCAGTGGAAGCGTTTACTTCGCTTCCGCTTTCTTCGCGTCGGAAGGTTTCGCGTCGGCGTTCTTCGCTTCGGGCGCCTTCACGTCGGAAGGCTTCGGCTTCGGCACGATCGGGTTCTCCTTCAGGATGTCATCCACCATGTAGAAGATGTTCCGATCCTTGACCTGCTCGCGGATAGCCTTCACCTGCTCCGGCTTCACGAAATCGAGGTCGTTGCCGAAGGATTGGCGGACGTAAGAAATCACCGCGGCGATTTCCTCGTCGTTGGCCAGCGGACCGAACCCCGTCATCGGCGGCGTGTTCTTCGAGGGACCATAGGTCTTGCCCTGGAATTTCAGGTCGCCGTAGAGGCCCTTGAGCACGATCTTGATCATCCGCTCGTCGTCTTCGAGCCATTCGCTCTTGGCCAGCGGCGGATAGGTATTCTCCACGCCTTTGCCATCGGGCTGATGGCACGTCGCGCAGTGAGCGTCGCGGCTGAAGACTTCCTTGCCGAGATCATACGCCTTCTGCTCGGCGCCGGTGAGCTGCTTGCGCGTGGGGCCAAACTTCGCATCGGGCGCAGCGCGCAGGCGCGCGGCGAGCAAAGGATCCTTGCCGATGAGGTCCTTGCCCTCAGGGAGCGAGCCGAGCTGCTTCATCGTCTCGCGGAAGCAATAGTCGATGTAGTAGTCCTTCTCCATCATCACGGTCTTCACCATGTCGAAGGCCTTGGGCACATCCTGGCCCTTGACGAAGCTGAGGGCGCGCACCGCTTCGAGACGCACCCGCGGCGCCTGGTCCATGACGGCGGTCTGCAGCAGCGCGAGCGCATTCGGCACGCGATCCATCCAGTAGCAGAGGACACGCACGGCCTGCGCACGTGCGCGGGGCTCGGGCGACTTGAGCACTGCATTGAGCAGGTCGAGATTCACCACGTTGTGCCACTGGTGCACCCAGAGCGCTTCGAGGCGGTTGTGCTCGTAATCCTTGTCCTTTTTATCGAGCGCCTTCTCCCACTTCTGCACGGCGGCGATGACCTCCGCGGTGTCATGGGTATCGAGCTCGATCTTGGCGCGCTGGCGCACGTTGTCCTCATGCTCCTTCAGCAGCTCGAGCAGGGCCGGGATGCTCTGGCCGTAAATCGGCTTCGGCGTGAGCAGCTGGCGCGAGGGATACGTGATGCGATAGATGCGGCCGTAGTCGTGGTGGCGATTCGGATCGCGCAGATGGTGCTGGAGGTGACCGATCAGCATCTGCGACCAGTCCATGAAGTAGAGCGAGCCATCGGGCGCCACGGCGATGCCGCTCGGACGGAAGTTCGGATTTCCTTCGTGCTCGTCGTCGCCGAGGAGACCTTCCACGAGCGGATCGATCGTCTCGCCCTTCAGGCCGGAGCCCTCTTCCGAGATCTTCGCGCGGAAGATGCCCTGGAAACCGATCACGTTCGTGTTCAGGAATTGCCCCTGCCAGTCATCCGGGAAATGCCCGCTGGAGAGAATGTTCGTGCCGGGTGTGGGGCGCGACGGACGGTTCCAGAACTGCTTCATGCCTGGATGGGCGCCGCTGTCGAGATGCCCGCTGAAGGCCGGAGCGAAATACGACGCGTTACCGGTCGCATCGGTGATGATGTCGTTGCCCCAGTAGTCGAAGACACGGCCGTGGGGATTGGCGAAGCCATAAGGCACGTAGCGGTCGAAGCGCGAGGTGCGCGGCTCGAAGCGATAGATCGCCCCGTTCTGGTTGCGGACCGGGCCGTTGAGCGTCTCCACATTCGAGCGGTGGAAGACACCGTCGCTGAAATACACCGCGCCACCCGGCTCGTAGCAGATGGAGTTTGTCTCGTGGTGGGAGTCAGCCGCATCGAGGCCGCTGACGACACGCTCGACGGTATCGGCATGCATCTGCTTGCCGCTCGAGTCGCGGAGGAAGAGCATGTTCGGCGACTGCATGAGGAGCACGCCGTCCTTGTAGAACTGGAAGCCCGTGGGGCAATTCAAGCCGTCGGCAAAGGTTGTGCACTTGGTGAATTTGCCGGTCTTCGGATCGATATCGAAGATGAGCAGCTTGTCGAAAACCTTCGTCGTCGGCGTGGTCTCGGGATAGTTCGGCCACGAGGCGACCCACAACCGGCCGCGCGTGTCGAAGGCCATCTGCACGGGATTGATCAGCTCGGGAAATTCCTTCTCCGAAGCGACGAAGTCCACTTTGCAGCCCTCTGGCACCTTGATGTACTTGAGCGTGTCTTCACCCTTCTCGATGTAGGGGCGCAAGGGCGACTTCGGCGATGGCTTGGCGTTGGTCGTGTTGACCGCGGCCACCTCTTTCGATTCCACGGGGAAGGGACCGACGCGATTCGGCGGCACTGGGTCGACCGAGGGCAGATTGTCGTCCTTCACGGTGAAGCTCTTTCCCTGCGCGGTGGCCCACACGGCCTCGTCCCGATTCGCCGTCTTCGCGTCGCGCTGCGCCATTTCCTCGCCCATGATCGTCGCATTGTCCGGCGCGTTCTTGGGATCGTTCGGATCAGCGTATTTGATGCGCGAGCGCTGGCCGTAGATGTTGTATTGGTCGACGGTGCGGTAGCGGTGATGCCACTCCTCGTTCTTCACCAGCACGGCCTCGCGGATTTTTTCCACGGCAGGGTCAGTCGTGCTCGGCGCTTCCTTGCCGAAGAGCGCCTTGAACTGGACGGGAGCAAGCGCCTTGTCGCCCTCCTCCGTAAGGTGAACGCCGTTGATCGTCAGCGGGCGGGCGGCCTGCCCGTAGAGTTTCTGCGAGGACGTGAAAAGATCGATGAATTGCACATCGTTCGCCTTGGCCACTTCCGCCATCGCCTTGGTGTAGAGGGCGAGGTTCTTGTTGTTCGCCGAGCCGTCCGGATAGTTGGGGCTCTTGACGTTCTCATTGGCAATGGGTGAGAGCAGCACCACGCGCGGGTTGCCCTTGCCGAAGTCGGTGCTCTTCAACTTCTTCAGATACTCGTCGAGCGCCTTCTTGTAATCCTCAAGCCCGGTCTCGCCCTTGAAGGACTCGTTGAAGCCCCAGTAGGCGAGGATCACATTCGCATGGAAATCGGCTCCCCAGTGGTAGGTCACTTCCGCCTTGCCCACGGTGAGCGTCGTTGTCCCCGGCTTCATGTCCAGGAATTGCTCGATCGTCGGGACTTCGTCGCTGCGCGGATGCACGTTCACCTCATCGGCGGTAAAGCCGAGATTGCGCACCTTGAGCTGGAGATCGGGATAGGCCTTTTCGATCAGCGCCTCCAGCCAGGCGTGGTGCTGCTGGCGGTCCGCCAAGCCACTCCCCACGATGGCGACATTATCGCCTTTCTTGAGTTCGAGAGCGGCGGGCGCTTCCGCGTGCAGCGCGCCGGCGGCGAGCGAGAAAATGCTAAACGTGAGGATGAAGGGACGGAGGTTCATGGAAGAGGGGTGGGAGGGGCGGAATATGGGGACTGAACAGAAGCTGAGTGACAAGCCTACATTGCACGGCCTGTGCAAACCTTAGCGGAACATTTTTTACAACAGGCCGGAAAAGAGGCGGCATCTTTGAAAAGACCGGAAGCCACCTAATGTTCCTCGCCGCGGCGAATTGCACACCCATGCCCCAGAAACCGACCTCCTCCGGCGCCATCCTTGCGGCAGCGGCTTACCGCATCCTCTTTGACGAGCGAGATTGATTCCTTTGTCCCCCTCCTCCCCCACCCCCCATGCATAATTCATCGCGACTGCTTTCGCTCCTTTCCATCTCACTGGTCCTTGCGGGCCTGACTCCGTGTCGGGCAGCGGACAGCATAGCCACCATCCTATCCAATGACACCGTCTGCCAGGAGAGCGGGAGGTATATCGGCTGGCCGACGATTACGAAGACGCGGGATGGGGAATTGATGGTGGTCTTCTCCGGTGATCGCGACGCCCACATTTGCCCGTGGGGCATCACCCAAATGGTGCGGAGTCACGACAACGGCAAAACCTGGAGCTCGCCGGAGACGATCAACAACTCGCCGCTGGATGATCGCGACGCGGGCATCATTCAAACGAAATCCGGCGCTTTGCTGGTCAGTTGGTTCACCTCCACCGCCTTCATGTATCCGGAGAAACTGAAGTGGCAGAATCTCCCTCCAGAGCTTTTGGAATCCTGGCAGCGGCACATCGCCAAGATCAGCCCGGAAACCATCGTGGCGGATCATGGCAATTGGACGCGTCGTTCGGTTGACGGAGGAAAATCGTGGGAAAAGCCCGTGAAAACGATCGGCTCTGCACCGCACGGCCCGATTCAATTGCAGGACGGACGGCTGCTCTACGTGGGCCTGAGCACCCATGAAAAAACGCTCAAGCTCGGCGTGGAGGAATCCCGGGATGATGGCCGAAGCTGGCAGTACCTGGCGGATATTCCGGTGGCGGAGGAGGATCAACGGGACCCTGACTGGCGCATCCGCATGCAAGACGAGCCGCATGTAGTAGAGCTAAAGGACGGCCATCTTGTCGCCATGATTCGCGCGGAACCGAAGGACCATGCGCAAACCTTCCTGCGGCAAACGGAGAGCACCGACGGCGGCAAGACGTGGTCCGTCACCCACAAAACGCCGATCTACGGCTATCCGCCGCATTTAATCCGGCTCAAAAACGATTGGCTGCTTGTGGTCTACGGAGTGCGCCGTGCGCCATTCGGTGAGCATGCCTGCATCAGCAAGGACGGTGGCAAAACCTGGGATGTCGAACACGAGATCACCTTGCGAACGGCGTTGAACAGCGATCTGGGCTATCCCAGTTCCGTGCAGCTCGAGGATGGGTCTATCCTGACCGTTTACTATCAAATCGCGCAACCGGGGGAGAAGACCAGCCTGCTGAGCACCCACTGGAAGCTGAACGCGGATTAGGAGCATCAAAAGCAACCTCCGGGTAAACGAGGTGAATTAGGAAAGCAGGAAAGCAGGAAGGATTTGCGTTCCGTTCCTTCCTTCCTGCTTTCCTGATTCAAAACTCCACGCTGCCGGATTCGGGAACCTTTTTTTGGGCAGACTCTCTAACTCGCGCCGAGGACTCACGGTGGAAGGAGATGACGAAAGGCATGCGACCTTTCGGGTGTTTTGTTGACTGATATCTTCGACTCAACGTCCGTTCGGGCCGGCAGAGCCGGGCGAAGCGACCGAGGTGCCGTTGGAGGAGAAGATGTTCAGTTCGTGGATGGACCAATACAGGCCACCCACGGCACCCGTCTGCGTGATGCGGACGAACTTCGCCTTGGTGGCCGGGAATTGGATATCGGTCACCACATTGGAGCCTTTTCCGCTGGCGACTTCTTTCCATTGCTGCCCGTCGCTGGAGATCTCCACCTTGTAGCCACGCGGATAATCGTTCTTCGATTTACCGCCATCCAGCTGCAGTCCGGCAATGGTGGTTTCCTTGGGAAACTCGATCTGGAACCATTGGCCCGGCTTCTGTGAAACACCGGTGGTATAGCGGGTGTCGATGCGGCCATCGATAGCCAGCTTTGCGTCGCCCGGCTTGTCGCTCGCGGTGAGCTTCCATTCCTTGCGATCGAGCGGCTGCGGCAGCGACGCTCGCAACTCGGCGACCGTCCACGGCTGCGTGCGATCCTTCGTCGCAGCGCGGATACCGGCGACCTGCTGGGGCGAGACAAATCCCGCGCGATTGCCGAAGCTGTTGCGCACGTAGCTGAGCACGCTGGCGATCCAGGCGTCGTCGTTTGTCGCCATCGAGACCATCTGGCCCTCGTACTTCTTGCCGTCGATGTCGCCGCTCAGGCCTTGCATGAGCACGTGGATGGGGCCTTCGCGCCAGCCGACTACGGTGCGTGAACCTGCGAGCGGCGGCGCGAGCATGGCGCCCGGTGCGGCGCCGAGCATGGGCATGCCCTTGCCATCCATGCCGTGACAGGCGGAGCAGAGCGACTGGAAGATCCCCTCGCCTGACTTGTAGAGTCTCTGCTCCTCGGCAGTCATCGCGAGCGGCGCCACCTGCACCGGTGGATGCAGCACCATGTCGCCGATCTCTTTCACCCCGCGGTAATTGCTGGTGGCAATGGTGTCCGCGATTGTCTTTTTCCAGTCGCCGATGTTGAGCACCTTGGCAGTGAGCAACGCTTGCAACACGACGTCGCCATCCTTGTCCTGGACGGCATTTTGCACGTCGGCGGCAAAGGAAGCATCGCCGGCCTTGTAAAGCGTCTCCAGCACACGCAGCGCAGCCGCACGAAGATGCGGGTCTTCATCGTGCAATTTCTCGCGGACGATTTCGCGGGTGAGCGAGCCGAGTCCTTCCAGCGTCCAGAGCGCGTGCAGGCGGGCGAGCGGGCTCTTGTTCGTCTGCGCCATCGTGGTCAGCGCGGGCACGACTGTCTTGTCCTGCTTCAGCACGAGGAGGCGTTGCGCCGTGTCGCGCCACCAGCCATTCGGATGCTCCAGGTGCGCGACGAGTTGCGCGGCGGTCTCGCTGTTCATGTTGGGCTGCGGGCCGGGCTTTTCGCCATCGTGCACGAGGCGGTAAACACGGCCGCGGCCGATCGGTTTGTCGAGGCCGTACTGCTGCACGGCCTTGCGCAGATAGCTGCCATCTTTCACCCAATTTCCCTCCTGGATGATGCCGCGATACATGTCGGTGATGTAGAGCGTGCCATCGGGTGCCGTGTTAAAATTGATCGGGCGGAAAAGCGGATCGGTCGAGCGGATGAACTCGGACTGTGGATATGGATTGCTGAGGGTGGTGATGCCCTCCTTCATGGTGATCTTCGCCCGGCGCGCAAGACGTCCCACGGGCTCACCGAAAAACAGGTCGCCCCTCAATTCCGACAGCCTGTCGCCGCGATAAATCTCCCCGCCACAGGTGGCGGTGAAGTGATTGAGCGAGCCATTTTCCTCACGGTAACGGCTGTCACCGCCCTGCACATCGGCAAGACCCACCAGTGGCCAAACGGTATCGAAGCCGGGTTCGAACTGGTCCTTGGTATTGAATGCGCCGTAGACGATGCCGGTTTGAAAATTCACGGGGCCTTTCTCGCCGCCGGCATTGACGAACCACATCTTACCCCAGTCATCCTGGGACACACCCCACTGACCGCCATTCGGCGCGGTCGGCTCTTTCTTCACCTGGCCATCGGGCGACCAGCGCAGGCGATAGGCGTTGTAGGTGGTGTAGAGCCAGTTATCCATCGCCCACACGGGACCGCTGGGCTGGTGTTCCATGTTGCCTCCGCGCGGGCCGCCTTGAAAAAAGAGCTCCTTCTTGTCGGCGACGCCGTCGCCGTCGGTGTCGGTGTAAATGTAGAGGTCGTTGGTGTCGGTCTCGCCGATGAGCACGCGGCCTTTATCGAGCGGCAGGAGGATGCGCGGGAGCAGGAGCTTGTCCGCAAAGATCGCATGCTTGTCGTAGACCCCATCATGCTTGGAAGACCAGTGCACCGACACCCGGCTCGTGAGTTCGTGCTCGGTGGTGCGATCGATGTCCTGCATGTAGGTCCGCATCTCAGCCACAAACA
>JBGGMZ010000534.1:0-4029 GCA_041287745.1 Chthoniobacter sp. | reverse complement strand
GCTCAGATTCTCGAGTTCGATCGCCAGGTCCACGTTGTTCACTACCACATTGTCCGGCACCTGCAGGATGATTGGCGCGAAATTCAGGATGGCTAGCACGCCGGCAGCGATGAGCTCATTGGTCACCTCCTGGGCCACATGGCCCGGCACGGTGAGGATGACCATCTTGATGCGCCGCTCGGAGACGAACTGCGTAAGCTTCGACATCGGCAGCACTTTCACGCCCAATTCCTTTTCGCGGGAGCGCAGCGGCTTCGCGTCGAAAGCCGCGACGACTTCAAACCCTTCCTTGGCAAAGCCGGGGTAGCGCAGCAGCGCCGAACCGAGATTACCGGCGCCTACGAGGATGACCGGCTGGAGCTGCGAGGTGCCCAGCGCTTCAGTGAGCCGGCGGCTGAGGGCATCCACATTGTAGCCGAGCCCACGCGTGCCAAATTGACCGAAGTAGGTGAGGTCCTTTCGCAACTGCGTGGGCTTCACTCCCGCCGCCGTAGCGAGGGCAGCCGAGGAGACCGTCTCGATATTCTTCAAGCGCAGGCGTTGGAGCGCCCGGTAGTAAAGGGAGAGCCGGTAGACCGTTTTCCGTGGGATTACGAGTTTCTGCATCTATTTTGCGGGCAGGCGGGCGAGGAATTAATGGAAAGTCGGATTAATGGGTAGTTTTTTCCAGCAACATCGCGTAACTCCCTCCCCCTGCTTTTTCCGGATGGCCCTGGCCATCCGCCATTTTCCATCCGCCATTTTCCCTTTTTCATCCCTCATGCGCCTCAATCGTTTTCTTGCTTCCGCCGGTCTCGGCTCCCGCCGCGGCGTCGAGGAACTCATCACCTCCGGCCAGGTTCGGATCAATGGCCGCGTCGTCACCGATCTCTCCACCCAGGTCGGCCCCGATGACTCCGTGAAGGTCGGCAGCCGCCTCCTGCGCACCGAGCAGAAGATCACCGTCCTCCTGAACAAGCCGCCCGGCTACGTCTGCACCGCCAGCGACGAGCGCGACCGCAAGACCATTTTCGACCTCCTGCCCCCGAACTGGCCCCGCGTCTACCACGTGGGCCGCCTCGACAAGGACAGCGAAGGCCTCCTGCTCGTGACCAACGACGGCGACCTTTCCCTCGCCCTCACCCATCCCCGCTACAAGATCGAGAAGGAGTACGAAGTCCTGATCGACAAGCCCTTCAGCCCCAAGGATCGCGAGAAGATGCTGAAAGGTTTCCACATCATGGGCGGCCGGGCAAAAGCGGAGAAGGTGGATATTCTCGCGCCGAACCACCTGAGGCTGACGCTCACCCAAGGTATCAAGCGCCAGATCCGCCTCATGCTCTACGAGCTCGGCTACGAAGTGGAGCGCCTCGCACGCATTCGCCTTGGCCTCCTGAAGATCGGGGAAATGCGCCCGGGCGAATGGCGCCTGCTTACGGCGAAAGAGATCACCGCGCTGAAGGGCCCGGCTCTACCAGCCACGCCAAAGGGATAGGCGGCGCTGCAATCCCCTTCCATTTCTCCTTCGGGCTTCGTTCATCAACGAGCCCGAAAGTAAGCGGGATCACGTACTCGATACCGCACCGCATCGGCGCACCGGGACAGCGCTTCTCTAGTGATGATGCAATCCAGTGCGGTGTGTGCCATGACGGGACAAGAGACGCCTTGAAATATCGTCAAACATCGGTGGATTTATTCTCACTCGGAGCCATTCCCTGCAGAACATCGCCCCGCAACCTTGATATCCACAGGGTTTCTGTTCCCGGCGAGAATCGAACTCGCATCTAGCGTTTAGGAAACGCTGGCTCTATCCATTGAGCTACGGGAACGCGCGCGGGAATCTCTCGCTTTTGACTCTCGCGGGCAAGGCGGAAACGTGACGCCACCCGGCGGCCATTCAGGGCATCCACTTCGATTCAGGTGATGAACACCGTATTTTCAATATGTTCATCTCCGTAGACGATATCCCTGACTTGCGACGGAACATCTGGCTTTGCCGCCAGTTCCGGCAGGAGGCAACCAATCGTCGCGACTGGCGAAGTGAGATCTTCGCCGAACGCCAGTATCACAGCGCCCGAAAGCGGTATAAAGCTGCCATTCAATTGCTTCGCTGTTCCCATTAACCATCCCGGCGTCGAGCCGTTATGTTGAAGCCGAAATTCGCCGTCTTTTCCGTGGTGAGCGTTTTTCTGTACCTTGCGCTCGGCGTGCTTGGCTGGGGAGGAATCACTCCCTTCTTTTCTCATCCGGCGCGAGTGGTGCTGGCGGTCGCCTTGGTGGCGATGACAGTTGCGTCCATCTTCACCGATGCCAGCCTCAGCTCCGGTGAACGCGAGGATCGCGGCAACCGCTGGGTTGTTTCGGCATTGGGCATCCTCGGGCTGCTCGCCGGTTATTTTCCCGCCTACGCGGACCGCAAGGATTTCTGGACGATGGGCGGGGACACACTCCGCTGGATCGGTGTCGTGCTCTTCATCGTCGGCGGCGTGTTGCGGCTTTGGCCGGTCTTCGTGCTCGGGCGTCGCTTCAGCGGCCTCGTGGCGATCCAGCGTGGCCATGAGTTGGTCACCACGGGAATCTATAGCGTGATTCGGCATCCGAGTTACCTCGGGTTACTGATCAACTCCGTCGGGTGGGCGCTCGCCTTTCGCTCGGTCGTCGGTCTCATTCTCACCGCGCTCATGCTCATTCCGTTGGTCGCCCGCATCCGCTCGGAAGAGGCGCTGCTGCTGTCCCAATTTGGCAGCGAATACGAGGCATTGCGCGCGCGAACCGCCCGGTTGATTCCGGGCATCTACTAAAGATTCGGCGCGCGAAATGCACGCCTCGCCGTTGATCCGCAAATTTTAATTCCCTCGCCTCGCGCACCTTCCGCCCGACGCACGGGGAAGTGCTGGTCTTTCCCTTGGGAAAAGCCCATTCTCCCGCCGGTTTCCCCCGGGCGCATAGCACTATGCAGGGAGAGCAATTAAACCAGTCGCAACAGCTTGACGTCGTACTCATCGGCGCAGGCATCATGAGCGCCACCCTCGGCACTCTTTTGAAGGAGCTGAATCCTCAGCTCACCATCTCGATCCTCGAAAGCCACGACCAGATTGCCGCGGAGAGTTCCAACGCCTGGAACAACGCCGGCACCGGCCACGCCGCGCTCTGCGAGCTGAACTATACGCCCGAACGCGCGGACGGTTCCATCGACACGAAGAAGGCTTTCGAGATCAATGAGGAGTTCGAGGTCTCGAAACAATTTTGGTCCTACCTCGTGGGTCGCGATGTAATCGAGCGCCCTACCGCATTCATCCATCGCGTGCCGCACATCAGCTTCGTGAGCGGAGCGAAGGATGTGACCTACCTGCGCAAGCGCTTTGCGGCGCTGAAGGACCATCATCTTTTCGCCGGGATGGACTACACCGAGGACCGTTACGAGATGGAAGAATGGATGCCACTCATCGTGCAAAAGCGCGACGACACCGTTCCCTCCGCAGCCACGCGGATGAAGGGCGGCACGGACGTGGATTTCGGTGCGCTCGCGCAAATCCTGGTCGCGAACTTGAAGAATCGCCCCGGCGTGGCGCTGCATCTCCGACAGCGTGTGACCGACGTGCAACGCACTGCGGACGGACGCTGGCAGCTCACGGTGAAGGATCTCATCAGCGGTACGAAGTATCCGGTCAGCGCGAAGTTCGTCTTCCTCGGCGCGGGCGGCGGAGCGTTGCCGCTGCTGCAGAAGTCAGGCATCCCGGAGGGGCGCGGTTTCGGAGGCTTCCCGGTGAGCGGCCAGTGGCTGCGCTGCGACAACCCGATCATCACCGATCGCCATTACGCCAAGGTCTACGGAAAGGCCTCGATCGGCGCCCCGCCGATGTCCGTCCCTCATCTCGACACGCGCATCATCGGCGGCAAGCGCTCGCTGCTCTTTGGCCCATTCGCCGGCTTCAGCACGAAGTATCTCAAGCACGGCTCCTACCTCGATTTCCCGCTCTCGATGAAACCGGACAATCTCGTGCCCATGCTCGCAGCCGGAGCGACCAATATGGGTCTCACCAAATATCT
>JBGGMZ010000533.1:0-56226 GCA_041287745.1 Chthoniobacter sp. | reverse complement strand
CGTGCGCAGCTCGTGGCTCAGCGCGGCGAGAAAGCTATCCTTGGCCCGGTTGGCCCGTTCGGCCACTTCCTTGGCCGTGCGCAGCTCTTCCTGCCCACGCTGCAGGGTGAGATCGGTCACGACGAGGCAGACCACGGTTTGGTCGTCCTGCGGCAAAGCGCTCGCCGCGAGGTGCACAGGAGTGGCGGCTCCGTCTTTCGATTGGAGCAGGCATTCATGCTTCACCGCTTCCTGGCTGCCGCTGATGACCCCGGAGATGACGGTGACCGCCTCCGCCGGGAGATAGTGCGCTGCTGGGGAACCCATCACGCGCTCCAGCGGCATCTTCAGCATCGCGGCGAAGCGTTGGTTGGCGTAGAGAATCACGCCCTCGGCAGAAATGGTGACCGCGCCTTCCTGCATGTTCTCGACGTAGACCCGGTAGGGTTGGTCGGCACTATTCAGGCTGTAGACCTGGCTGCCATTCGGCCCGCTGACGACCACGGCATCCACCTCGCCACTGCGAATGGCCTCCAGCGTTTCCAGCGCTTCGCTCAAACGCTCCTGCACGAGTGACAACTCTTCCGGGCTCACCCAGTGGCCCCTCGCACCGGGCGGCTTCGTGCGCTTGACTGGCGGGCTGGGCTTCGCCTTCGGCCGTTTCGCCTTGGCCACCTTGGGTTTGACGACCTTCACCGGTTTGACGACCTTCACTGATTTGGCCGGCTTCCGCACTTTGCTGGTCCTGACCGGTTTGGCGATTTTGCCTGGCTCGGACGACTTTTTGGCCTTGGAAGTTTTGCCGCCTTTTTTCAATGGGCGCGCGGCTGGCTTCTTCTTCTTTGTCGGTCGCGCGATCGCGGCGCGAAGCTGCTTTTTGGGCCGAGTCTTCACAAGCTGGCCCAGCGAGTTTTTGCGGCCTTCTTCCCTTCGGGAGTTTCTTCCGCGAGATTCAATCCTACCAGCACTTTGTCCCGATCGGAGAGATCGCCGATGAGCCTTTTAACGGGGAATGGCAGTTCCTTGATCAGCGTGGGTGCGGCGATGATCTGATCCCTGGCCGCCTCCTTGGGCTGCTGGTAGATATCGACGACTTCCAAGTCATAGCGCCCGTGGAGATATTCCTCACAGAGCGCGCGGACATTGGCCACCGCCTGGCTGGAACGCACGGTATTGCCGGTAACGAACAGCCGCAGGACGAAACGCTGTCCACTCGGGGCGGCCCGCAGGAGTTCCTCGAATTCCGCCGACGAATCGACGGGGTCGGGGGTCTTGCCGGCCTTTTTCTTCGCCGGCTTTTTTGCGGGTTTCCTGATGGCCATGTTTTCGTCCCTCTGCTCTTTAGTTCTCCGATACGATCTGCAGATCCATGCCGACCAGCACACGCTCGATATTGGAAAGGTCGCCGACGACGCGCTTCATCGGCTCCGGTAACTTTCTCACCAGCGTGGGGATGGCAATGATCTGGTCGTTCTGGGCTAGCTGCGGCTGTTTCAAGAGATCGATGACCTCGATCTTGTAGCGTCCCGGCAGGTGCTCTTCGCAAAGCTTTTTGAGATTGGAAAATGCGGTAATCGAGCGAGGCGTCTGACCGGCCACATACAGACGCAGGTTCCAGCTCTCTTTTCCCTCGGCGGCTTTGGCTTTGGCTGGCGGGGCTTTGGCTGGCGGGGCTTTGGCTGGTTTGCCTTTTGCAGGCTGCTTTTTCGCCACTGCCGATTTGGAAGGCTTGGCGCGTGGAGCCGGTTTCCTGGCCGCGGCCTTGGGAGCTTTCCGGCCGGCCTGGCTCGGCTTCGTCTTGGCGGAAGCATTGGTGGTTTTTCCCCGCTTCATGATTTTGCCTCCTCCTTCTTGCCACCGGCCCGGCGGCTCGTGGCCATGGCGGCACGTTCTGCATTCGCCACGTCGGCTTTGATCTGGGCGCTCAAGGTAGCGTGGGTAAATTCTTCTTCCTCCGCTTTGAACTGAGCCCGCAAGACTTCCATCTGCGCCTCGATCGCCCGGCGGCGATGCTCGAGGGCGAGCTTCTTGCGCTCCAGTTCCTCGGTGGTGATTCGCTGTTCGGCCTGGTCGCGGGCCTCCTGCGTGAGTCGCGCCGATCCGGTGAGGACACCCGTGGCACCGAGATAGGCGGGCACGAGCTTGATGCCCTTGGAAGTCATGATGAACTCCCGCACCTGATTCGAGTGCGCCATGCCGCGTGACTTGAGGACGTAGAGGGCCCGATTGCGTTCGCCGCCGAGCTCGATGTCCCGCACGAGCAGCCAGGTATCGACCAGCGAGCTCATGCCTTCATCGGTCATTTCCAGGGACGCCATGCCACCGGAGGAAAGCGAGACGAAGAAAGCGGTGACCTGCTTTTTGCGCAGGAAATCGATGAGACGAATGAGCATGTTCGTCGAGTCGTCCAGCGAGCCCGCCGCTTGCAGGTTCGAGATCGGGTCCACCACCACCACGTTGGGTTTGAAGGACTCGATCATCTTGTGCATCTTTACGAGGTGCATCTCCAGCCCGTGCATACTGGGGCGTGCGGAGTGAAACTGGAGAAGCTGGCGGTCGACATGCGGTTGCAGGTGGATGCCAACACTTCGCATGTTGCGCACGATTTGGGCGGGTGATTCCTCAAACGAAAAGTACATGCACCGCTCTCCACGACGGCAGGCGGCGTCTACGAGATGGGCGGCGAGGCTCGATTTGCCGGTGCCCGCGGTGCCCGTGACCATCACCGTGCTGCCGCGGAAGTACCCCTTGCCGTCGAGCATGTCATCCAGCTCCGCGATACCGCTGGACAGGCGCGTATTGGAAACCGGGTAGTCCATCGCCGAGGCCGTGATCGGCAGGACGGAGATGCCCTCCTCATCGATGAGGAAGGGATACTCATTCGTGCCGTGGGTGGAGCCGCGATATTTCACGACGCGCATGCGGCGGGTAGAGATCTGGCCGGTCACGCGGTGATCGAGCAGGATCACGCAATCGGAGACATACTCCTCGAGTCCCTGGCGGGTGAGGGCGCCGTCGCCGCGCTCGCCGGTGATGACGGTGGTGAGGTTGCGCTCCTTCAGCCAGCCGAAGAGACGGCGCAGCTCGGAGCGGAGGATCGCCTGGTTGTCGAAGCCGGAGAAGAGAGTTTCAATCGTATCCAGCACCACGCGCTTCGCGCCCACGGTGGCGATGGCGTGGGCGAGGCGCACGAAGATGCCCTCGAGGTCGTACTCGCCATTCTCATCGATCTCGCCGCGCTCGACCTTCACGTAGTCGATGTAGAGCTTCTTTTGCGCGACGAGCTTCTCGACGTCGAAGCCGAGGGAGGCGACGTTCTTGCGAATATCGTCGGCCGTTTCCTCGAAAGTCATGAGCACTCCTGGCTCGCCGAATTCCGTGATCCCGCGCACGAGGAACTCGACGGCGAAGAGCGACTTGCCGCAGCCGGCCGACCCGCAGACCAGCGTGGGACGCCCTGCAGGGAGACCTCCATTGGTCACCTCATCGAAACCGGACATCCCGGTGGGAGCCTTGGAAAGGGGTGTGAGAACGCGCTGGGAACGATTACTTGCGGAGGAGGGGGAGCGCTTGGCTTTCATCAAGGGTTTCATGCTGTCAGGTCCCCGCAACATCGTCGAGGACTGACACAGTGGATGCATGGGTGTACGTGTTTTTGCGAGCCGTCTGCTGAACGGGCAGGCGGCTTCGCGGAGGGGCAAGCCATTGATGGATCATGGATATTGACAATCGATCACGTATTTGCTACTATTCGCAGAGGATGGAGGAGAGGCAACCGTGGGCTGGCGAGGTGAGAGAGTTCGACAGACGATGCTATGCGAGATTGACCAATGGGATCGCCGGACCGCCGGCACGAAATGTTCCACACCCACGAGAAGAGCGGGTCGCCCCAGAGTGGATCGTGCCCAATCGCACCTAATCGTAGTGGATCGTGCCTTGCAGATGGCGCCGACCTAGCTCTCGCCGCAGCGCTCGGCGGCGAGCAGGATGCCGGCGGCTTTGTCGAGCGTCTCCTGCCATTCCTTTTCCGGCACGGAATCCGCCACGATGCCGGCGCCGACATGGAAATGGGCCTGGCCGTTTTCGACGACCACCGTGCGGATGGCGATATTGAACTGGCTCTCACCATTGAAGCCGAACCAGCCCATGGCGCCGGTATAAACGCCCCGCGGTTCGGGCTCGAGTTCGGCGATGATCTCGCGGGCGCGCTTCTTGGGGGCTCCCGTGATGGAGCCACCGGGGAAGCAGGCGCGCAGGGCCGAGACGGGATCGATCTCCTCGCGCAGCCGGCCCTCGACGGTGGAGACGAGATGAAAGACCTGCTCGTAGCTCTCGAGCTTGAGCAGTTCCTTCACGTGCACGCTGCCGTATTCGCAGATCGCGCCGAGGTCGTTGCGCTCGAGGTCGGTGATCATGACCAGCTCGGCCGTTTCCTTCGGCGAATTGCGCAGGTCGTAGGCGGAGAGTGCGTCGGCATTGACCTCGGCACGGCGCGGACGCGTGCCCTTGATCGGCCGCGTCCGAATGGACCGGCCGGAGATCTTCAAAAACGACTCGGGCGAGGTGGAGAGCATCGCCCGGCCATCGAGCTCGAGAAAGGCGCCATACGGAGCAGGCGAGTAGTGGCGCAGCGCCTCGTAAAAGGCGAAGGTTTCACCGTCCCACGGGGCGCTGAAGCGATGGGCGATATTCACCTGATAGATGTCGCCCGCAGCGATGTATTCCTGCGCCCGCGCCACACGGTGGCAGAAATCTTCGGGCGTCATTCGCGAGACAAAGTGGGGCCCTGCAGTCAGTGCTGCGGGCGCGGCTGGGCGCAATTGCGAGGCGAGGTCGCCGACTTCGTACCACCGTTGCTCGGCATGGCGGTAGATGAGCGCATCCTCATAGATGCCGAAACAGAAAGCGCCGTCGTATTCTACGAAGCCAGCGGCGAAACCCGCGGGCAGGCCGTCGTCGCAATCCGGTCCGCCGGCCCGTGCCGCCACCGCTTCGCGCAGCACCGCCCAATCCTCCCGGCCCCGCAGGATTTTCCGGGGTGCGGCCGCCACGATGGAAAGCTGGCCGGCCTCACCGCCCTCCAAGGCGGTATCGAAGAAGACGCGCCCCGGCAGGTGGCCGCAGGCAGCGGCCACTTCGGCGGGCGTGAGTTCCAGCGCCACAGGTCGCGGCGCGCGGGCAAGAATCGGCATACCTTCCGCTTGCGGGAGATTCTCTTCCTTTTCAAACGAAAAATTCCGGCTACCATGATCCGCTTATCGCCATGATGAAACTGACGACACCCCTGCTCGCCACTCTCCTTGCCCTGTCCGCCTCGGGCCGGCTCACTGCTGCCGAGCCAGAGAGCTCGTTTGGCCTTGCGCCCGCGACGCAGCAGCAGCTCCCGCCGCCCGTGAATTCCAGTTTGCCGCTCATTCCGGAATCGCCCGAGCCGATCGAAAAGCCGTCCACCAAACCTGGCGCGACCCAACCTGCCCTCCCGAGTGGTGACAAGACCTCCCTGGCCGAAGACCACCTGAAGAAGCATATCGCCCTCCGCGAGGCCAAGACCAAGGCCGAGCGCGATCCGGCGCTCATCGCGCTGAAGCAGCAGGCGATCGAAGCGCCCACGGACTTCGAGCAGCGCAAACTTTTCATCGATTATTACTCCGGCCTCGTCCTGGGTATCGCCAAGTACAATCCGAGCATGACGAAAGAGGACATCGCGCTTTTGAAGGCCCAGTATACGGGCCGCTTTATTCAGGTGCGTCTCGCCCCGACCATCGACCCGGCGACATTCCGCACCCAACGTTAACGCAGACTTTGCGGAAATAGCTGTTGTGCGACCGGCGAAGTGTGTCTACTTTCCGCCCCCTCTCAACGGCGCATTCGTCTAGAGGCCTAGGACACAGCCCTCTCAAGGCTGGTACACGGGTTCGAATCCCGTATGCGCTGCCAGTATTCATCAGGGTTTGCTGGCGATTGCCTGTGCCGCCGAGGCCGCGCTGGCGCAGCGCCGCTACGACTTCCGACCGCCCATGCAGCGGAGCGAAAGTCCGCGACCGCTCACCGAATCAAGGCTGATTGCGATGCGAGAAAAGCTGACCAGTCAGGAAGGCCAGGCCGTCTACCGGCGCCCGAAGATTAATTCGCCTCGTTTTATCCGGAACGTACTTTTGGCAGGTGCTGCAGTCAGCGAACGTAGAGGTCGCCGGCGTTCGGAAACTTGCGGATGGACGCGTCGTGCCGGGTGGGTTCCAGGTATTTGATCGCCAGCTTGAAGATGGGATTGATGAACCCCCAATTGTGGCGCGCGTAGAGATCCAGCGGTGACAGCATCAGCTTCAAGTGCAGCTTGGGATCGTAGTTCAGCGGGCCGGTGTGATAGGCCTTGATGCCGTTTCGCAGGCCCCACTCGATGACGTCGTGCCACGTCCGGAAATAGAGCGATAGCTCGAGGGCCAGCGGGTAATCGAGCCCCAGCGCAAGGTCGTGCAGCACACCTTCATGGGCCAGACAGAGGCTGAAAGCGATGGCGCGCCCTTCCCGTCGCCAGATGAAAAAGCGGGCGCGGTCCGGCATGCGTTGGCCGATGAGGCGAAAGAACTCCGGCGTCAGTTTTTCAAAGGTGAAGTCGGAGCGTTCGTGCGTCTGCAGGTAGAGGGGGAAGATCTCGTCCACGATGGCCGAGACGTCTTCCAGCACTTCCATGTGAATGGGCGCTCCTTCCTGGGAGGCACGCAATTTTCGCCGCAGGTTTTTCCGGAAGACCTTGCTGAGACGCTGCGTCATGTATTCCTCGAACGTGGCGAAATCCAGTTCCAGCCGCGCGGCGGGCATGCTGGGGGCGAGTTGATAGCCGCTACGCGAGAAGCCAGTCAGTGCGGGGCGATAGCTGGCAGGGAAGTCCTTGAGGAGAATGAGGGAAGCGGAAGCGCGCCGCCGATAGAGTTCGAGCACCTCGTGCAGCGCATCTCCCACCCATGGGCGGTCGTGATCGAGGTCGCCTTCGGCGGTCGCGCAGCCGATCATGATCATGCGCATCTTCAAGAAGCCGGGCCACACCTTGCGAATCCCGGAAAAGAGCGAACGCACACTCTGCGGCAGCCCGGCGAGCAGGTCCTGGTGCACGAAGAAAAGCGGCTGGATGGCCCAGTCACCCGAGGCCTCGTCGTGCAGCACAAAGTAGCGATACTCAAACTGGTCCGGCAGCCCGGCCTCGGTGACTTCGTAGTAACGAAAATCACGGCACCGGGCGGCAAAAGCAGCCTGACGCAACGCGTCCGGGATGCATGCGATAGAATCGACCACCCAGGCGCGGCCGTTCGCCGTCTTCAGCTCCAAGGCATCCGCACCGAAGCTGGCGCTGGAAATTTCAGTCATCCGACCAGGAAACGCTCTCTAGAACGCAGCCTTGAGAACGATGCCGCCGTAGGGCGGGATCTCGGTGGAACTGGCCCGAACCTCGGCGCGATGGAAGTCAAACTCCTGCACGGGCACGATGCCAGCCTCCATCTCCAGCGTCACCTCCGGGCGAATCTTGATCGAAGCACCAACCCCAACGCGGATTTGCGAGTAATCCACCCAAGCATTGTTCAGCTTCGGGTTGTTTTGCCGGGTGCCGAAATCGGGATCCACTCGATAGGTGGCGCCCTGGAGATCGCCGCCGGCATAGAGCGTCGTGTTCTTGTTTACACTGTACTCGATGCGCGGCTGAGGCAGAATCATGTCGAACACCCAGTCGGCGTTATATTTGTAACGGAAACCGATACCGGGCAGGACGGGATACTTGCGATTCACGTCGATGCTCAGGCCGGCGACGAACTGCAGGTCTGCGCTGGCGAAATAGGAGGCGCCGAGGATGATCGGCGCGGCGAAGTTGCCGGCGCGCAGATCGGGGCCGCCGCCATAGTAGCCAGGCTGCACTTCCAAGCGCGCAATCCAGGCTTCGCCGAGCTGGAGATCCGCCCCGATCACGATGCTCGCCGACTGAAGCTTGCTCGGCAACATGAGGGTGTCCGGCACGGCGAAGTTGTAACGCTCCACCTCGAGACCGAAGCGAATCAGAAACCCTTCGTGCGCCTGATAGGACAGCACCTGGCGGCTGCCGACGTCCCACGCATCCGAGCGTCCGCGTTCGTCGCGTTGGCGAAAGGTGGAGTTGCCGACGTAGCCGGCGTGGAATTCGGATTCGAGGGAAAGCTTCGAGGCGCCAGTGCTACTGCTCTCTTTGTCCTGCGCGTGCCCGATCCCCACACCGGCGAGGATCGTGAAAATCATTGCGGCTGCAGACTTCCATGCGACGGAAGTGCCTCTACGACAGGCAAACAGGGATTCTTTCACGTACAGCGGTGACATGACGGACGCTTAATCAAGGGTTTTGCCCCGCATCCTTCAACAAACTTTCGATGCTCTTTTTGGTTTCCCGCATCATGGCGGTGCTCGATCCCATGCGCTCCACGCCGCGTAAGGTGGCCAGCGCGGACGCTGAAATCAGGTCCGCACGCCAGATCAGTGTGCAGTCCTTCCCGCCGATTTTGACCGGCCACATCTGGTAAAAGGTGAGCAGGGCATAGTAGCCGCCGCTGGCGTAATACTGGCCATCGAGGGCCTGGCAGGTATCCCCATTCATGCGCACATAGAGGGCGCCGAGATTGAATGCCGCGAGGCCATCGGCATCAAACATCTCCCAGTAGGACGATTGCGGCGCGGCGGACTTGCCGCCGGTAATGGGGTTCGCCTCGATCAAGGGAGCGAAGAGAGTGCGGACCTTTGGGGCGTCCTTCAGGAGCCGGGCAATTTCATCGGCGGCCCGCACGGATTCACCACCGGTTTCGTAAGGAGGGAGCTTGGCCATTCCCCCGCTGAGAAAAGATTGGGAGCGTTGCAGCAGGAGATTGCTCCAGAATCCGACGACTTTCGGCGGCATCGCGCCGCCGCCATCGGCTCCCGCCTGGCTGGCGTAGGCCTTCCCATCGGCATGGCTCAACTGGAGATTGGCCGAGCCCGAACCGAGTTTCTGGGTTTCGGCGACGAAGGTTTTGACGGGCGTATTGGCGGGAGCGGAGCCGACTCTCTGGAATTCCGCCGCCGTCGGCCGCGCGGAGAGCTCTCCGTGCAGAAAGACTTTCAGCTCCGGATGCTTGTTGGGATTCCACTGCTGGTGGAGCTCCAGAGTCTTCGCCACCGGCTTGCGGACGACGTAGACGCTCTCCACGGCGAGGCCGCGAGGGAAGCTCATGGCCGGCCCGCGGGCCATTTGCACAGTGCCACCCGCGAGCTTGTCGAGATTGACGTCCTTGAAAGTGGAAACGGCGGCAAGGTCAGCGACTGGATCGGCGCTGGCGGAGGTGACAGCGGCCAGGAATAACGTCCCGACGAAGGCGAAAGAAGACCGGGAAAATGGATTCATGCGGTGCAAAGATGATGGAATACGGCAGGAAATCCATCTGGGCCGAAGGTAGCGGCTCCCCTGTCGCTTCTGCAAGCACACCTGTCGGTGGCGTTTTCCGGGATGAAACACGTCCCACACCGCTCTTTCACTTTTCCATTTTCATTGCCAGCCGTTCCAGTGTCATCTCTCCCGCCTGTCTTTTCCACCGATGCCAGAGCCCGTTATAGTTCTTGATCAACTCGCCAAATCCTTCGGCGATACCGCGGCGGTGAATGGCGTCACCATGTCCATTCCCGCCGGTGAAATCTTCGGCTTCCTCGGAGCGAATGGCGCGGGCAAGACTACGACCATGCGCATGCTCTGCGGGCTGACGAAGCCGACTTCCGGCGCCGGCCACGTCCTCGGGCACGACATCTGGAAGGGGCGGCATGCCATCCGGCCGAAGTTCGGCTACGTGGCGCAGAAGTTCAGCCTCTATCCCGATCTCACGGTGTTGGAGAATCTGCGTTTCTTCGGTGCGGCGTATCAGGTGAGCGGAAAAAAGCTCGAGGCGCGGATGGAAGCGCTGCTCGATCAGCTCGACCTGCGATCGAAGAGCAAGGCCCTGGCCGGCAGTCTCTCGGGCGGCATGAAGCAGATGCTCGCCCTCTCCTGTGCGCTCGTCCACGAGCCGGCGCTGCTTTTTCTCGACGAACCCACCTCCGGTCTCGACCCGGTCCATCGCCAGCAAATCTGGGATCTGCTCTATGACCTGAGCAGCCAGGGCACCACGATCTTCGTGACCACCCACTACATGGACGAAGCGGAGCGCTGCACTGAGGTCGGCTTCCTCCATCAAGGCCGGCTGCTGGCCAAGGAGACCCCGCTGCGCCTCAAGCAGCGCTTCAAAGGTCAACTGCTGGAAATGCAGGTGGAGCCCGTGATGGAAGGCCTCGTCCGCCTGCGCAGTGTGCCTGGGATTCTCGGCGTCGCCCTGCGCAGTGGGCGCGTCCGCATTTACTCCGGGGAATCGGAGCAGCTGGTCGCGCAATGGCAGAAGCAATGGCCATTCGAAGGGCTCACCTGGCTCGGCCATTCCTGGGCCGTGCCGGACATGGAGGATGTCTTCAAGGCTTACTCCCAAGGCTATTCCGAGATTCTCCAGACTACCGCTCCATGAATTTCGCCGCATCCCTCTACGCCACGGCCAGCGTCGCGAAGAAAGAATTTCTCCACATCCTGCGCGACTGGCGCGTGCTGATCCTGATCCTCTCCCTGCCGCCAGCCTTCACGCTGCTGCTCGGCCACGCTTTCGAGACGACCGCAGTGACCGACACCCCTGCCCTGCTGCGCGATGCCGACCAGAGCGAGCAGAGCCACAAACTCGTCGAGAAGTTTCGCGCCAACAAGACCTTCGCCTGGCGGGAAGTGGCGCCCGATGCCCCCACTGAGATCGATTTGCTCAAGGCCGGGGCCTTCATGGAGGTGGTGATTCCCAAGGACTGGGGTTCGAGCCTGAACAACGGCGACCCGCTACCGCTACGCCTCACCCTGGATGGTATTGATACCACGACGGCGCCACAGTTGCGCGGTGCGATCCAGGAGGATCTCGGGCAATTCCAGCTCGACTCGCGACAGGACATGATCGACGACCTGCCCGACGACGTCCTCGAGCTCGGCAAGAAAATCCCCGAGCCAGTGCGGAAGCGCTTCGTCTCGGCGATGTCGCCGTGGTCAGTGGAAAGCAAGGTGCTCTACAATCCTGATCTCAGGTTCATCGACTTCGTGATGCCCGGAATCGTCGGGCTGATCTTGCAACTGCTCACAGTCACGCTCACCGCCTGCACCATCGCACGCGAGCGCGAATCCGGCACGCTGGCGCAGTTGCTGGTGACCCCGCTCAGCCGCAACCAGATCGTGGCCGGGAAAGTCTTCCCGCATCTCATCGTCTCGACCCTGCTCATCGCCGCCACGCTGGCCACGGGTTATTTTCACTTTCACGTCGTCTTTCGCGCACCACTGGTCACCGGCCTGCTGTGCTTGTTTTTCCTGCTCTGCTCCCTCGGCACCGGGTTGCTCATCTCCGCTTTTTGCCAGACTCAGACGCAGGCGATTCAATTCGCCGTCTTCTATCTTTTCCCCGTCTTCCCGCTCTCCGGCGCTTTCGCGCCGCTGGATCAATTGCCGCCCGCCATCCGCACCCTTGCCCAAGCCTTTCCTCTCACGCACTTCTGTCACGCCTTTCGCATGGTGAGCCTCGGGCAGTTGGGGATCTCGGCGGTCGTAGGCGACCTTGTCTTTCTCGCCGCCGGCGCAATCGTCACGTGCTTCGGTGCGGCGTTGCTTCTACGGCGCATCCAGGACTAAGCGGGAACGATGCGGCGGAACTAGCCACGGATGCACACGGATGAAACACGGATTGCACAATCCGAGGTGGAACCAGAGTGTGCCGCGGCGTCCGCATATTTTCCCCATCCGTGTTTCATCCGTGTCCATCCGTAGCTCAACTTCATCGCTCCGTCTCGGATCACTCGGCGGCTTTGCGCGGAGAGAGACTTTGACGCTCTCCGCTGAAGGAGTAGCGTGCGTTCTTCATCCACATCGATATGGAATATAGACAACTCGGCGGTTCCGGACTCCGCGTCCCGGTTTTCACTTTCGGCACGGGCACTTTCGGCGGGGAGGGCCACGCCATGTTTCAAGCATGGGGCACTACGACGGGCAACGAAGCAACGCGTCTGGTGGATATCGCGCTCGAGGCGGGTCTCAATATGTTCGACAGCGCGGATGTGTATTCCGACGGGCGCTCCGAGGAAGTGCTCGGCCAGGCGCTGGCCGGACGCCGTGACGAGGTGCTGATTTCCACCAAGGCAACTTTCCGCAGCGGTGACGGCGCGAATGACGTCGGCTCGTCACGCCATCATCTCACCCGCTCTGTGGAAGGCAGCCTGCGCCGACTGGGGACGGACTACATCGACCTCTTTCAGCTGCACGCTTTCGACGCGCAGACACCCGCCGACGAAGTGCTCGGCACGCTCGATGACCTCGTGCGCGCAGGCAAGATTCGCTACATCGGCTGCTCGAATTTCTCCGGCTGGCATCTGATGAAAGGCCTGTCCGTTTCCGAGAAGCACGGTCTCGCGCGCTATGTGGCACATCAGGCGTACTACTCGCTCGTTGGCCGCGATTACGAATGGGAACTCATGCCGCTCGCACTCGACCAGAAAGTCGGCGCGGTGGTCTGGAGTCCGCTCGGTTGGGCGCGGCTTACCGGCAAATACCGCCGTGGCCAGCCGGCGCCCGAAGTCTCTCGCTTGAAAGATCCGCTCAACCTGGAGAAAGGCCCGCAGGTTCCAGACGAGTATCTATACCGCGTCGTGGATGCCATCGACCTCATCGCCAAGGAGACTGGAAAAACCGTGCCGCAGATCGCACTCAATTGGCTTCTGCAACGGTCGACCGTTTCCACCATCATCATCGGTGCACGCAACGAAGAACAACTGCGCGCCAATCTCGGCGCGCTCGGCTGGAACCTCACGCCGGAGCAGGTTGCCGCACTGGACGCGGCCAGCGCCGTGCCACGACCGTATCCCTACTGGCATCAGGCTGGTTTCGCGGAACGGAATCCGTTCCCGACGCCCTGACCGAAGCGCTTAGACGTCGCAGATACCCACGGCCTGCTTCAACGAAGCGATTACATCCGGGCGCGCGGGGATGAACTCCTGCGCAACATGGCCGCCATGGCCGGTCTCGACGATCGCCTTCATGATCGCCGGGTAATACAGCTCCTGCGATTCATCGATCTCATGGCGGCCGGGCACGCCGCCGGTGTGATAGTGCGCGAAATACTCGTGGCTCTTCTTGATCGTCGCGATGACATCGCCCTCCATGATCTGCATGTGGTAGATGTCGTAGAGCAGCTTGAAGTTTGCGGAGCCCACCTGCTTGCATAGCTCGATGCCCCACGCGCTCTTATCGCACATGTAATCGGGGTGATTCACGCGGCTGTTCAGCAGTTCCATGACGAGGACCACGTTCTTCTTTTCGCACAACGCCATGAGACGCTTCAGACCTTCCGCGCAGTTCTTTAGGCCGGTCTCGTCGTCCATGCCGTCACGGTTTCCCGAGAAGCAAATGAGATTTTTGTATCCTGCCTCTGCCACCGCAGCGATTTGCGGCTCGTAAGCTTGCACCAGGAGATCGTGGTGTTCCTTGCGGTTGAAGGCGCGAGGAATGGCGCCGAGATCCTTGCCATCGGGGCCTTTGATCGTGGGGTTGCTCGTCATCGCACAGACCAGGTCGTGCTTTTTCAATGTCGCGAAATCAGCCGGCTGCAACAGATCGATGGAAGTGAGTCCCATGTCCTTGCCCGCCGCGCAGAGATCCTCGAGGCTCACCTTCGGATAGCACCATTTGCAAACCGAGTGATGAATGCGGCCCTTCATACCGGAAACGGTATCCGCGGCTTCCAGGCGCTGACGCAAGCCAGCTACGGAAAGCGCGGCGAGAGCGTTCGATTGCAGGAAGGAACGGCGGGAAGTGAGGGGAATCATGGGCGGGAGGATAAGCAGGGAAAGGCCCCGTGTCATTCCGGGAATGAATGTCCTTTGCTGTTGGCGCGAGCGGACGCTCTTGTTCAAATGCCGTGAAATGACCCTTCCCCCGATCGCTCAGACACTCGCCGATTTGGTGCGAATCAACAGTGTCAATTCTTCGTATGAGAGCGGCCCCGGAGAGCGCGAGATCGCGACGTGGGTCCGCGGTTTCTTCGAGCAACGCGGCATCGAGGTGTGGGAACAGGAAGTCTTTCCCAATCGCCCGAATGTCATTGCGCGATTGCCGGGTCGCGATGCTTCACGTCGCGTGATCCTCGAGGCGCACATGGACACAGTCTCGGTGCAGGGCATGACCATCCCGCCTTTCGAGCCGCGCGTGGAGGACGGAAAGCTCTACGGTCGGGGCAGCAGCGACACCAAGGCCGGCCTCGCGGCGATGATGCACGCCGTGGCGGCGGTTCATGCAGAGAGCATCCAGCCGCCGTGTGATGTGTGGCTCGCTGCCGTGGTGGACGAGGAATACTCCTACCGCGGCGTCGTGAAACTTTGTGAAGGCCTCACCGGCCACGCCTCGCTGGTCGCGGAACCGACGGGATTGCGCGCAGTGATCGCCTGCAAAGGGGTTCTGCGCTCACGCATCCTGGTGCGCGGCAAAGCGGCTCACAGCGGTAAACCGCATCTCGGCGTGAACGCCATCTCGCACATGGCGCGCATCGTCCTCGCGCTGGAGGCGGAGCACCAGCGCCTCGCCGCGCGGACGCATCCCCTGCTCGGCCCGGCAACGCTCAATGTCGGAGTGATCAAGGGCGGAGTGCAGGTCAATTTCGTGCCGGACTCCTGCGCCATCGAGATCGATCGGCGCCTGCTGCCGGGCGAGAAAGTCGCGAACGTACTGGCGCACTATCAGCACTTGCTCGATGAATTGAAGAGCCAGCATCCCACGCTGGATGCTGTGATGGAGCCGCCGATGCTGGAGGATGAGGCGCTGGAAACGCCGACGGATTCCGCTCCGGCCCAACTGGCCAGTGCGATCCTCACGGAGATGGGATTGGATGGTGAACTGTGCGGTGTGCCCTTCTCGTGCGACGCGAGCAAGCTGTCGCGGCAAGGTGTGCCGAGCCTGGTCTTCGGACCGGGCAGCATCGACCAGGCGCACGCGGCGGTGGAATGGGTCGAACTCGCACAGGTCGAGCGCGCCGTGGAGTTCTACCGGAATTTTATCCTGCGCTTCGAATAGCAGTGCTTACGCGAAGAAGACTTTCTCCGCCGTCTTGCGTAGCATCCAGCGCTTGTCCTCCGCGGTGAGGAAATCGAGCCGGTCGCGAATGAGTGCGATGGAATTGGCGTAAGTATGGCCCTGCTGCACTTGAAATGGGCAATCGCTCGCCCACATGAGACGCGACGCGCCATAGGTGTCGCGCAGCTTGCGAATCATCGGCGCGAGATCGGTGTAGGGCGCTTTCTTTGCACCGAGCGCATAAAAGGCGGACGTCTTCACGTGCGTGTGCTCGAAATCGGCGAGCCGGCAAAGACGATCGAGATCGCTATGGCGCACCGATCCCTTCATGCCGATCCGCGCAAAGTGATCGATGACCACCCTGGTCTTCGGATACTCGGCGCACATGCGATGCACTGCGGGCAGCGCATCGGGGTCGGCGAGCAAACACATCGACAGTCCATGATCCGCCGCACACGCCCACATTTTCTTCATCCCGGCGGAATGCTGCCAGGCTTCGGCCTTGGCGCGATCGGTGTAGATACGGAATCCCCGCACGCCCTGTTTCGCCAGCGATTTCATCGTGTCGCAGACGTCGGCCTTTGTTTCGTCCACGATGGCCACACCGCGGAAGGTGCCGGGATAACGCGCGATTGAGTCGAGCAGGTAGCGGTTGTCGAACGTGTAAAAATTCATCTGGATGAGCACCACGCGATTCACACCTTCCGGCCGGCAGTGGGCGAAGAGTTCCTCCGGCGTGAAGTGCTGCGGCACCATGTCCTTCTTTTTGCTGAAGCCGTGACTGATCGGGTAGCGCTGTGTGTCCGAGGTCCAGACGTGCACATGCGCATCGACGTAATCGTGGCCGTGACCCGGCAGGGAGACGCAGCCCGCGGGTGCGAGCGCAGCCAGGAGAGTAGAACGCAGGAAGGTGCGGCGGGTGAATGCTGTGGGGGTGTTCATAAGTTGGAGACGAGCAAGGTATCGAGCACGCGGAGGAATTGTTGAACGTCGTCCTGCGTGTTGTAGCCATGCACGGCGATGCGGATGCGGCCCGCATTGTGCATCACGTGAATATCCTCACGCTCCAGCGCGGCATGCAGCTCCGTGCTGCGCGGATGTTGAAACGCCAGGATGCCCGTGCCATTCCAGCGGCACATTGGCTTCACGCCGAGCTGATGCAAACCCATCTCCACTTCCGCGACCAGGGGATCGGCGTGCTTTGCGATATTGGCCACGCCCACACTCTCGAGATAGCGCAGCGAAGCATTGAGCGCGTAGAGCGCGACGAAGTTTGGCATACCCACGGAAAAACTCGCAGCGCCGCTCTTCGGCACTGCCCGCTCGAAGCGATCGGCATCGAATGCATTCTGCAAATGCAACCAGCCACCCGCCCGGGTTGTGAGCCGCGCCGAGCTTGCCCCGGGAATGCCGATGATGCAGCCGCCGTGAATGCCGAGCGTCCACTTGTGCGTGCTGGAGATGAGGATATCCGCGCCCTCGCAATCCAGCACGACACGGCCCAGCGCCTGGGTGATGTCCACCGAGATGACGGCATTCGGCGCCAGCCGGCGTACGGCCTCGTGAAAGGGTCGCCACTCGATGCGATGCCCATTGTAAAAGCTCACCAACGAGACCTGCACGAGCTTGGTGCGCTCATTGAGCAGTGGTGCTAGATCATTCGGATCCAGTGCGCCCTCCACCGCCTTCCAGACCCGGAGCGTCGGCGCTTCTGGAGCGCGCAGCCACGGCGTGACGCCGGCGGGAAAATCGAGATCGGTTACGAATACCTCATCACCGCTGCGCAGTTGCAGCGCGGAGGCGAGGAGGTTGTAAGCTTCCGAACTGCACGAGCAGAAGGACACTTCCGCGGTTTGCAGGCCGAGCATCCGCGCACTCACCTCCCGGCAGGCCTCCACCTGCGCGAAATGTCCGTCGCGCCCTTTCATGCCGCACAGTTTGTCTTCCCAATACTGGTGAATCGCCTCGCCCGTGCAGCGGGGCGGAATACTTTCCGCCGCGGTGTTGAGATAGGTGATGCCGGTGAGCGACGGAAAATCGCGCGTGCGAGTGGATTCGGTAAGCATGGGAAAAATTCAGGCGGGGTCTTTGCGCCAAAGCGCTTTCATGGCGATGACGCCGAGCCACGGTGCAAGCCCGGCTACGACGAGGCCGAGATCGTAGCTCTTCGTACGATCAGCGAGCATGCCGAAAAGGCTGTGCAGCGGGGACGTCACGCCCCACACCCACAGGCTGAGCAGGCCAGTGAGCCGTCCCACATGCGTCGGCGAGAGTTCCTGGACGAATGTGTAGTAGCAGGGAAAGAGCGCGAGGGCGCCCGCGCCAATGATGAGGAGCACGCCGAGCAGCGGCCAGCCCTGCCCGAGCCAGGGCAACAAAACGCTGCACGAGGTGAGCACACATGCGCCGGTGTAGACCGCGCGGCGCGCATCGTGCGGCGATTTGCCGATCTGCCGGATGAGCCAGAGCGAGATGAGCCCCGCGAGGATGCAGCCGAGATCGGTGGCGACAAAGTAGACCGACTGGAAATTCAGCGCCGCCTTTTCCTCATAGCCGCGACCCGTTTGCAAAAACTTCATCAGCCACACGCGATAGATGTGCCACACGGTCTGCGCTCCCACGATGAGGAGCGCCACCGCCCAAAAGCGACCGCTAATCAAGATGGAGCCGAAGCCGGTGCGCTCTACCTTTTCCGGCACGGCCGCAACTGGTGCGGAATCCAGGTCGCGCGGACGCAGACAGACCATCCACAGGAGCACCCACGCCAGGCCCGCGGCACCCACAGCGATGAAGGTCGTGCGCCACGAGCCGGGCTGATCCGTGACCAGCCACTTCATGATCTGCGGCGTGACGATCGCACCAATGGATGCCCCGCTTTGCAGGATGCTGTTGCCCATCGTGCGGTCCTTCTCATTGAGCAGAGCGAAGGTCGTCTTCAGTGCGCACGGCCAGTGCCCGGCCTCGAAAAAGCCAAGCAGGGTGCGGCATACGATGAGCGCCCAGTAGCCGTGACTCCAGCCGGTAGCCATGCCCATGAGCGACCACGCGGCGAGAATCATCGGGTAAAGATAGTAGACCCGCACACGATCGGCGAGGAAGCCGAAGACGAGCGAGCCCGCGGCGAAGGCCCAGCCGAAGGCCAGTTCGAGGTTGCCATATTGCTGGTCATCGAGCCCCAGCTCTCGTGTCACGCGCACCGAGGCGCTGCCGAGCGTCACGCGATCCATGTAGTTGATCGTCGTGGCGAGCAGGAGCAGGCCGGTGATCAACCATTTCCAGACCGGGGAGCGGGCGGTTTTCGCGGGAGAGGGCACGCGGGGCGGAGGTCAGTAGGTAGCGCGCCCGCCGGAGAGATCGAAGATGGCGCCGGTCGAGAAGGAGCAATCCTCCGAGCACAACCAAGCCACGAGCGCGCCGGCTTCCTCCGTCTTGCCGAAGCGGCCCATGGGAATCTTCGACAGCATGTAATCGATGTGCGACTGGGCCATCTGCTGGAGGATGTCGGTGGCAATGACCGCGGGCGTCACGCAATTGACCACCACGTTGCTCGTCGCGAGTTCCTTGCCGAGTGATTTGGTGAGCGCGATCACGCCGGCCTTCGAGGCGCTGTAGTGTGCGGCGTTCGGATTGCCCTCCTTGCCCGCGATGGAGGCGATATTCACGATGCGCCCGTAGCCGTTCTTGAGCAGATGAGGGATCACCGCGCGGCAACAGTGAAAGGGGCCGTTGAGATTGATCGAAAGCACGCGCTGCCACTCCTTGGGATCGGTCTCCCAAGTCTTCGCGTTGCTGCCGGCGATGCCCGCGTTGTTCACAAGGATGTCGATTTTACCGAGGGCGGCGGCGGTGCTGGCGGCGGCGGCCTCGGCCGATTCCGCGCTGGTGACATCCACGACGGCGGTGTGCACCGTGCCGAGTGTTTTCAGCTCCGTAGCGGCGTGGGTGAGCGCGGCGGCGTCCACGTCCCAGAGCGAAACGCTGGCGCCGGATTGCAGGAGGCGCTGGGCAATGGCGAAGCCGATGCCACGGGCGCCGCCGGTGACAATTGCAGTACGATTGGTCAGGTCGATTTTGTTCATCAATAGAAGGGGAAAGAGCCGAAAGGCTACGCGATGATCTCCTTCACCACCCGGCCTTCCACGTCGGTGAGCCGGAAATCGCGACCGGCATAGCGATAGGTGAGCTTCTCGTGATTCAGCCCGAGCAGGTGCAGGATCGTGGCGTGCAGATCGTGGATGTGCACCTTGTCTTCCTGCGCGAAGTAGCCGTAGTCGTCCGTCGCGCCGTAGGCGATGCCCGGCTTCACTCCGCCGCCGGCCATCCACATGGTGAAGCCGTGCGGATTGTGATCGCGCCCGTCTCCACCCTGCGCGGTGGGCGTGCGGCCAAATTCACCGCCCCACAGGACGAGCGTGTCTTCCAGCAAGCCGCGCGCTTTCAGGTCGGTCAGAAAACCGGCGATGGGTTTGTCCACTTCCGCGGCATTCTTCGTGTGACCCTTGTAGAGCGCGCTGTGTTGATCCCACTGCACCTCACCGTCGCTATGCGTGACCTGCACGAAACGCACGCCGCGCTCGAGGAAGCGCCGGGCCATGAGGCACTGCCGTCCGAAATTCGCCGTCACCGGCTGATCCATCCCGTAGAGCTTTTTCGTCGCTTCGCTCTCGCTGTTCACATCCTGCGCCTCGGGCATGGTGCTCTGCATGCGGTAGGCGAGCTCGAAGGAATTGATGCGCCCCTCCAGCGCGAGATCGGGACCGGTGAGCGCCAGTTGCTCACGGTTTATCTTGGCGAGGAAATCGAGCTGCTTGCGCTGCACTTCGCTGCTGGTGGAGGTATTGTGGATGTGGCGGACCATCGCTTTGTCCGAGGGGATGCTAGCGTTGCCGATCGGCGTGCCCTGGCAGTAGGCGGGCAGAAACGCCGCACCCCAGTTGTTGACGCCGCCATGCGCCAGCGTGGGGCAGATGGTGAGGAAGCCGGGCAGGTTTTCGTTTTCCGAGCCGAGGCCGTAGAGCACCCACGAGCCCATGCTCGGCCGCACCTGCGTGTCGCTGCCCGTGTGCAGCTTGAGACAAGCGCCGCCGTGGGCGGGGTTCGTGCCATGCAGCGAGCGGACGATGCAGAGATCATCGACATGCTGCGCGACATGCGGAAACAGCTCGCTCACCGGCAATCCGCTCTGGCCGTACTGCTGGAAGCTCCACGGCGATTTCAATAGCTTGCCCGTCTCGGCAAATTGCACGCGCGGCTGCTTGAAAGGGTAGGGCTTGCCATCGTCGCGCTGGAGCAGCGGCTTGGGATCGAAGGTATCCACATGGCTCGGCCCGCCTTTCATGAAAATGAAGACGACGCGCTTCGCCTTGGGTGTGAACAGCGGTGCCTTCGGCGCGAGCGGATTCTCTTCCACTGCGTGGGCCTGCTGACGTGCGAGCAGCGATTGCAGGGCGAGATAGCCGAATCCGGCCGCCGTGCGCTGCAGCAGCGAGCGGCGGGTGATCGGCGTGATGAGTGGAGGAGTCATTGGGGGCAATTACCTGAGGTAAATGAATTCATTCGCCGCGAAGAGCGACTGGCAGAGAATCGCCCACGCCCGTTCCGGAGGCTCGGTGGCGCTGAGATCGCGGACAAAAGCGAGTGCGTCTGACTTCTCGTGATCGAGCGGCGCTCGACCGTAGAGCAGCGCGTAGACGTGCTGCAGGCGCTGCTCATCATCGGCCAGCTTGGCCAGACTCGCAGCGAGCTGCGTGCTGCTCTGCAGCACGACTGGCGCATTCATCATGATCAACGCCTGCGGGGCGATGACTGTGGCGTTGCGGCTGCCCGTGGGCATGGTCGGGTCCGGATAGTCGAACTGCTCGAGCATGTCGTAGATGTGGTTGCGAATGATGGGCAGATACAAAGCGCGGCGCGGGCTCTCGTAAGTGGTCGCATCCTTGCTCGTGTGGTTGAAGACGAACTCGCGATCGTGCAGCGGAATGGTCTTGCCGCCGATCGTGAGGTCGAGCCAGCCACTGGTTATGAGCATGGCATCGCGAATCTCTTCCGCCTCCAGGCGCTGGATATTGGCATGCCAGAGCAGGCGATTTTCAGGATCGACGATGCGTGGATCGACTTTGTCCGCCGCCGAGAAACTCACGTGGCTGGCCTGCTGATACGCCGCGGATTTCATGATGAGCCGGTGCAAATCCTTGATCGACCATCCGCTCTCGATGAAGGTGCGCGCGAGCCAGTCGAGCAGTTCGGGGTGTGAGGGTTTCGCGCCGAGCACGCCGAAATTATCCGTGCTGGTAACGATGCCCTGGCCGAAATGCCAGCGCCACACTCGGTTCACCAGCACGCGGGCGGTGAGCGGGTGTTCGCTGCTGGCCATCCAGCGCGCGAGCTCGAGGCGGCCGCTGTGTTTTGCGGGAAGGATCGGTTTGGTAAAGCTGGTGCGCATGACCTCGGGGAAGCCGCGTTCCACCGGCTTGCCGAGCGTGAGATAGCTGCCGCGCAGATGCACCGCGAGGGTGGGCACCACGGTATTGTCCGTCACGGACATGATGGCCGGGAGCTCCGGGCCTTTCGCTTCAAACTCGGTGACCTCCGTGGTCATCGCGGCAATTTGCGCCAGCGTGGCGGCGGCGAGCACGTCGGCGTCCTTCACCGGGAGCGCGAGGAAACCCTTGGCATCAGCAAGTGCGTCGTAGGCGGGACCCTTTTTTGCCGTGATTGCCTCGGTGAAGAGCGGCTCGTAATGCGCGCGCACGCTCTCGGCATCCTTCTTCGCCGTAAATTCGCGCCACTCCGCGAAGACCGGCGCGTCTGGATGGAGATCGAGATATTGCCGGCAGGTCAGCAGGATTGCGGCTTCGAGCTTGGCGTCCTTCGCTACGGTCGTTGCATCGGCGAGCTTGGGCTTCTCCGGCAGGAGCACGGCCGCCGCCAGATATTCCGCGGCGCGCTTCTGCAGGCCCGTCCTGATCTCTGTACGCGCCTTGCTGCTGATAGCCGCGATCGCTGCTTTCTTCGCTTTCACCTCCTCGTCGAACTTCTTCTTCTCCGAGATTTGCTCCGGCGTGGCGATGGAGTGCTCGTAGCAAAACTTGATCGCGCCCATCTTTTCCGCAGCCAGGCTGCGCGTGCTGCGGAAGATCGCCGCCATCGAGTAGTAATCCTCCTGCGTGACGGGATCGAACTTGTGATCGTGGCAGCGGGCGCAGCCGAAAGTCATGCCGAGGAAAGCCTTGCCCAGCGTGTCCATTTGCTCGTCGATGATATCCATCTCGAGCTTCTGCATGTCGGGCTCGGCGAGCACGCGCGCGCCGAGGGAGAGGAAGCCCGTGGCGGCGATCGTCTCCTCGCTGGAGGGCAGCAGGTCGCCGGCGATTTGCTCGGTGAGGAATTGGTCGTACGGTTTGTCCTGATTGAACGCGCGCACGACATAGTCGCGATACCGCCACGCGTTGCCGAAGGCGATATTTTCGTCCATGCCATTTGAGTCCGCATAGCGCGCGACATCCAGCCAGTGCCGCCCCCAGCGCTCGCCGTAGTGAGGCGAAGCAAGCAGGCGCTCGATGACCTTGTCGAAAGCGTCGGGCGCAGTGTCGGCGAGGAAGGCGTCCATTTCCTCCGGCGTAGGCGGGAGGCCGATGAGATCGAAGGTCGCACGGCGCAGCAGCGTGCGCTTGTCCGTGGGCGGCGCGGGCTGCAGGCCTTTCTCCGAGAGCTTCGCGCGGAGGAAAGCGTCGATCGGCGTAGGCGCATCGGCAATCTTTGGGGGCTCGACGCGAGCAAGCGGAGTGAAGCTCCAGAACTTGCGCCCCTCGGCGATGTCGATAACGCGGCCTTGCTTCGCGGCAGGCGCTGCGCGCGGATCGGGCGCACCCATCTTTACCCACTCCTCGAGCACCTTCACTTCGCCATCCGCGAGACGTCTCTTCGGCGGCATCTGCAGGTCGTGGTTCGCGTAACGCACGGCCTCGATCAGCAGGCTTTTCTCCGGATCGCCTGTGACGAGTGCCGGGCCGGTGTCACCGCCCTTGAGGGTGGATTCGCGGGTGTCGAGCGCGAGGCCGCCTTTGGTCTTTTTCTCTGCGCTGTGGCACTCGTAGCAGCGATCGGAGAGCAGCGGGCGCACCTGCTTCTCGAAGAAGTCGAGCTGCTCTGGCGTGGGTGCCGCGGCGCAGAGCGTACCGCCGGCGGCGAGGAGGATCGACAGAGCGATGGGCAGGCGGGAATTCATCGGAGATCGGCGCGAATTTCCGGGCTCGAAAAGGTGAGAGTCGAGCCGCTGGCGGTGTGTTGATGGACGGTGATGAAATCGAGCGTCGCCGGCTTGGTCGGGAGCATGATTTCAACGGCAAAAGAGGCCGGGCCGACCGGGTGCATGGGCACGGATTCCCAGGCATCGTATTCCATGGCGTGGGTGTAGTCCGCGTGGCGATTCACCGACCACCACAGATCGTTCTTCTGCGGCTCGGCCTTGTCGGCGAACGTGACCGTGACTTGCAGTCGATGCCTCACTTCGTCCCAATGTTGCGCTACCTGCGGAGGCGCGACCATCGGGCGGGTGTGAGAGAAATGGTGCTGCGCGAAGGCGTAGAGATTTTCATCCACCTCGGGCAGGCCGCCGACTTGCTTGAGGAAGCCCGCGGTCTTTGCGCCACCGTGTTGTCCACCGGGCACGACGTAGATGGGCAATTGCGGAAAGCGCTGGCCCAGCTCACGCAGGCCTGGGCCCACGTTGTCGTTCGAGCCTTCGTTGTAAAAGATTTCCACGCCGCGGGCCTGGAGCGCGGGGAGATAATTCGTAGTGCGGCAGACTTCCCAGGCAAGAGTGCTAGCGGCCTTGATGTCCTCGTCACTCCAACCGGCACCACGCGCTTCCTCGAGAGTGATGCGTTCGAAGGCGCGAATCTTATCCCGCGCGATCAGCGGCTCCGCGGCGGTGTTCGGCGCGCCCGGGATTTTGCCGGCGGTCACATCGAGGAGAAATTGCTCGTTTTCCTTGGCGATCTCCGTGGGGCGCGTGCCTTCCACATACGGGCCACCGGGCGGATCGATGATCGGCGCGACTACCGGCAGGATAGCCGTGAAACGATCGTCGGCGATGCCTGCGGCGGCGGTGGCCACACCGCGCTTCGAGCCGCCGGTGGCGAGGACTTTCACCGGCTGGAACACGTCCTTCTCCGCAATGGCCGCGGTGAGGGCGCGCATGTCGCTCAGACCCCAGATCCAGGCCGGCGTGAAGCTCGCGTCCTTGGTCTTGAGGAAATGCTCCTTCATACCGACGTCGAGTTTGCCCACGGGTTCCATGGCATCGATCGTGTTCATACCGATGAGTGCGAGGCCGACGCCGTTTTCTTTCACGAGGCGCAACATCGCACCGGCGGGTGAAGCCGCTTTCAAATCCAAGCCGGCATTGCCGACGATGAGATTCTTCACCGGGCCGCCGGAAGCCGGGGCAATGAGCGTGACGGGCAGGCGCACCTTTTGTCCTGGCCACCATTCGCACACCGTAATCTCGACGAGCTTCTGCCGGATGGATGCGTCCTTTGCCCAAGGATGCCAGTCTTCAATCACGCGTATCTCGAGCGTGGAAGTATCGCGCACGGCGGCCATGTCGTAATGGCCGGCGATGACGCCGGCGCGTAGCGTGGCGCTGGCGAAGAAGAGCGAGAGGCTGAGGATTGGGAGGAGTTTCATGGGGAGAAAGTGACGGCGATCATTCCGCGAGCTTGCGCACCTCGGCATCGCCCAGCGCGCGAGCGTAGAGGCTGAATTCATCCATGCAGCCGACGAAATTGCGCACGGCATGCGGGCCACGGTAATCGGAGGACGGTATCCAATTGCCCAGCTCGGCCATGACCGGCTTGGGAACGGTTTGGCGCTTGATGGGGTGGCGGGAAAGCAACGCGCCATCCACGTAAAAGCGCACTTCATGCGCGGCCATGTCGAAAGCCGCGGCGAGGTGCACCCACTGGCCAAAACGCTCGGGCGTGAAGACGATAGGGCTGATGTAGTCCTCGGTGACGTGCGGATGTGCCTGCGCGACGATGCCGAGGCAGAGCGAGCCATCGTGCAGCACCTGCCAGTGCATACCGCCGACTTCGAGGCCCTGGCTCATGCAAAGGGAGCTCTGGTTCTGCCTCGCATTCAGGCTGTGGAGCTGCACCCAAGTAGCGACGGTGAATTGTGGATACTCGCCGGGAAGATTGAGCCGCACGCGATCGCTCACGCTGTGAAATTGCAGCGCAGTCTTGCCCGGCCAGCGTCCTTCGGTCCAGTTGCAGCCCACGATCGTGCCGGCGGCGATGTCGTCGCCCTGCGCGGCGAGATTGGGCAGCGAACGCGAATCCGGTTTTTCCTGGAAATCAAGACGCACGCGCAGATCGGGATCGGCGTTTCGGCGGGTGCTCACTTCCTGCCAATGGGCGAAGGCCTCACGACGCGACTCGGAAACGCGGGCGTCTAGATCGTGGCTGAAATGGAAGGCGGCGGCGTTGGCCACGAGCATGCGCGTGGAGCCGGGCTGCTCGAGGCCGGCGGCGTTGCCGGTGGTGAGCTTGCGCATGGGCGTCTGCGGCTGATGCAATTCCACCTCGCCCTTGAAGACGTGCAACTCGGGCGCGTTGTCATTCAGGTCGAGGCCGAAGTCGGTACCGAGGTCGACGATGTCGCCCTTGGGCGTGCCGAGGCGGAATCCGCGGGCCTGGGTCGGCACGTGGGCGCTGAAGCGGCCGTAGCGGCAGAAGGCTTCGCCCGGGGAGATAAGCTGGATTTCCGCGGGCCCTTCCACGCAAAGCCGCGCGCCCTGGAAAAACTCGATCTCCGCCACGCCGCTCTGCAGGCGCAGCACGCCGGGGACGAGCGGGGTGTTCACCGCGGGGGCGGCGAGGCTATGGTCCCACTCCATGTTCACACCGCGCGAGAGCACGGCTACGCTGGAAGTGGTCGCTTCGTCTCGGGCGGCGAGCTTGGTGGGACCGCTGGTGGGGCTCTCAAGCTTTGGCCACACACCCCAGACGATGAGACCGATGACGATCCCCGCAGCAAGCGCGCCGAGATACCGAACGTTGCCGCGCCCGGACGGGGTAGACTGGGCGGTGGAGAGATCCAAGCCCGTGTCGCGACGCATCGTCTCCCGCTGCGACCAGGCAAGGAGTGCGGACTCCGCGTCCTGAAAGGCGAACCATTGACGCCGGACAGCGGCGGATTCTTTCAGGAGCGTGGACAGGCGCTCGTGGTCCTCGGCGGTAATGGTGCCGTCGGCCTTCGCGGCAAAGAGCCGGTGCAATTCTTGCGAGTTTGATTCGGACTTCATCTTCATGCCTCCTGCGCCAGGCGGCGCTGCATGCATTCCGCGAGCAGGCGACGCAGAATGTGGAGTTTGTTGTAAAGCGTCTGTGGGGCGCGACCGAGGCGCGCAGCCAGCGCGGCGACGTCGGTGTTGTTCACGTAGAACTCGCGTACGAGTTCGCGGCCCGCCTCGTCCAGTTCCTCGATGCAGCGATCCATCGCGGCGAGCCGTGCTTCGCGGTGATCGAGATCGGTCAGGCGCTCTTCGGCGAGGCGCTGCAAGAGCTCATCGTCGAAGTGCAGGCGCGAACGGGCGGACACGCGCTGGAAATTCTTCGCTTCGTAAAAGGCGAAGCTGCTCGCCCAGGCGAAGAAATCCTTGCTCCGGTCGTATTCGGAAAACTTCTGCCAGATGATCATGCTCGCCCGCTGGAGCACGTCCTCGGCATCGGCGTTGTTCCCGAGCATCACGCGCAAAAAGCCCAGGAGACGTCCATGCGCGGCATTCAGCAGCGTAATGAACTGCTCCGAAGAGGGCGATAGCTCTGGGGAATCGGGCATGTTTACTGGTATTGTATGCCGCAGACGGGATTTACCGAAAATTGTCTCGGTGATTCTGCCTAGCGCAGGGCGCTTTGAAAGATTATCCCTTACGTTAAGGACGTAGATAGGGTTGTCAGAATTGGCAATTCGCCCTTCGTTCACCCAGCGCCTCATGTCTTCCCTTTTCGAACCGCCATCGATCGTGCCTTGCGCCGGCCCTCTGAGCCGCCGGGGATTCATGCGCGTGGGGCTGACGGGCTTTGCCACCTTGAGCTGGCCGGGGCTGCTGCGGTTGCGGGCGGAGAATAGCGCCAAACCGGCGCGCGAACGGACGGCGGTGATCCTCGTGTGGTTGCGCGGTGGATGCTCGCACCTCGATACCTACGATCCGAAACCGGACATCGGCAGCGAGTATCGCGGGCCGTTCAAGACGATCTCCTCGAAAGTGCCCGGTATGCAATTGACCGAGCTCATTCCTCTGCAGGCGAAGATCGCAGATAAATTCACGCTGCTGCGCTCGATGACGCACACCGGCGGCGGCCATCCGGCGGGCTCGCTGCAGATGCTCGGGGGCGATTCCGATTCGCGCGACAAGCCGAAGCCGATATTGCCGGACTGGATGTCCGTGGCCAACTACCTGCGCACCAAGGATGGCCGGAAGAACCCGCTGCCGAACTACATCGGTGTAAACCCGATCGTGAATTACGACAGCTTCACCATCGCGGGGCCGACCTACGTGGGCGCAGCTTATTCGCCCTTTGCCGTGATGGGTGATCCGAGCCGACCGGATTTCGAAGTGCCCAATATGGGCCTCTCCGACGCGGCGCAGGTGGCGCGCTTAAGCGATCGCGTGGCGCTGCGACGTAGCCTCGATTCGCTGGAGCGCAGCGTCGACGCCGCGGGCGAGATGCGTTCGCTGGATCAATTTGAAGCGCAGGCGATGACGCTGCTGACGAATCCGCAGACGCGTGATGCGTTTGATCTTAACAAGGAGAACGCGCGCACGCGGGATCGCTACGGCCGGCATCGCTGGGGGCAGCAGTTGCTGCTCGCGCGACGGCTGGTCGAGTCGGGCGTGGAGATCATCACGAGTTGCCTCGATGGACCACAGTGCGGGCGGGTGGCTAATTGGGACGATCACGCAGTGAACCATCATATCTTCGACGCGCTGCGTTTCCGCATGGGCGCGTTTGACCAGGCAGTCTCCGCGCTCATCGAGGATGTGTATGCCCGCGGGCTCGACAAGCGGGTGCTCGTGGTGGTGAGCGGCGAGTTTGGTCGCACGCCGAAGATCAGCTCCCAGCCGAGCTCCGGTGGCGGGCAGGCCAGCGGCCCGACTGGCACGGTGCAGCCGGGGCGCGATCACTGGCCGCGCGCCTTCACGAATCTCTGGGCGGGCGGCGGTCTCCAGACCGGCGGCGTCATCGGTGCCAGCGACCCGCGTGGCGAGGACGTGATCGAGCGCGCGTGCAGCCCGGGTGATTTCCTTGCGACGATCTATCGTCATCTCGGAATCGATGCGGAGAAAGTAACGATCAACGACTTCAACGGCCGCCCGACTCCGCTGGTGAGCAACGGCCGGCCCATCCCGGAACTCGCCGGCTCCTCAGCGGCCTGACGCTTACGCGACCATCGCACTACGCAAAAAGGGCGCCCCATTTCTGGAGCGCCCTTTGATAGAGCTATCTAGCGAATCGATCGCCGCTTGCCTTAAAGCTTGCTGGCGATGAGCTGCTCGAATTTCACGATGTCCGCGGCGAACTTGCGGATGCCTTCCGCCGTCTTTTCCGTGGCCATCGCGTCTTCGTTGAGCTGGAAGCGGAAGGTCTTCTCGTCGAGGTGGATCTGCTTGAGCGAGAGCGACTGCGCGGCAGCGGCGTCGAGCTTCTTCGGGAGCGGTTCGTCGCTGGCGGCGAGTTCGCCGAGCAGCGAGGGGCTGATGGTGAGCAGGTCGCAACCGGCGAGCTCGGTGATCTCACCCTTGTTGCGGAAGCTGGCGCCCATGACCTCGGTCTTGTAGCCGAACTTCTTGTAGTAGTTGTAGATCTCGGTCACGGACAGCACGCCCGGGTCTTCGGTCGGCGCGTAATCCTTCTTCGTCGAGGCCTTGAACCAGTCGAGGATGCGGCCGACGAAGGGCGAGATGAGCCGCACCTTCGCCTCGGCGCAAGCGATCGCCTGGGCCATGGAGAAGAGGAGCGTGAGATTGCAGTGGATGCCTTCCTTTTCCAGGACTTCGGCAGCCTTGATGCCTTCCCAGGTGGAAGCGATCTTGATCAGAATGCGGTCGCGGGAGATGCCGTTCTTCTCGTAGAGCGCGATGAGCTGGCGGCCCTTGTCGATGCTGCCCTGCGTGTCGAAGGAAAGGCGGGCGTCGGTCTCGGTCGAGACGCGGCCGGGGACGATCTTGAGGATCTCGAGGCCAAAGGCGACGAGCAGATGATCGGTGATGTCTTCGATCTGCGCATGGCCGGTGAGGCCGCTGTCTTTGCGGTCAGCGATGACCTTGTCGAGAATGTGGGCGTACTCGGGCTTGCTCGCGGCGGCGAGGATGAGGCTCGGGTTCGTCGTGGCGTCCTGCGGCTTGTAGTCGCGCATGGACTCGAAATCGCCCGTATCGGCGACGACTTTCGTCAGTTTCTTGAGCGCATCGAGCTGGCTCAGTTTCGTGCCGGTGGGTGCATCTGCGGTGGCGGTACTCATGATATTCCTTGGTAAATGGTTTAGCCCTCTACCTTAACGGCGGGTGGCGCAGGGGGCAAAATGATATTTTTCATACCTATTGCCCGGTTTCATTCATGCTTCACAACCCATTCTTGCGAAATCAGATACGCATTGAAACACTCGGCAAATCCGCCAGCTTCGCCGGTCTTGCGGCTAATGCAGGCCGTCTCGAGCGGTCATGGAACAGCCACGGATTCATCCGGCTCGGGATTGGCCGGGAACTGCACCGCCTCGATCGTCTCGTTTTTCAAGAGGAGCGCTTTGCAAAGGCGATGCATGCCGTCCATCACCCAGCCTTCGGCGGATAGAATGATCGGATACTCCAGTGACGCCTCATAAATGCGCCTCGCATGTTCTGTCACATGCCGACAAGTCGGCTGCGCATTTCCAAACCACGCGACCTGATCCAGCGCCTCGATGCTCTCGACAGGAATCTGCTTCACCGGCAGCTTCGCCGCCAACTCCCAAAGACGCTCCGTATACCACACGCGCTTGGTCCCATCGTGGATATCGGCGAAGAAGCGACGCTGTTGACTCATGTGCGGCAGTCAACGCCAGCGCCAGCCATCACCCAATCTGAAACTCTCTCCCCGCGCAAAAAAGCTCCCCACCGGAAACCATTCCTTTAGTGTGGGCTCCCATGCTCCGCCTTATCAGCCTGCTCGGGATTGTCGTCTTTCTCGCGCTGGCGTGGCTGTTGTCGAATAACCGGCGGCTCTTTCCTTGGCGGACGGTGTTCTGGGGCATGGCCCTGCAGTTCTTCTTCGCGATCTTCATTCTCAAGACGGCGATCGGTCACAGCCTCTTCGCCGGCGCGCAGGATGTTTGTGATCAGCTCAATCTCTACGCCTACAAAGGCGCGGAGCTGGTCTTCGGCCCGCTGGCGCAGCCGGATTCCTTGCGCGGAGCCTTCGGCGCGGAAAAGGGTTACGTGCTGGCGATTACCATTTCAGCGACGATCATTTTCATCTCCGCCCTATCGGCCCTGCTTTACCACTGGGGCGTGCTCCAGCGCGTAGTCGCGGCAATGGCGTGGGTCATGCAAAAAGCCATGCGCACCAGCGGCAGCGAAAGTCTCGCCGGCGCGAGCAATATCTTCCTCGGGCAGACGGAAGCCGCGCTGCTCATCAAGCCCTATCTGTCCCGCATGACGCAGAGCGAGATCATGGCACTCATGACCACCGGCATGTCGACCATTGCCACGGGCGTGATGGCGGTCTATGCCGGCATGAAAGGCGTGAACGCCGGACACATCGTCACCGCCTCGGTGCTCGGCGCGCCGGCAGGATTGCTCGTGGCCAAGATCATGTTTCCCGAGACGGAAAAGAGCGAGACCGGCGAGTTGCATCACTTCGGGGTGAAGCGCACGGCGCAAAACAGTATCGATGCGCTCTGCACCGGCGCGAGCGAAGGCGTGATGCTCTCGCTCACCGTGCTGGGCATGCTGATCGCCTTCGTCGCCATGGTGGCACTGATGAATGCGCTCTTCATGTGGCCACAGCGCGGGCTGGGTGTCGCGAGCCCGGTGTCCATCCAGCAAATCCTCGGCTGGTTGAATGCGCCTGTGGCTTGGCTCATGGGCGTGCCACTGAAGGATTGCGGGACGATCGGGCAAGTGCTGGGCGAACGCATCGTGCTAAATGAGTTCGTGGGCTACCTCGATCTCTCTGCGATGGTCCAGGCGCATCCCGGCCAGCTCGCGGAACGCTCCGTGACCCTCACGAGCTACGCGCTCTGCGGCTTTGCCAATTTCGGCAGCATCGCCATCCAGATCGGCGGGATCGGCACGCTTGCCCCAGATCGCCGGGCGGATCTAGCCAAGCTGGGCCTGCGCTCGATGGTGGCTGGACTCCTCGCCTGTTATCTCTTCGCGGCGGTGGTCGGCGTGCTCATTGATTAGCGCCGCTGCCATAGGGCATTACCGGCCCCTTGTCCGCTGAGACAGAGCCAGGAATCAGGAAAGCAAGCGGCAGCGGTTCCGATTTCCGCCTTTCTTGCTTTCCTGATTTCTCCTTTCCGGAAATCACTTCTGGCAATCCCCACCAATGGCCGACGAACTCCTGCATCAATTTATCTACCTCATGGAGCCCATCGGGCTCGCGTGGCTTTGTCTGCTCGTGCTCACGATCTGGCTGGCCATCCGGCGCCAATGGAAACCGGCCATCCTCGCCGGGCTCGGCGTGCTCTTGATGACCGCCGTGGGCAGCACCGGGCTGGCCGGGCGCATGCTCGGCTCCCTGGAGCGGCCGTATGCCGGCGTGAAGATCGAGAACCTCCCCAAAGCGGATGCCATCGTGATGCTCGGCGGTGGTGCATCGCCCTCGCGTTACGAGGCGCTCGGCGTACATCTCACGCCGGCGGGCGACCGACTCGTGATGGCGCGCGAGGTCTTTCGCCTCGGCAAGGCGCCGGTGCTCCTGCTCGGCGGCAATGTCAACAAGCTCGACGGCGTGCGAAAATTCGAGTGCGAGATCGTTCGCGACTTGCTCAAGACGTGGGGCATTCCCGAGGACGCGATCATTCCGCTGGGCGAAAACCAGGACACCCACGATGAAGCGCTCAAGGTGCGCGCGCTGGCCACCGAACGCGGCTGGCATCGGGTGCTACTTGTGACCTCGGCCAATCACATGCGGCGCGCCTCCGGAGTCTTCCGCGCACAAGGGCTGGAGGTCATTCCCGTGCCGTGCAATTTCCTCACGACGGTCGCTACCGCGCCACCGCCGCCCGGCATCTCGATCCCGCGTCACGACGGCTTTGTGAAAATCTCGACCTGGATGCACGAGGAGATCGGCTGGTGGACCTATCGGCACCGCGGATGGATCAAGATGGACGGCCAGTTGTAGCCAGGGTCATTGACCCCGGACCGGCCTCCATGAGGCCGGCTACAGCATCCCGATTTACAGAACTTTTACACACCAGAGATGCCCCATTGACGCAAAGCGGAGGAGATTGCGGCATTCTGTCCGCCATGAAGTACCTCCCATCGATCATCGTCATCGGCTTGTTTACTTTCGCCCTGCACGCCCAGAATGCGGTCCCACCGGAAGACAAGGGCGATCCATTCGTGAAAAATGCGAAGGACGCCGGCGCGGCGAAAGATGACGATACCTGGAAGCAATGTGTCATCACCCTCGAGACCTACGCAGTTGACCGGGAAGACGCGGCCAGCCTGCTCAACAGCGAGCGAGGCAGCGCGGCGCGTTACCGGCGCGTGCAGGAACTGGCCAAGGCCGGTAAAGCGCGCCTGGACATCCTCGAAAACGTCACGACGAAAAGCGGCCAACGCACAGTCATCGAATCGATCGACGAAGTCCGCTATGCCACCGAATTTGCCTCACCCGTGACGGCCAAAGGCCAGGCTGCTCCCACGGCGTGGGAAACGCGCAATGTCGGCGATACCTTCGAGCTCGAGCCGGTGATCAACCCGGATGGGCGCACCTGCGACATCAATCTCGTCCCGCAACGTGTGAACCTCCTGGAGTTTCGGGACGCACCCAACTTCGCCGGGGCGTTGCTCACTTCGCAGCCCATTTTCAACACGCAGAAGCTGACCACCAGCATTCAGGTCACCAGCGGCGAGCCGTATTACCTCGGCACCATGACACCCACCACCCCCCACGGTATCGCCCGGGGCGAGACGCCTTCCGAGATCTGGCTGGCCTTTCTCCACGTGAATATCCAGGGGCCACCGCCGGCCAAACCCCAACCCAAGCCGAAGACCCAGGCGAAAGAGGGAGACGAACAAGCCACGCCCCCGGTGGAGCTGCAATACAGTTGCTATTCGCTCGATCGGGCGACCGCGCGGGAGATCCTCATCTCACCGTCGCCGATGAATATGCCGTGGGAAAAGGTGACCGCACTGGTGGCGGAAAAAAAAGCCCGCCTCGAACACATCACGACCATCAAGACCAAGTCCGGCCAGCGGGCCGTCGTCGAGGAGATTCAGGAGGTGCGCTACATGACGGAATATCAACCCGAGCACCATGCGACCCTCACGGAAAACACCACGCGCACGGTGACCAATCAAGTCGGGGAAGCGAAGCCCAACCAGAAGTCGGACTCCACCTCCACCTCGACCGAGCAGATCACCACCACTCGCACGGATCCGCATTCGGAAGTGATCCCCGGTCAGGCTTCCGCCTTTGAAAATCGCAACGCGGGAGTGACGGCGGAGGTGGAGCCGGTCGTGGGACCCGATCAACTGACGATCGATCTCAATCACGTGATCCAAAGCGTAAAACTGGTCGGCCAGCTCAAGGTCACGGGAACGGCCGCGCAGTACCCGCCTATGCCGCTCTTCGAGACTGCAAAGGTCACGACCAGCCAGAGCGTGCAGGTCGGGTTGCCGATCCTCGTGAGCACGCTGAACCCGCCCGGCGCCGACGGGGTAAATGATCGCACAGACTCGGGCCGCACGTATCTGCTCTTCGTCCGCGCCACGCTGGATGAACCCTGACCGCAGCTTGTGCCGCGCCCGCTTCGCGCTCATGCTCCACTCGTGATGTCCTCCCTCAGCCCGCGCACGACTCTCCTGCTGCTGCTCGGCCTCGCCGCGATCATCCTCGCGGGTGGAACGCGCCTGGCGCGCACGCAGGAGAGTGTGCGGGTGGATCGAGATCGCGAGGCGCTGCGGCGCCTCTCGGGGGAAATGCATTACGAGTTGCAGCGGCTGGAGGATTTGTACGAAAGCCACCTCGGCCAGATCGCACACCTCGGCCTCCAGCTACCGCGCAACACCAAACTGGCGGATACCATCGAGCTCCGGAAGGCGGCGGATCGCATCGTGGGCATCCGGCAGTTCTCGATTCTGTTTCAGAAGGATTTGGAGAAGACTGATCTCCATGTGCTCGTGACCCGCACAAACGAGCGCACGCCTGTCCCCGCGACCGATGCCACCCGGTATCACGGCCCGGGAACTGTGGTTCTCGTCCCGGAGTCAATTTACGGGTCGGTCGGACCACGACAAGACGGGCCGCGAGAAGGCTGGATCGATGAGCCGGGAAAACCGCTGATGTACTGGCACCGTGTGGCGACCGGTGTAGCGATTGTCTTTCTGATCGATCAACCCGCCGTGGAAATTGCGGTCACCGAGTGGTTGAAGGGCTGGGCCAAACCGCACTTCGCCCCCGTGCAAGCCGGTGGCGGCCCCGACGAATTGCTCACGGGCAAAGGTGTAACCCTGCTGGCGGAAGGCCAGAGCAGCTCAAGTCGCCCGGATCTTTTGCTGCCGCTGCGGAGCCGGCTGGGAACGTTGGAACTGGCCTCGTGGGATCGGCGGGAGGTGCGTGTGCACTACGATGCAGCCACACTGGTCACGAGCGGCGTGCTGGCGACATTCGTGGCTTCCTTGGGGGTGCTCATCTACGGCCAGCAACGGCGGGCGGCAGCGCTGGCGGCGCAGCGGGTGTCGTTCGTGAATCGCGTGTCGCACGAGCTGCGCACGCCGCTGACGAATATTCTACTCAACCTCGATCTCGCGAGTGAATCACTGGAAGATGCGCCGCGCGATGCGGAGAGGCGACTGAGCCTGGTGCGGGAGGAAGCGCGCCGGCTGGGTCGGCTCATTGACAATGTGCTCACCTTCTCGCGTCACGAGCAGGGCAAGCTGCGCGCGGAAGCGCGGGCGTGTATGCCGGCGAGTGTGATCGCGGTGGTGGTGGAGCAATTCGCGCCGTCTTTTGCGCGGCGTGCGCTGGAGGTGCGCTGCACGGGCGAGATGGATCAGCCGTGCGTACTCGATGCGGATGCGCTCGCGCAGATCCTCGCCAACCTGCTTTCCAACGTGGAGAAATACGTACCCGGTGGAGTGGTGGAGATTGCCGGCGAAGTGACGGACGGCGCGCTGAGTGTGACCGTGGCCGATCAAGGCCCCGGGATTCCGCTCGAGGCGGCGGAGCGCGTCTTCCATCCCTTCGAACGACTCGACAGCCGCGTGAACGAAGGCGCGAGCGGCACGGGACTGGGACTGGCCATCGCGCGCGACCTGGCGACCACGATGGGTGGCACCTTGCGCTTGTTGCCTTCGCCCCGGGGCGCCTGTTTCGAATTGCGCGTGCCGGCGCCTCCCGCAGCCCCGCTGAAATCCATTTCCGCCGCATGAAGATCCTGCTGGCCGACGACGACCCCATCACGCTCGATTCGCTGAAGGCGTGCCTCGAGCCGGAAGGCTTTACCGCGCTCGCCGCGCGGCACGGCGGCGAGGCGCTGGCGCTGTGGGAACAGCACCGGCCGGATCTGCTCTGCCTCGACATCATGATGCCACACATCGACGGCTATGAAGTGTGCCGCCGGGTGCGCGCCAAGGATGCGCAGGTACCCGTGCTGTTTCTCTCCGCGAAGAGCGAGGAGATCGATGTCGTGGTGGGCCTGCAGCTCGGGGCGGATGATTTCATTCGCAAACCTTTCGGGAAGCACGAACTGCTGGCGCGCATTCGCGCGGCCTTGCGGAGGGTGCATGCGCGGGCGAATGGAGCGCGGAGCTTTGCCATGCACGATCTGGTCGTCTATCCGCGGGAGCTGCGCGCCGAGCGAGCTGGGACGGCGATCGATCTTTCGCCGCGCGAGGCGGGAATTTTGGAATTGCTGCACGAGAAAGCCGGGCAGGTTGTGGATCGCGATACGCTGCTCAATCGCTGCTGGGGGATGGATTACTTTCCCGAATCGCGCACGCTGGATCAGCACATCGCCAAGCTGCGCAAACGGATCGAGCTGGATCCGGCAAGTCCGGCGATCATCGAGACCGTGCGCGGGGTGGGGTATCGTTTTCGGAATGGGTGGGTGGGAGGCGCGCCGAGGAACGATTAAACGCAGACTCGGGCCTCGTGGTGAGCTCGAAAAACCTTTCCGACGCTCCGCGCTCTCTGCTACCGCGCCTTCACCCGTATCATCCTTACTCCTTCCGCGCGACCAGCGTCAGCCGCGGCCACCACCACACAATCTTCCCCTCCTCTTCCGCAAGCCGATACACCGCCCGCGCGGAGGCCGGTGCGTCGGCAATCAGCGCACGCACCACCTGCCGGTTCTCCGGTGATGTTGCCGCGGTCTCGAAGTACCACTCGAGATCCGGCTGCTTGAAGGTCTTCAACTCCGCGCTCTGCACGCTCAACCCATTCGCTTCGCAAAGACGCGTCCATGCGCCCGGCGAGAGCAAGCGATGATGGCTCGGGTCGCGATGCTTTTCGACCTGGTGCAGCCACTCCTCCGCTTCCGGCTCATGATCCGGGACGCTGCCATCGATGAGCAGGAACCATCCACCCGGACGCAGGACCCGCGACGTCTCGCGGATGAACGACTCCGGTGAACTGAAGTGATGCGGCGCGACGCGCGAGGTGACGAGATCGTAGCTCGCGTCCGCGTAGGGAAACTCCTCCGCGGCGTGCTGGCGTGTCTCCACGGAGAGACCACGTTCCTGGGCCGCTTCGCGCACGCGATCGAGCATGGGCGCAGCGATGTCAGTGCACGTCACTCTGTGCCCGAGGCTCGCGAAGTAGAGGCCGGTATGGCCCGCCCCGGTCGCCACATCGAGCACATCCGCCGCGGATGGGAGGGAGATTTTCTCCAGCGCCGAGACGACATCCGAAACATCCGCAAGAATGTGCGAACGCCCGTAGTTGCGGCTCTGGCGGGCGAACTGTTCCTGGGCAGCCTGCTGCACGGCATCGAGTTTCATGCGCCTAGAATCTGCCGCGAATGCGTTTCTCGCAAGTGGAGGAAGTTGAAAACGCAAAGCCTCGGCTCTGCGTTTTTAATCTTCGCCGGCCTTCAACTTGAGCCCGAAGTTCCGCGCGAGAAACACATCGCCGGAACGCTCGAAGCCAAACTTTTCATACAGCGTATGCGCGTCGCGGGTGGCGAGGATCTGGCGGGTATTCGCGATCTCCGGATGGGTGATCAATATCTCGACCAGGGCCTTCCCCAAGCCCGTGCCACGGTGCGCTTCATCAATGACCACGTCGCAAATCCAGGCAAACGTGCACCCATCCGTCACGGCACGCGCATAGCCGACCAGCGCGCCGCGCCAATACGCGCCCAGGACGAGCGAGCGCGCGATGGATTGCTCGATGATGGCACGGGGCCGATTGACCGCCCAATAGGTGCCTCTCAGCAGGCGCTCCACGGCATCCAGATCCAGCCGCGCGGGATCGTCGGAAATCTCGTACTCGCCGTGGGTGCGGATGAAAGCGGACACGATCGGCCCGGAAAAAATCAGACGCGCTCGCGCAACGGCTCGAAGCCGAGGTCGAAGATGTTCACCGCATTTTCCATCATGGTCGGGATGCTCATGAGGAAGGTCTCCCAATCCTGGGAGTTGGTGAACTGTGTGTCCCACATGACGAAGGCGGAATCCGGCACGGCATTTGACTGCTCGATGAGCACGCGGATTTCTTTTTCCCAATCGGCAATCTGTACATAGCCGAGCGTGGCAGGCCGACCGACGAGCGGGCTATAGGAAAAATGGCCGAGCCAGCCGTCGCGTTCCTCAGTGGAGGGAAATTTCGCGTGCACATGCGTGGAGAGCGCGGTGAGCGTGGTCTCCGGAAAATCCATGAGCGCGTAAAAACGATTCAGAGTCTGCTGGATGATCGTCCAGTCGCCGGCCGTGCGGGCATTGCGCACGCCGAGCTTGATGCGGTCGGCGGTGCGGCTGAGCGTGCCATTCTCGCCGAAGAATTGCGCGGAGAGCTCGTAGCCATAAAGCTCGTCCCATTTCTTCAGCCGGATCTGGTCGGGCCGCAAGCCGATGCCTTTGTTCGGATCGCATACCTTGGCGCCGAAATCCTCGAGGTCCGCCTGCCTGATGCCAAGCGGGGCGGGAAAAGCGACGTCCACGTGGACGCCAAAAATATCAATAGGCACGACTTCCATTAGGCGGTGAAAATAAGCGGACATACGGCTTTTGCCACGCCGATTTTCCAACGGCAGGCGAAAAATCTTTTCGCCTCAGATGCCCATGTTCGAGAGCGTCGTGGCCAGCCGATCGACGATCTGCACAAGCTGCGGGTGCGACGCTTCAAAATCGCGCACGGATGCAGCGAGCCCCTCCACCGCTTGGGCGGCTTCCTCGGGCTGCTCCTCGCGACGCACGGCCGCCTGCACCGCGGCATCGGCACTGCCGGTGATCTGGCTGGCGGATTCGCCATGGGTCTTGACCAACGGCGCCACCTCGGCTTTCAAGCCGGCGAGCAAATCCAGCAGCTCCTGCCGGGTGGCCTCGGGGATGGCCGCGGAGTCGCGCAGGGTCGCTTCGATTTGGGCAATGCGTTCGGGGATCGTGTCCATGTGGAAGAAATTATAGTCCCAAGAGAGTCGCTCGCCAACTGCCGCGAGCGAATGATGCGCTCTTTTTTGCTCCAACCAAGAAGCGGTCTGACGCTATGAAGCAGACATGCAACTTCGCAGGTTCGTCTATATCGTGGCGATCACGGTCGCTGGTGGGTGCATTCATGCTGAGGATCAGGCTGGCGCCGAGCGTCACAAGAAGGTCGTCGGCGCCCAAATTGTGAAACCTGGCGGCAAAGGCACCGACGGTGGTGGGGGTGCGTTCGGCAGCGGTCACGGATCGAAATCCGGCGGTGATGGGGAAACGATCGGCAACGTGCAGGTCACTTACCTTGATGGCACCAAGGACCTGTGGACGACGAAAGGAAATTGCTCACTGGCCAAAGCAGCTCCCGACAGCACGGTGGGTTGGACGGTCCACGGCGAACCAGTGCGCGTGAATTCGCAGGACTTCATGCGGCCGAACCCGGAGCTCGTCACGTGCCGGCAGGGCAAGGTGCTGGCGCACATCCGGTCCGAACTGCCTTTCATCGAGGAATGGAAATTTCTCGAAGGCGGCAGCCAACTCGCCTTGCGCTGCCGCGCGAGTCACGGACCAGCGGATATTGAATTGCACGAGACCGCGACCGGAAAACTGATCACCACGCTGAAAGCGCGCGATGAAAAGCTGCCCGCGTGGGCCAAGTCGCTGAAGGACGAGTGACCGCAGGACGCACTCTGCAGCCAGCCCCAGCGGGGCCGGTCCGGGGTCATTGATCCCGGCTGCAGTGCTAGACCTTAAATATGGATCGCGTGGCCGGCGGCGACTTCGGTCGCTTCTTTCACGGCTTCGCTCAAGGTCGGGTGCGCGTGAATGGTCGCCTCGATTTCGTCGATCGTGGCCTCAAGCGTGATGGCCAGGCCGAGCTCGGCGATCATCTCCGTCGCTTCCGCGCCGATGATGTGCGCGCCGAGGATCTCGCCGTGCGGTTCACCGACGATGAGCTTCACAAAGCCTTCGCTCTCGCCGATCGCGCGGGCCTTGCCCAGCGCCATATAGGGGAATTTGCCGACCTTGTATTTCAGGCCCTTCTCCTTGGCCGCGCGCTCAGTGAGACCGACGCTCGCGACTTGCGGCTGGCAATAGGTGCACCCCGGGAAGGTGGTGACTTTCTTCGGCTTGTGCTTCGGATCGAACATCCCCTCCACCGCCTGCACGGCTTCGTAGCTGGCGACGTGGGCGAGCCACGGTGGCCCGATAATGTCGCCCGCGGCGTAAACACCCGGAACGGTCGTCTGGTAGCGGTCGTCGGTCTTGAGGTAGCCCTTCACGAGCTCAAACTTGAGCGAGCCAGCAGGCAGGACCGGCGAGACGCCGATGGCTACCAGGGCGGTGTCGGCCTCGATGACCTTTTCCACGCCCTTGGCATCGGCGACGGTGATCTTCACGCCCTTGTCCGTAACCTCGGTCTTGGTCGTTTTGTGATTCACCAAGGCGGTGATGCCTTGCTTGGCAAAGGACTTCTCCAGTGCCTGGGAGACTTCCGTGTCTTCCACCGGCAGGAGGTTCGGCAACATCTCGATGATCGTCACCTTCGTGCCGTAGGCGTTATAGAAATAGGCGAACTCCACGCCGATGGCACCGGCGCCGATCACGACCATCGACTTCGGCTGCTCAGGCAGGGCGAGAGCTTCCTTCGAGCCGATGACCTTCGTGCCTTGGAATTCGAAGCCAGGAAGCGGACGCGAGACGCAACCCGTGGCGATGAGCACATTCTTCGTGGTGTGAGTCTCGGTCTTGCCGTCGGCCAGCTTCACTTTCACCTCGCCGGCTTTGTCCATCGAGGCTTCGCCGCGAATATTATCGATCTTGTTCTTCTTAAAGAGGAAGTCGACCCCGGCGCTGCCCTTTTCGGAGACGGTGCGCGAGCGCTTGAAGATGGCGCCCCAGTCGTAGCTCAGGCCCTCGACCTTGAAGCCGAACTCCGTGGAGCGATGCTTCAGGGTGTGAAAGAGCTCGGCGTTCTTGAGCAGCGCCTTGGTGGGGATGCAGCCGTAGTTATTGCAAGTGCCGCCGGTGCGGTCTTTGTCGACGCAGGCAACTTTCTTGCCGAGTTGCGCCGCCTTGATAGCGGCGACGTAGCCGGCGGGACCGGCGCCGATGACGATGAGATCGTAGTTGGCCATAAAAAATCTGGGATCGAAAGGTAGCACGTCGGTCCAATATGGCCGCCGCGAAAGCCTGCGAACATGCGGGCGCGGTGGCGTTGGCGTCAAAAGGAAAGTGCGTCACTGTGAGGTTGTCCGCCATTTCCGAGCCCCGAGATGACCGATTTTGGCGTGCGGAACCCTCGATGGATCACAAATTGCGCTCTCAAAGCGCGGCGAGCGATGATTTTGCGACTCAAATCTATTGAGAGTTGCACAATTCACGACACGCGAGTACATCAGACAGCCGTTCTTCCCACCGACTTTTATGGATACCGCCGTTAAAGCCAAAGACTTCGCCTCCGCGCCCATCAATTCCAAGCTCTCCAAAGAGGAGAAGCTGGATTTGTTGCGCGGCATGCTGCGCATGCGGCGTTTCGAGCAAGAAGCGCTCAAACAGTACAATAGCGCCAAGATGGGCGGCTTCCTCCATCTCTATATCGGCCAGGAATCCGTGGCGATGGGCGCCTGCTCCCTCATGGGTGACAACGATCACGTCATCACCGCTTACCGCTGCCACGGCCACGCGCTCGCCGTGGGCATGACGATGAACGAATGCATGGCCGAGCTCTACGGCAAGGCCACCGGCTGCTCGAAGGGCAAGGGTGGCTCGATGCACTTTTTCGCCCCGGATAAGAATTACTGGGGCGGCCACGGCATCGTCGGCGGCCAGACCCCGCTCGGCCTCGGCCTCGCCTACGGCATCAAATACAAGGGCCTCAAGGGAGCCGCACTTTGCTTCCTCGGCGATGGCGCCGTGAACCAGGGCTGCTTCTACGAGTCGCTGAACATGGCTGCCCTCTTCGAGCTTCCCGTCGTATACGTCATCGAGAACAACAAATACTCGATGGGAACGAGCCTGGAGCGTTCTTCTGTCGTGAAAGATTGCCTCGCCCAACGCGGCGAGGCTTTTCTTGTCGATTGGGCGCAGGCCGGCGGTGAGGACATCTACGAAGTGCGGGCCACAGTGCAGACGGCGATTGAGCGTGCGCACAATACCTCGAAGCCGACCATCCTTGAGCTCGACACCTATCGTTACTACGGCCACTCCGTCGCGGATGCGAAACACAAGGGTGGTTATCGCTCGAGCGACGAGATCGAGACTTACAAGAAGGACCACGACCCGATTCAGCTGTTCAAGCGCCGGCTCGTCGCCGAAGGCATCCTCACCGAGGAGGAATTCGAGCACCTGAGTGACGCCGCGAAAGCCGAGGCGAAGGCCAGTGTGCAATTCGCCGAAGACAGTCCGCTGCCGGAGGACGGCGCCATCTTCGAGGACGTTTATTTCGAAGTAGACCGCCAGACCGAGGCCGGTCGCACGGGCAAGCACTTTTTCCACGATTGATCCATGGCACTTATTGAATATCGCGACGCACTGAACCAAGCCTTCGCCGAGGAGATCGAGCGCGACCCGAATGTCGTGCTCATCGGTGAAGAAGTGGCCCAATACGATGGCGCTTACAAGGTCACCAAGGGCCTGTGGAAGAAATTTGGCGACAAGCGCGTGGTCGACACGCCCATCTCCGAGGCTGCCTTCATCGGCATGGGCATTGGCGCGAGCATGCTCGGCCTGCGTCCTGTGATGGAGCTCATGTTCTGGAGCTTCAGCACGGTGGCTTACGACCAGATCGTGAACAACGCCGCCCAGATCCGCTATATGAGCGGCGGGCTGATCAATTGCCCGATCGTCATTCGCGGCCCTGCGAATGGCGGCACTAACGTCGGCGCCACCCACTCGCACACGCCGGAGAACTGGCTCGCCAACGTCCCCGGCCTCAAGGTGGTCAGCGCCGCGACGGCCTACGATGCGAAGGGCCTGATGAAGGCCGCAATCCGCGACAACGATCCCGTGATGTTCATGGAAAACACGCTCCTCTACGGCGAGAAGGGCGAAGTGCCGGAGGAAGAATACGTCATCCCACTCGGCAAAGCCGACATCAAGAAAGAGGGCAAGGACATCACGCTCATCGCTCACGGTCGCGCCGCGCTCACTGCGCTGAAAGCTGCCGAGCTTCTCGCCGCCGAGCATGACATCGATGCCGAAGTCATCGACCTGCGCAGCATTCGCCCGCTCGATGAAGACGCCATCCTCGCCAGCGTGCGCAAAACCCACCGCGCGGTGCTGGTCGACGAGAACAAGCCTTTCTGCGGCGTGAGCGCCCAGATCGCCGCGATGCTCCAGGAGAAATGCTTCGACGATCTCGATGCGCCCGTCCTGCGCGTCACCTCGCTGGACGCCCCGGCGATCTACTCGCCGAAGATGGAGCCCAAACAGCTCCCGCGTCCACAGGACGTGATCTCGAAGGTGTTGAGCATCTGCTAAGGCTGCCCCGCTTGAACAGCGGAGTCGGAATTTTAAAACGCAGAGACGCGGAGAATGCAGAGGTTGATCTCGGCCAGTTCTCGACTTGCCGGCCTCATGCGTGAATTCGAAAGCTGAGAGGCGGCGAGCCGCTATGAGCCGTGGGACAAATCCTAGTCGCACGCCATTCGCGTTCATTAATGCCCATTAGCGCTTCAAACCCGAGCCTCTGCGTCTCCGCGTCTCTGCGTTTTTAAAATCCCTGCAACCCCCTCCCCGATTCGTGAATTGCGGCCCTCTGCGTTCTCGGCGCCTCTGCGGTGAAATCAACCTCCGCTTCGTAGCCCCGCCCACCCTTTCCCTGTTTTCGATTTAACAGCGAAGTGCTAAACATCGCCGCATGATGCGCACCGCCCTCGTTTCGTTGCTTCTGGCCGCGGCCGTTCATGCGGATACCTTCCCCATCGTCGATGTGGAGCACGGCTTTCTGCTCGGTGCCAGCGGTGATGGGAGATTCCTCAAAATGGAGGATGCAGCGAAGACTATGCACGGCGGCGAGCAATATCATCTCTATACGCTCACCGAGCGCCTCGGCGTCGTAAAGGGCGGCAAGCCGCATTCCTTCGAGGAGCCGTGCCCGGACCAGCAGGTCATCAATCTCGCACCCAAGCCGAAGAGCGGTGTCATCGCCTTCGCCGGGCCATGGAATGCCCTTCCGCGCGTTCCGAAAATCCAGGACACCACCCAACCCGTCTATCAGAAGGCCGTGGCTGATTTTCTCTTCAGCAAAGGCATCCGCACACCAAAGGTAAAGATCACCAAGATCATTCGCGTGGATCTCGATGGCGACGGCGAGGACGAGGTGCTCATCAGCGCGACCAACTACCTGACGAAGGACGGTTCAGCACCCTCCAGCGCCCCAGCCGGAAGTTATTCGTGTGTCCTGGTGCGCCGTACGAATGGCGACCGTGTGCAAACCCAGCTCATCGACGGAGAATTCTACCCGAAAGGAGAGACCTTCAACGTGCCGAACTGGTATGAAATTTCCGCCATCCTCGATCTCGATGGAGACGGCAAAATGGAAGTGATCCTCGATTCGGGCTACTACGAGGGCGGTGGCACCGCCGTCTACAGCGTGACCGGCAAGAAGCCCAAACAGCTCTTGATCGTCGGCTGCGGGGCATAGGCATCGAGACATTCAAACAATCAGGCTGTGGGACATGAGCCACTCTTTGTCTGATTGTCCGAAAGGCAGATCGTCTTCTTCCTGCGTTGAGTACTTGTCTCCCACCGGAAGCGCCGCTTTAGTGCTCCGCTGTAACTTTCCAAATTTCACCGACCATGGCCATCTACATCGAAATGCCCAAACTGAGCGACACTATGACCGAGGGCACGCTCCTCAAGTGGCGCAAGAATGAGGGGGACAAAGTGGAGTCCGGCGACGTGCTGGCCGAGATCGAGACCGACAAGGCGACGATGGAGATGGAAGCGTTCGACGACGGCATCCTCCACAAGCATCTGGTCGCTGCCGGCGGCAAGGCCCCGGTCGGCGGCAAGATCGCGCTGCTCCTGCAAAAGGGCGAAAAGCCCCCGGCAGAAGGCGAATCGGCTCCTGAATCTCCCAAGACCAAGGCAGCCAAAGAGGACACCATCGCCCCCGCGGGCGCCACGGAAACCAGCGTGAGCAAATCCGCCGCTCCGGCCCCTGTTTCCACGCCCGCAGCTGCAGGCGGCCGCGTGAAGGCTTCTCCGCTGGCCAAGAAGATCGCCAAGGAAAAGGGCGTCGAGCTTTCCAACCTCTCGGGCACTGGCCCCGGCGGCCGCATCGTGGCGAAGGATGTGGAAGGCGCACCCGCTGGTGGCGCTTCGTCTGCGAAGACTTCCGGCCCTGCTCCCGTCCCCGCCACCCCGGCCGGCGCGGGCGATCAGAAGATCCCGCTCAGCGGCATGCGCCGCGTCATCGCCGAGCGTCTGCTCGCGAGCAAGACGACCATCCCGCATTTCTATCTCAACATTGAAGTGGACGCCGGTCCGCTGATGAAATTCCGCGCTGAGGCCAACGCCGCGAGCGAATCCGCCGGTGGGCCGAAATTCACCGTGAACGATTTCGTGCTCAAGGCCGTGATCGCCGCCGCGGTGAAAGTGCCCGCGGTGAACGCGAGCTTCGCTGGTGACTCCATCATTCAATACGGCAACATCCAGCTCAGCGTCGCGATCGCCGTGGAGGAAGGCCTTGTAACGCCAGTCATCCGTGAGGCTCAGAAAAAGTCGCTCCGCGAAATCAGCGAATCCGTGAAGGACCTCGCCACGCGCGCGCGCTCGAAGAAGCTGACTCCCAACGAATACGCCGGCGGCACGATTACCGTCTCGAACCTCGGCAGCTACGGCATTGAAAGCTTTTCCGCGATCATCAACCCGCCGCAATCGCTCATCATCAGCGTCGGCGCGATCGTCAAGAAGCCGGTCGTGAACGCGAAGGACGAGATCGTCGTCGGCCAACGCATGGCCATCGGCCTGAGCGCCGATCACCGCGTCGTCGACGGCGCGGTCGGCGCGCAGTATCTCGCCGAGCTGCGCAAGCTGGTCGAGAGCCCTTATCTGCTGTTGCTGTAAGCAGCGGTCAACGAATGGCTCATCTCGAGCCGCTCACGAACAGTCGACTTCCAAAACAAGACGCCCTCCCGCAGGAGGTGAAGGGCGCGTGTCCTCATGCGTCGCACGCGAAGCGTGCCCCAAAAGCAATCGTCATTCTGAGCCTGCGAAGAATCTCTGAAATCGTTCTTCACCGGGCGCGAATTGGGATGACCTGATCGTCGTCACGCTGGCTTGGCGACAGATGCGAAGCAGAGATCAGAGGTTCTTCGCAGGCTCAGAATGACTTTTTTTTGGATGCGCGGACGCGCTTGGTTCGGGCCGATCGCCGGTATGCTCACACTTCGCGCACTTTTACTTCGGCAGCGCAAACGCCATCCACGCATCGCCGGTCGGGCCGCCGAGCTTTCCGCCACCGGTCACGGGCACGACGATGAACTGCCGTCCACCCGCCTCATAGCTCGCGGGCGGTGCGGTGGAATGCAACGGGAGCTGATAACTCCAGAGCTCGCTCCCATTTTCGGCGTCGAAGGCACGCAGCTTTTTGTCGCGCGTGCCGCCGGCGATGATCACCCCGGTGGAAGTCAGCATCGCCCCGCCGAAGTTTTCCTGCCCGGTCTTCGCCACGCCTTTGTCCTTCAGCTCGGCATACTCCCCGAAGGGCACCCGCCACGAGATTTTGCCGCTATTCAAATCGATGCACGTGAGTGTGCCCCAAGGCGGATTGCATCCCGGATAGCCCTGCGCATCCTGCAGCCGGTTCCATCCACCAAAGGCCCACTTTGGCGGCGCCTTCGGATCGATCGGCGGAATCGGCCTATCGCGGCAGAGCAGGAAATCGAGCAACGGCTTTACTTGATCCGGCTGAAGCGCCGCGAGCATCGGCGGCATGGAGCCGCGACCGTTTTTCAACTGCTCGAGGATCTGCTCCTCAGTGAGACGATGACGCAACCCGCGCAACGGTGCGGCGTGGCCGATGCCTTTGCGATCCGCACCATGGCAGGCGACGCAAATGGTCATGTATACTTGCTCCCCGGCGGTCGGTGGCTTGGCCGGCTCGGGATCGTCATCCCGGAAACAAGTGACAAACCACGGGATTTCATTCGCCGTGACGTAGAGCTTGCCGGTGTGCGGATTCGCCGTCGCGCCCGTCCACTCCGCACCGCCATGAATGTTGAAAAGCAGCGTCGGCTTCGCTTCCTGGATGGAAGGATATCGCCCGATATTTGAGCGCTGCACTACGGGCATGACCACCGCCTGCACATCGGGCGAGGTCGGCACATCCTGCAGCGTGAACTGCTGCCGCGCAAAGGGCTGCGGCAACTCCGGCACAGGCTGGAATGGCGCGGGCTGGTCGCCCGGCAGGAGCTCGGTCTTCACGCGCTGGAGGCGATAGGGGAAGAGCGGTTTGCCATTCGTGCGGTCGAGTAGCAGCGTGTTGCCGAGCTTGGTGACCTGCGCCACAGCATCGACCTTGATCCCGTTGCGCTCAACAGTAACGAGATTCGGAGGTGCGGGAATGTCCCAATCCCACACATCGTGGCGGATTTCCTGGAAATGCCACAGGCGCTTGCCAGTCAATGCGTCCACAGCGATCACGCAATCGCCGAAGAGATTGTCGCCCGTGTGCCGCATGCCGAGGTAGTTCGGCTTGGGCGAGCCCGTAGAGATGTAGGCGATGCCGCGCGATTCATCGAGCGCCATGCCACCCCAGCAATTCGCCCCCTGCTCCACGTGGCTCCACGTGTCGTAACCATATTCGCCCGGTTGCGGCTTGGTGTGAAAAGTCCATACTTGCGCGCCGGTACGCACGTCGTAGCCGTAGATGTCACCAAGATATCCGGCTACCACGAGGACATCGCGATAGATCGCGCCGACGGCGGTGGCAGCGGTAGGGATGTCGGTACGGCCGTCCTTGCCGAAGCCATCGATGACCTTGCCCGTCTTGGGATCGAGCGCGTAGATCCATTTGCCCGCGCCGAAGATTAAGCGCGCGGGACTAATCGCGTCGCCTTTCCAATAAAGAAGTCCACGACGCGCGGGCTGATCTTCGAGGGCCTTTCCCTCTCGGGGCACTGCAAAGCGCCATAGTTCTTTGCCGCTCGCGGCATCGAGCGCGGCGATATTCCAGCCGCCGGTCGGCACGAACATCACGCCATCCACGACGATCGGGTTGCACTGGATATTCGAGGTGCCATCGCCGGAATGATAGTTCCAGGCCACATCCAGTTTACCGACGTTTACTTTGTCGATCTGGGTGAGCGCGGTGAAACGATTCGAACTCTCGCCGCCCAACGAGCGCTCCCATTTCTTCAGCTCCGCATCGGCAGGCCAGCCGCTGGCGCGAGTGAGTTCATCATCAGTCGCCGCAGGAATGATGATCTCGTCGCCATCGCTTTTATCGCCATTGAGCGGCGGCCAGGCGGGTGCCCTCCACGAGTGCGGCACGGGCTGCGGAGTGCGCTTTCCATCGAGCAACGCGGTGAGCCAGGCAAGACCGTCCAGATTATCCTGCAGGCGCTCCTCCGCATCTTCGCCGGTGTGATTGAGAATGCCGATGGGACCACGCCAGCCGCTCTCACGCACGATGCGGAGCAATTGCAGGTCGAGATCGCCCTGGCCCAGCGGCGCGATGAGACGGCCGTTCTTGTCGCCGTCGCGGAACATGCCGTCGAGATTCAACGCGAGCAGGTGCGGCTTCATCTTCTCAAGGAGGATTGGGAAGCGATCGACCTGCGAATGGCCGTGGTGAAAATTGTAAACGATGCCAACGTTTTGGATGCCCTCGCGCTGAAGTTGCTCGATGATCGCGAGCTGGTTCTCCGGTTCACCGAACCAGTTGTCGTGATTGTAGAGCGCGACCTTGCAACCGATCTGAGCCGCGGCCTCGGCGATGGTGCGGATGCGCTTCGCTTCCTTTTCCACCCGCTGCGCCTGCTCCTCCGGCGACTTCGTCGGCGCACCGCCGCCCGAAACCCACAGCTGCGGATGCACCCCGTGGCGCCGGAAGAGCTCGAGCGTCTTTTTCGCCTCGTCGTTCAAGGTGCTGGGAAACCACCAGGCGTCGAGCGAGATGCCGTGACGCTTGAGCGCGTCGAGTTCGTCGTCCCAAGTAGGGATGTGCTCCGCGCGGTAGTCGTAGGCGAAGTGCTTGAGCCCAAGCTTCTCCAGCATGGCTGCGCGATCCTCGGGCCCGCGCTTCTTGCCATCGAAGGGCACGATGCACCAAGCCATGAGATTGTCCCGGGCGAAGAGGTCGGGAGCGGACTCCGCACGAGCGGCGAGGCCGAGCGCGAGAAGGGCGGCGAGGCTGCGGAGAAACATGGGCATATGTCTTAAAACCGCGCTCGCCCCTTTTTTAGCGGAATTTTTAACCGCAGAGGCGCAAAGACGCAGAGGAAAGAATGAGAGAAGAAACAGACGATGCGGCATTGCGGCACGATCCTCTCGTCGGATCGTCTCAATATCTGACCGTCTTGTCTTCTTCTCCGCGTCGCTACGTCTCTGCGTTAAAACAATGTCACCGCGGACGCACGATCATCTCTTCGATGATCACGCGCGAGGGGAGATTGATCGCGAGGAGCACGCACTCGGCGATGTCCTCGGGCTGCATCATCTTCAGGCGGGCAGTAGCGTCGGGGACGACCGGACGCTTCGAGAGGATGGGCGTATCGATATCGCCGGGAAAAATGGCGCAGGCGCGCACGCCGCGAGTGCGCTCTTCGGCGTTGATCGCCGAGGTGAGGCCGGCCATGCCGAACTTCGAAATCACATAGCCGGGGCCTGCCTTGGGCGAGGCCGCCTTGCCGGCGTCGGAGACGATATTGACGATCGTGCCCGAGCCACGCTGGCGCATCTGCGGCAGGAAAGCCTGGGTGCAGTAGTAGGCGCCATTGAGGTTCGCGTTCATCATCTCGTGGTAGTCGGTGAGCGAGAGCACCTCGAGCGCGCGATGGGGCACATTCGTGCCGGCGGCATTGACCAGCGCTTCCACGCTGCCGAACTCGGCGAGCACGCGCTTGCCCATCTCGGCCACGGCGTCGGAATTGCCCACGTCGCAGGGGATGACCAGCGCGCCGGGAATCTGAGCGGCGACAGTTTCGAGAACTTCGCGGCGACGGCCAAGCAGGGCCACACGCCAGCCTTGTTTTGCAAGGGCGACGGCGACGGCGGCACCGACGCCACTGCCGGCTCCGGTGATGACAGCGGTTTTTTCCATAGGATTTTGCAAAATCAGGATTGAGGAACGTCGACCCAGGCGCGGGTTTCCGTGGAGCGGACGACGGCGTCGATCACGGCCTGCATGCGTACGCCTTCGTGAAAGCTCGGGTTGCACGACCGCTGGTTGCGGATGGCGTCGATGAACTCGAACGCCTGGTCGTAGCGGAAGGTAACAAGCGGATCGCCGACGCCCGGGTCGCGCGGGCTCCCCGGCCAGACCCAGAACTCCCGCGGGACGGCCAGCGGGGCGAGGCCTGGGCCGCCGACCTTGCCGTGGAGCAGTTCGTTCCATTTGCCGGTGGTGAATTCAAACGTCCCTTCGCTGCCGTTGAGCTCCACCCAGTCGAGACTGCGCCAGCTTTCATTCCGGCCGCTGGCCAGCTTCGAGCTTTCGAGCACTCCCGTCGCGCCGCCCTTGAAATCGGCGAGAACCGCGACCCAATCATCGAGGTCGCTCGGTTGACCGCCGCGCGTGGGGATGAGCTGCTTCATGTTCGCCACGAGGCGCTCGATGGGTCCGATGAGAAATTGGGCGAAGTCGATACGATGCGAAAGCATGTCGCCAAGTTCGCCGGTGGCGGCAAGGGCTTTCACCTGGCGCCAGCCGAGATTGCGCGTACCCCAATCCTGCAAGCGGCAGGAGCGGTAGTGATACGGCTGGCCGAGATCGCCCTGCGCGATGAGATGGCTGAGGTAGCGCATCGCCGGCACGAAGCGATAGGTGAAGGCCGTCATGTGACGCACACCCGCGGCGTCGGCGGCGGTGGCCATGCTCACGGCCTCTTCGTAGGTCATGGAAATCGGCTTTTCGCACAGGACGTGTTTGCCGGCGGCGATGGCGGCGAGGGCGATGGGGCCGTGGGAAATGTTCGGCGTGGCGATGATCACCGCCTGCACATCGTCGCGCTTCACGATCTCCTCGTAGCTCGTGGAGGTGACATTGATGCCCGTTTCGCGGCTGGCCTTTTCGAGGGTCGCGGGGTTGTTGTCGCAGAGGGCGACGACGCGCGTGTCTTTGCAGAGCGCGAGACCGGGAAGGTGATTTTGCAGCGTGATTCCGCCGCAACCGATGATGGCAACGCCAATGGTACTCATGAAGGTGGGACGGTGTTTGTCGCAACAGCGCGCCCTTGCGGCAAGCCGGAACCTTCCTTTCAGCGCCTAACGAGCGTGCTCGGGGAAGTCCTTCGTGTAGCGGGCAAGCAGGGCGGGAACGTCGTTCGGCACGAGGTAAATCTTCCCGCGGATGTTCTTCGTCTCGCCGGGCTGGAGACCGCCGAGGCGGAAGTCGGAATGCAGACAACGGATCACACCTTGGAAGAGCTCCTGATACGGCTCCCAAGCAGTGGCGTAGATCATCTTGTCGTCCCCACTGAAGCAACCAATGAGGCCGTTGCTCGGGACGAGGGGGCTGAGCGGGCGGGGGTTCACATCGGTGCGCGGGACATTGGCCGGGCACCAGACCTGGCCGGGAATGTAGCGGGCCTGCGTGGCCCACTGCGCCGTGGGCAGGCGGGTGAGTTTGCCGTCGAGGAAGATGAATGACTTCGGCAGGTAATCCTCGGCCTTGCCCGCGGTCTTCTCATCCATGCCGAGGAACTTGCTCAGTCGCACGCAAGGTTGCGCCCAGTGGGCCTCGCTGCGAGTGGCGGTGGGATTGTGTGCAACGAGCTGGAAGTCCACCTCATCCGTTCCGGCGGTGATGGTGTGCTCGACGGTCACGCCATCGGCCAGCGTGTCGCGCAGCTTCATCACCCGCGCATCATCGCTCAGCGAGATCAGCTCAGAGGTGTGCTTGACGACCGTGTGCTGTACCCAATCCGCATCGGTCGATCCCGCGCGGCAGTAGGCCTCGAGGTAGTTGATACGGATCTCCTCGCCGGGAAGCTGCGTGCCGCGGACGACGAGGAAGTTGCCCTCGCGAGCAAGCGTCAATGGAGGCTCTGCCGCCAGGACGCTAAGGCAAACGAGAAACAGGAAGGCGGCAGACGCGAGGAAGGCTTTCATTGGGGGGTATCGGGTAATATCTGATTTGGCGCTTTTGGAGCCCACCCGGGCACGCGCTACTTCTTTTTCTTCGCCCCATCTTTCGCGCCGCCGATATCGGGATGATTTTCCGTGGGGATGAATTTCCCCAGCTCCGCTTTCTTCGCCGCGAATTCCGGTTTCATCGCCAGGTTGGTCCACTCGTTCGGATCCTTGGCATCGTTGTAGAGTTCCTCGTCCCCATTGGCATAGCGGATATAACGCCAGTCTTCCGAGCGTACGGCGTGATTGTTGAAAAGATACGTCGTCAGCGCCGGCTGATCCGACGCTGCCTTCGGATCCGCGAGCAACGTACGAATGCTCTTCCCCTGCACATGTGCCGGCGTCGGCAGCCCCGCCACATCACACATCGTGGGAAACATGCTCATATAATCCACCGTGCGTTCGCAGCGACCGCCGGGCTGCGTGAGCCCCGGCACGATCCAGATGAGCGGCGAACGCGTAGCCTCCTCCCAGAGCGCAAATTTCCGCCAGTGCTGCTTCTCGCCAAGGTGCCACCCATGGTCGCACCAAAAGACGACGATCGTGTTGTCCTTGTAAGCGCTCTTGTCGAAGGCCTCGAGCAACCGCCCGATATTCATGTCCGTGTAAGCGGTCGCCGCGAGATAGCCCTGGATGGCATTCTTCCATTTGCCGGTCTTCAGCATCTCCGCGTGATCGCCCTGCGGCTTGGCCATGCGCACGCCGGCAGGCGGTACATCGTCGAGATCGCTCTCGGTGTAAGGAGGCAGCTCGATGTCCTTCAGCGGAAATAGGTCGTAGTATTTGCGCGGCACATTCCAGGGCATGTGCGGCTTGTGCAGTCCGCAGGCGAGGAAGAAAGGCTTGTCGTGCTTCTTACCCAGTTCGGCGATGGCGTAGTCGGTGATCTTGTAATCCGCGAGTTCATCATCGCGGCAATCGAGCGGGGCAAAACGAATGCCGCTCGTGCCTTCATTCTGCGCATCGGTCTCCGCGCCGCGCTTGCCCTCGCCTTGCAAGTAATCATCCCAATCGCTCCGCCGCGGATACGACTCATGGTAAATCTTCCCCGCCCCGCACACGAAATAACCCGCCTGCCGGAAGACATGGGTGAGCGTCTGCTCCTCCGGGATTACCGTGCGCCAGTCGTTGTTATTTTCATACACGCCGGTGGTGAAGGGCCGCAGCCCGCTCATGAGCGCGGCACGCGAAGGGTTGCAGACCGGCGCCGCGCAATAGTTATGCGTGAAAGCCACCCCGCGCGCGGCGAGACGATCGATATTCGGCGTCTTGGTCTGCGGATTTTTGCCGAGATATCCGACCCAATCGCGCAGGTCATCCACGGCTATGAAGAGGACATTCGGCTTGCTGGGCTCAGCAGCCGCCAAGTGAACGGCGGCGAAGGACAGCAGCGCAAGCGCGAGGAGGAAAACGGATTTCATGGTGGACATGAAACCGCGGCCGAAGCTTGCGGTTGCGCGTAGTTAACCACAGAGACACAGAGACACAGAGGAGGCAAGGAACAAGACTCATCTCCTCCTTCTTTTCACCCTTTGTGTTCTCTGGAGCGCCAACCTGACTGCCCGTAGGTTTTTGACCACGGATTTCACGGATGGCACTGATTGAGGAAGGGGCAGCGCAGCTCCATCCTTGAAATCCGCGCAATCCGTAGTTCACCCTTCTCCGTCTTCTCTGTACCTCTGTGCCTCTGTGGTTTTAAAGAGGCTGCGTCGCCCTACGGCGCGAGCGCTTCCTTCAGCGCATGGCCCTCCACATGCGGCAGCGACACGCCGAGCAGCTCCGCCACCGTCGGCGCCACGTCGCGGTTGCGGATCTTGCCCAGCTTCGTGCCGGGTTTGATCCCGTATCCCGAGGCGATGAAGACGCCATCGAGTTCCGGGTCGCTGGCGAGATAGCCGTGCGTGCCATAGTAACCCTTCGGGTCGCCGGTTGTGGCATCGCCATCCACCTTGGCTTGAAAGGCGTAACCGGCTTTCGCGGTCAGGATGAGATCGCCCGTACCCTGATTTTCCGCCGGCGTCGGGATATCGATGCTATGCGCATCCGCGCCATCGATCACCTTGTCCACGCCCTCCAAGCCGGCACAGATTTCCTTCAGCTTCGGCAGCAGCGCGGCGCGTTTGGCCGGATCGGTCACGTAGACAAAGGCCAGTCCGCCTTCCGGCACGATGTAGGCATCGCACCTCTTCACCGTCGCGCCCTCGGCCTCGATCAGCCCCGCTTTGCGCAACGCCACATTCCCCCAGATGCCCGTCTTCACTTTCTTGAACCCGTGGTCGGTGGTGATGATCACAGTCGTCTTGTCCTTCATCCCCGCAGCCTCGATACCCGCGAGCAGGTCGCGGATCTGGTAGTCCACCAGCGCATAGGCCGCATAGCTCGCCATGCTCCCGGGACCGTCCGCATGGTTAAGCGCGTCGGTGTTGAGATAGTGCATGAGCAGGAAGTTCGGCTTGTGCTTCTGCAGGATGTGAATGGCCGCCTTGTTCCACATCATGTCGCGCCAGGCCGGGCTCTTGCCCTTGACGAAATTGCGCACGTCATTTTCCGTGAGCACGCCCTCGGCGATAAGCTCGCGTTCGATCTCACCGCCCGGCTTGGGGATCTCGAGAAATTCGTGATCGATCGTGCCCGAGTTGAGGATCGCCACCCAATCCACCTGCGCTGTCTTCAGCCCCGCCTGGTGCGCGACATCGTAAATGGTCGGCACGTGCACTAGATCCGCTTTATCGCGCCATTGCTCGATCATCGGCGGCTTGTCGGTGCCTTGGCGAACGAGCAGCCCATTGAAAAGCACGCCGTGCTGGATCGGCCCCACGCCAGTGACGAGCGTGGTGTGGCAGATCCAGGTGATCGAAGGATTCACCACCTGCATGCTCTCCGCTTCCGCGCCCTCGGCAGCCAGCTTGCGCAACGTGGGCACCGGCAGCGCAGGATCGTGCCAGAGCCACGCGGGAAAGCCATCGATGGTGATGAGGATGACCGTGCGATCCTTGGCGGGAATCGGCGTAGCGGCGGGCGCGGAGCGCGCAATCGTGCCGGCGAGGACAAGGGCGAAACAGGTGCGGAGGAGTTTCATGGTGGGAAAAATTAAGAGGGACGTGTTCCTGCGCGTGCAAAGGTTAAAGAGCAACTCTCGGAGATGATTTACGTTGCTTGCAGGCGGCGCTTCCGATCCTGGCGCCAGCGCTAAAACCGGAAGCGTCATCTGCTGTTGTTTTAGTTTCGTGAGCCCGAGAATTGGAGAGCGCCCCTGCGAGTTACTTCACCGGCGCCAAGTGCGCGGCCAACTCCGGCGCGACCTTGCGCAATTCATCCGCCACCAACGGCGCGATGATTTCTCCGCCGTGTTCGTTGAGATGGGTGCCATCGTGGGTGGCGGGGGGTTTGGCTTCGGCTTCCATTTTAGCCTCGGCCACACCGCTCGCCCCGAGCTTCTCGATGAGCTCGTGGCTGCGTGCGTGGAGATCCACCAAGGGCACTTTCTTTTCCTCGGCCACCTTTTTCATCGCCGCGACATAAGGTTCGAGATCCACGCGCAGATGCTGCTTGTCGGGCTGAAAGGTGCGCCGGACCATCGACGTCACCAGCACCGGCTTGGCCCCAGCCGCCCGGGCTTCGTCCACATAGCGGATCAGATTCGCGCGATAGGTCGTCTCGGGATCGGTTTCGCGATTCGGGCCTTTGCCCGGCTGATCATTGTGCCCGAACTGGATGAGCACCCAATCGGGCTTCAGCGCGAGCGCCTTCTGCCAGTTTCCCCCGTCGAGAAAGCTCTTCGTGCTCTGGCCGCCGCGTGCCGCATTGGTGCACTCCACATCCGGCGCGAGGAGTTTCATGAATGCCGTCCCCCACCCGCTCTTCTCGGCGACCGTAGAATCGCCGACGAGGACGACCCGGAGCTTGTGCTCGGTGGCAGCAGTGGGCTCCGCCTCAGCGACGA